>CAKSQS010000023.1 GCA_934486705.1 uncultured Eubacteriales bacterium
TATGCAAATTTTTCTCCATAAAAGCACCTCACCTGTAAAGTTCAGAGCTTTACAGGTGAGATTATAGCATATATTTATCGGTATGTCAAGTATTTTTCTTTACAGGCGCGAGAGTATTTTGCGCAGCTCTTTGCAGTCGGCCTTATCTATTTTACCGTCGCCGTTTATATCGGCATAGGGCGCATAGTATGCTTCCGTACCCTCAATAATAAGCTTCATCAGCCAGCTTTCGTCTTCGCTGTTAACCGCACCGTCGCCGTTTATATCGCCCTTAACGCTTGAATACACGCTGAAAAGCAATTGTTTAAGCCCCGCAACATCCGATGCGCCTACATAACCGTCGCCGTCATAATCGCAAAACGGGTCATACTCGTTCCTTGCGGCTGTCTTCTTTACCTTAATAAGGTCAAGAATATCAATACCGCCGCTGAGGTCGACATCTCCGTAAAATCCCGCCTTTATGCCGGAGTCTTCGGTGCTTTCGGCTTTCTTTGTAATAATTCCGTCTGCGTTTCTGAAAACCCATTCCGCAGTATCGGGATTATAAACAAGCATTGCAAATTCCGCGGCAAATGTATCTATAACCTTAATTTCCACGGTGTCGTTCACATAGTGTTCGGAGTAGGTAACGTCAATATCGGTCTCGCCGAAATACTTTTCCAGAAGCTGCTCGGCTTCGGAAACCGACGCAATATAATAGCGGTCATATTTATCAAATTTGATTTTATCCTGATAGTTCATTCCGGACAGAAAATTTATTTCTAAATTTATGGCAACCGAAAGCATTGCGTCTATTCTGTCGGGCGTTACCTTTCCGCGGAACGCACTGCCCTCGTTTACGGCACTGAAGTACGTTTCACCCAAAAGATCCAAACTGTTATACATTTCAAACCAGCTTGAGCCGTTTTCTATTGCATTGCTCATAATACCGAGATACACTATCCGCAAGCCTTTGCATGCACTGACGCCCGAAGGCCTGTCGGTTTCATTTGTCTGCCACATAAAAAGCACATGGCGAAGTATCTGTTTATCGGTTACAACATCCGCACTCAGATCATATTTATTCACACAATTCTTTATAAGCCCCATAACGCAATAGTCGGTGGATATTCCGTCTTCCACAAGGGTAATTATAAGCTCGTGATTTTCGCTTTCTCTCAGCTTTATTTCGGAATAGGGCACATCCTTCAGCTCAACCTCAAAGCTTGTTTCTTTGTTCATAAAGCTTGCGTTTAATCGGTATGTTCCCGCCTCGGTCCAACGGGTTTCGTTCCTTATCTCAAGGTCATATCCCGTTTCATCTTTAATACTGCTTGAGCTGTACTCTTTAACCGAGCCGTCCTTATAGGTTACTGTAACGGTGTAGTCGGTAGAGTATATATCGTACATTCCGCTCTTTTCCAAATAAATCGTACCGTTCGGCTTTACCTCAAGCTTATCTATCGGATTTTCAACAGTCTCGATTTCAAAATCGGTGCTTATGCCGGACATTATCAAAGTTACCGTATGCTTTTCGCCGACTCCCCACTGATTTTCCGGGCTTTGGTCGTCGCGAATTTCCCAGCTTGTTATGCCAAACCCCGAAAGCTTTTTATACGCCTCTTCCCATTTGCATACTATCGGCTTTGCCGAATTTTTAAGCTTCACCGTTATTTCGGGGTAGGAGCGGTAAGTATTATACCTTAAGTATGTTTTCTCTCCGTCATACGCTTCACCGCAATCAATGTTTTCTATAAGCTTTCTTGTTGCCCTTGCCGAAATATACTCAATCGGGTTCTCGGCTATTTCAACCTCAAATGTGCATTTAAAGCTGCCGAAATGCAGCGTCGCCGTGTGGATGCCGCGCTCCCAGATATAATTCGGGCTTTGGTCGGTTTCAAAATACCATTCCAAGCCGTATTTTTCCTCTGCAAACCAATAATCACCGTAGGTATATTCCTCGGTTTCCCCGTTTTTCAGGGTAATTATCATGGTCGGCAAAAAGCTGTACATTTCATATGCCTGATATTCCTCGCCCGTAGCTTCATCAATCATTTCTGTTGTATCACCCGCTATAGGCGACATTTCAGCCCTTGCGCTTATAGAGGCAATAGGATCTTCTACTATTTCTACCTGAAACTCACAACTGAGCTCCCCGAAATGAAATACCGCCGTGTGTGTGCCGATTCCCCATACATTATCAGGACCTTGATCGGAATCAAAGGAATAGCTCACACCCTTGTATTCCCTTGAAAAAGCCTGCTCCATTGCCCAATAGGTATAATTCATATAATCATCACTGTCTTTATACAGCGTTACCGTGGGAGTGGCAGCGGTAATATCGTAAGCTTCATATTCTATGCCGTTTTCGTCGGTGTATTTTACGGTATTATCCTCTAAAATTTTCCGAGTAGCCTTAGCGCTTATTGCTTTAACCGGCAATTCCCTTATATAAAACCACACCTCGCAATCCGCGCCCATATAGTCAAGCTTGAACGAGTAGCCGTTGCCTGCGGTCCACGGATTATCGGCGGTCTGCAGCGGAATATCCTTTTCGGTTATATTCCAGCCGCTTTCCTGCTCAAATTCAAATCTGTCGTTATATAAAAATGTATCGGGTTCTCTTTCCTTATCCTTATAAGATACGGTGATTTCGGGGTTTAAAGCCGACAGTATATCCCACGTATTGTAGTTATAATACGAATTACCCGCATCGTCGGTTTCCCGGCTGCCGCACGTATTTTCAAATATAGTATTTCCGCCGTTCATATTTACGAAAATACCCTCAACCGGGTTTGCAATAACTTCAAGCTCAATAAAGCACGAAAGCGACGTTCTGTCAATTGCTATTTCCGCCCTGTACTTTCCGTCCTCTACTTGATAAACATTGCCGGATTTAAACATAATTCCGCTCTCGTTTTGGCAATCAAATAAATAATCCAACCCATGTCTATATTCCTTAGTTTCGCCGTTTTCAAATTCAACCGTTATTATCGGCTCGGCATACTGCAGTTCATACACAAAGCACTCGTTTTCCTCGCCGAGGTTTTCAATATGCCCCTCTACCCCTTCAAGCAGAGGTTTACCCGCAACAGCCGAAATGCTTTTGGGCACAAGCTCTCCCGTGCTATCCGCTGCAGCCGCAAACGGCAAAGCCGTAAACAGCATAAGAATTGAAATAATTACCGACAGTATTTTTTTCATTTATTCCACCTCACCCTTTCGGTTTCATATTACAGTATTTTCCTTAAAATGTCAATAAAATTGTAATGTTCGGTGAAATAAATATACTTAATTTTACTCGCTGCGCAGCGCGGTAACGGGGTCTTTCTTCGCCGCCACCTTTGAGGGGAACAAGCCTGCTATAAGGGTTAATAGCATACTTATAACAACAAGCGCAACCCCGCCCGCAAACGGCAGCACGGCAAGCCCCGAAATATCGGTTATGGCGGCGATTATCGCGTTTATGGGAATAAGCAGCAGTAAGGTCACCCCAATGCCTATTGCCCCTGCGGCAAAGCCCACTATGATCGTTTCGGCGTTGAACACGCGCGAAACATCCTTTTTCGAGGCGCCCATGGCGCGCAGCACGCCTATTTCCTTTGTGCGCTCCAAAACCGAAATATAGGTTATAATGCCTATCATAATAGATGAAACTATAAGCGAAATGCTTACAAACGCAATTAAAATATAGCTTATTGCGTTTATAATTGTGGTAACGGATGAAAGCATAAGCCCTATATAATCTGTGTAGGTTATTTTTTCGGCGTCGCCCACGCCCTTGTTGTACTCGGTTATAAGGTCGGAAATTTTCTCCTTAGCCTCAAAATCCTTGGGGTAGATATTTATAACCGAAGGCTCGCTTAAATCGGATACACCCATAAGCTTTAGATTGCCGTCATATGTGGCGTTATTGCTTTTTTCCTTTATAGCCGTTTTGAATTGCTCGGTTATCTGCTCCTTGGTCTGCCCTGCGGCGGTCATTTGGTTTATATACGCGTTATATTCCGCCTGCTCCTTTTCGGGCAGGGTGGCTATATATGCCGTCAGTTGCTCGTAGGTCATATTATCCGCGTCGGTCTCAAAAGGTCTGCCCGTGAAAACGTCCTTTTCGGGCTCGGCTTTTTGCGCCTTTACTATATCGCTGTCGTTCACCTTGTTTATAAGGTGCTCCATAAGCGATTCGGGGTAGCCCACAAAGCCGCTCGTTTGGTTTGCAACCGACGAATCGGCGGGTCTTATTATTCCCACCACGGTTATATCCTCGGCAGCCGAGTTAAGCTTTGAAGAAACGTAAAGCGAATCCTCGGTTTTATCGCTCCATGTGCCGTCGGCGTTCTTTTCAAAATAATCGGTATTGCAAAGCAGCTTGAATTTAAGCCCCAAAATATCGTCGTATGTGTAGCTTACTTCTGCGGTAGGCTCTATTTTTTCGCCCGCCTGCGCCTTTTTCATCATTTCTTCAAGCTCTGCCGAATCCTTAAGCCCCAAAGAATAGAGTGCGTAGTCGCTTATCTGATTGTTTTTATCCACCGCAAGCACAATTTCGTTGTATTTCTCAGGCATACGCCCCGCAATAACCGCGTACTGCTTTTTCAAAAATTCCTTGTTTTCAAAAAGGCGCGTCCATACCTCGGTATTGGAAAATGAGGAGGACAATTGCATATTTCCGCTGCCGCTGCTCTGACCTTCGGGGAATACGGTTGAAAACACGGTATTCGGGTTTACGCGTTTTCCCTTTTCATCGTATATATTCATAACCGTTGAATATTTGTATTCGATCTCGCTTGTATTATCCGAAAAATCGGCGGTCTTTTCAATATGCTTCTTTAATTCCGAAAGATTATTCGCCGAAATGCCGTTCACCATGGTAGACATCATTTCGGTCATAATGTTGTTGCTGTAAATTTTGCCGTCCTCTCGGTCGCCGCTCGGCTCGTTTTTCCCCATAAGGTCGCTTACCAATTGGCTTACGTCCATTCCCGCCTGCTCAATCGTTATGGGGTAGCTTGAAAGCGTTTCTTCTTCTACCCGCGCGATATACGCGTTCACGCCGTTTGAAAGCGATAAAATAAGCGCTATTCCTATAATACCGATAGACCCTGCAAAGGCGGTTAAAAAGGTTCTTGCCTTTTTGGTCATAAGGTTGTTAAGCGATAGGGAGAGCGCCGTTAAAAACGACATTGAGGGGCGCTTGCCGCCTTTCTCCGCTGTTTTTTCCTCCTCGTCACCCGAGTAGGGAATGGTATCGTCCGTAATATTGCCGTCAAGCAGCCTTATAATACGCGTGGAGTACCGCTCTGCAAGCTCGGGGTTGTGGGTCACCATTATTACAAGCCTATCCTTAGAGATCTCCTTTAAAAGCTCCATTATCTGAACGGATGTCTCGCTATCCAGCGCGCCGGTAGGCTCATCGGCAAGCAGTATTTCGGGGTCGTTTACAAGTGCGCGGGCAATGGCTACGCGCTGCATCTGCCCGCCCGACATTTCATTCGGCTTTTTATTAAGCTGGTCGGCAAGCCCCACCTTTTCAAGCGCCTCTGCCGCTCTGCGGCGGCGCTCTGTGCGCGGAACGCCCGTAAGCGTTAACGCAAGCTCCACGTTTGAAAGCACCGATTGGTGCGGAATAAGGTTGTAGCTTTGAAAAATAAAGCCTACCGAGTGGTTGCGGTAGTTATCCCAGTCTCTATCGCGAAAATCGCTTGTAGCCCTGCCGCCTATATAAAGCTCACCGCTTGTGTATCTGTCAAGCCCGCCTATAATATTAAGCAATGTGGTCTTTCCGCAGCCCGACTGCCCGAGTATTGATACAAATTCGCTTTTCCGAAATTCAACGCTTACGCCTTTAAGCGCGTGCACCGTGGCATCCCCGGTTATATAATCCTTTTTAATGTTTTCCAATTTAAGCATCGGTTTCCCTCCAAACATCGGAAATAAAAGCTATTATACTACCGATTTATAAATACATTATTAACATTCGGAAAAAATATAATCAACACTTTCTTTGTCTATATAATACCGCTTACAAATACAGTGGATAAAATGCCTATCGCAATTCCCGCCCACTGCTTGGCGGTTAGCCTTTCTTTGAAACCGAAAACTGCGTAAAGCATTGTGAGCATCATAGGGCAAAGGTTTATTGTGGGGAAAAACACCACCGAGGCAAGCCTGCCCGATAAAAACAGGTTTATTGTGTGCGGAAAGGCAAAGCAAAGCCCCGAAACCGCAGGAAAAAGCAAAACGGCGGGGGTTAATTTATTAAGGCTCTCGCCTTTTCTTTTCATCCGCCCGCGTTCGATAATCAGCTTAATACCGGACAGTAAAAAGGACGCAAAAAAGCAGGTGAGCAGCAAAGCGGGCATTTCCGCCCTGTGCGCGGCGTTATTTTGGTGTATTTTCTGCACAACGCCCACTGCACCCGAAAACACAAACGCCACCGCGCAGAAAAGCAGCCATTTAAAATTGACCGCGCGTTTTTCTCCCCCGTCCTTTCCGGGAGAGAGAATAATGCATATTATCATAAGCCCTATGCCCGCAAATTGCGAAAGGGTCACCTTTTCTCCGAACAGCACAGGCCCGCTCATACTGGGTATTATTGCCGAAAGCGCCACTATAACGGACGTATAGGCAAACGAGCCGCAAGCCTGAGCCTGCAGCAGCCCCTCAAGGCTTAAAATATTGGCGACGGCAAGCGCCGCGCCGAGCAGCACGGAAAATACGCTGAAGCTGAACTCTGTTCCCGAAAAGAGATATATCAACAGTATAGACAAAAAACAAAATATGTTCTGATAAAAATTAAACCGCCATAAATACACGCCTGTCATCGGGTAGCTTTTGGAATATATTCCACGCAGAATACTGATAAGTGCACTCGCGATTACGGATAAAACGATAAGTAACGGTATAGGTAAAGAAAACATAAACACACCTCATAAAAAAATTTTACTTTACTTTTTCGGCACAATGTGGTATACCATAAACAAAAATAAAATACTATGAGATTTTACCCTAAAAATATGATATTCGTGTCAAGGTGAGACTATGGAAATACATTATCTTAAAAAAATACTGCCGAACGGCGGTTTATACGCGGTAACCGAATACAGCAGACACGATATTATCGGCGCTTTGCACCCGACCGACGACGCGCATATTCACGATTATTGCGAAATTTATTTTAATGTAAGCGGCAATGTTTCGTTTGCGGTGGAAAATAAGGTCTACCCCGTCAACACGGGGGACATTATAATTTCCAAGCCGAACGAGATACACTATTGCATTTATCATTCCGACCAGATACATACCTGCTATTGCTTTTGGGTAAAGGCGTCGGCGGAGTATTCCTACCTGCTTTCGCCCTTTTTACAGCGCGCGGCGGGCGAGAAAAACCGCATAACCCTAAGCCGCAGCGATAAAGATAAATTACGCTCGCTTTTTGATAATATGCTTGCCTGTCAGGAGCAAAAGCCTACGTCGGCGGAAAATTTGGCGGCAGCGGCGGGCGTGCTTGATATAATAGAAAAAAACAGGGACAGAACCGAGCCGTCGGTCGGTATATCGGCGCGCTTAGGCGAAATTTTGGAATATGCGGACAATAATTTCGGCGGCGAATGCTCGGTTAATATGCTTTGCGAAAAATTTTTTATAAGCCGCAGCTCGCTTCACAGGGCTTTCAGGGAAGAGCTTGATATAACCCCCTCGAAATACATAGAAAACCGCCGCCTTGCAAACGCAAAAAAGCTGCTTGAACGCGGAGAAAGCGTTCAGGCAGCCGCGGAAAAAAGCGGGTTTCCCGATTATTCGCATTTTATTTCGCTTTTCAAAAAACGGTTCGGTACAACGCCGAAAAAATACCAACGCGTATCGTTACGTTAAGATTGCAGCTTTTTGAGCTCGTAAAATCTGCCCTTTTTCGCCATAAGCTCCTCGTATGTACCGTATTCAACGCATCTTCCGCCGTCCATAACGGCGATTTTATCGGCATTTTTTATAGTGGATAGGCGGTGCGCCACAATAAAGGTGGTTCTGTCGGCGGTAAGGTTTTCTATAGCCGTTTGAATTTCCTTTTCGGTTACCGAATCAAGCGCACTTGTAGCCTCATCGAAAATTATAACGCGCGGGTTTCTTATTATTGCGCGGGCAATGGAAATTCGCTGCCGCTGACCGCCCGAAAGCTTAGCGCCGTGCTCGCCCACCATGGTGTTTATTCCGTCGGGCAGCTTTTCAATAACGCTTTCAAGCCTTGCCGCTTTTACGGCGTAATCAAGCATATCCTTTGTCACGTTTTTTCTGCCGTAGGTTATGTTTTCCTTTATTGTGCCCGAAAAAAGTATGGAGCTTTGCGGCACTACCGATATAAATTTTCTGTAAGAGCGCATATTTATTTTGTCTGCGTCAATTCCGTCTATTTTAAAGCTGCCGCTGTCTATTTGGTTAAAGCCTATAACAAGGTTCAGCACCGTGGATTTACCCGAGCCCGATTCGCCCACAAGCGCCACCGTCTCGCCGGGGCTCACCGTAAGCGAAAAGCCGTTCAGTACAGGCGTGCGGTCGTCGTATTTAAAGCAGACGTCCTTAAACTCATAGCCGCCCTCAAGGTTTTTCATCTTTATTTTTCGGTCGTTATTCTCAATATCGTGGGAATTGAGTATTTCGCCTATTGAGTTTATTGCCTCTGCGCCCTTTGAAATAATGGGCAGCAGCCCTATTATGCTTGAAACCTGACCGATAAGCGCGCCGAAATAGCTTTGATAAAGCGATACGTCGCCTATTGTTATTTGCCCCCTAAACGCCAAAAAGCCCGTAAAGAAAAGGCATATCATTTGAAACAGCGAAAACATTACCCAGTTTACCGAGCCGAACACGGCGTATATCTTATCCATTTTATAGCCGCTCTCGGCAATTTCGGTAACGCTGGCGGTAAGCTTTTTTATCTCGTTTTTTTCAAGCGCGTGCGCCCGCGTTACGGGAATAAGCTCCTCCATATCAAGCACATCCGACGCGGTGCTCTCCATTTTCTTGCGGAAATCGTGGCTTTGCGCCCGCATTTTCTTTTTGAAAATATTGCTTAAAAACACCGCAAACGGAACGCAGACCAAAAACATAAGAAAAACATATATATTCTTGGTTATTACTATTGCAAGCGATATTGCCATATTGGTAATAACGGTAAGCGTGGTGGTAAAAATCTGCCCCGTAAAGTTTTCAATCGCCTCAACATCCCGCATTACCTTTGACTGTATCTTGCCCGATTCGGTCTCCTTATGAAATGTGACGGAAAGCTGCTGCAGCTTTCTTATCATAGCGCCGCGAAGCCCCGCCTCAACGCTGCGCTGCGCGCGGCTTAAATATTTCATATGCAGCGTGTGGGTGGGAATATTCTGCAAAAGAATCACAATCGTCACCGCGCCGTAAATTATAAACCTTTTCACGGCGTCCTCGGGCTTTTCGGTAGCTATGTTTATAACCCCCGCAGTTATAAGCGGTAAAATCCAACTTGGCGAGGATTTTATAAAAAACATTATCGCCGACATTAAAAGATTGCCGTAATTCCCCTTGTAAAAACGAAAAAGCGTTGCTAAAAATCCCCGATTTTCACCGGAATAACAATCAAGCAACGTTTTTTCTTCTTTTAATATTTTGTCTCTGTCGAACTGTGGCTTTGCCGTTGTCATAGCAGACACCCCATTTATAATTTTTAATATTGGGTGTACACATATTACCACAAATAAAAATGAAGTCAATACTTTTTTTAAAATGCTGTTAATTTTAAGTTATAGGAGAAAAAGGCTAATTTTGTAAGCCTTTTTTCAAAACGGCTTTTAAAAATTCCGAGACGGTGCTAAGGTATGCTTTTTTATCCGTCATATAGCTCATACCGTGCCCCGCAGC
The DNA here is from genome assembly GCA_934486705.1 of uncultured Eubacteriales bacterium. Taxonomy (GTDB): domain Bacteria; phylum Bacillota; class Clostridia; order Oscillospirales; family Acutalibacteraceae; genus UBA737. Next base: position 9,871 of record CAKSQS010000023.1, read on the forward strand.
GGGCACGGTAAGTATTTTTTTATTTGCCGAGCGGCAGCGCTTATGGTTTTCCCTGCCCATATCGCAGGGTACAAAGCGGTCGTCCTCGCCGTGAATAAAAAGAACGGGAATATCGCACCCATCCATAGCCGCTGCGGCGGACGTTTCCTCAATATCAAAGCCGCCGAAAAGCACACCCCCGAGCCTTACCAAAAAGTACGTGGGAAAAACGGGATAGTGCATTTCGCGAATTACCTTTTTAATTATTGCCTTTGGCGAGCTGTAGCCACAGTCCGCCACTATGCCCGCAATGTTTCGCGGCAAATTAAGCCCCGCCGCCATAAGCACGGTAGCCGCGCCCATTGACATACCGTAAAGCACAATTTCGCAGTCCTTCCCCGCTTTTGACACAACGTAATTCACCCAAGAAAGACAATCGCGCCTTTCTTTTATACCGAAGGTAAGGCATTTCCCCTCGCTTTTTCCGTGGGCGCGCTGGTCGACAAGCAGCACGTTGAACCCTGCTTCAATGCCGAATTTAAGCCCGCCGCAAAAATCTCTTTCAGCGCCGCTCCTGTACCCGTGCATCATAATAAGCCACGGCGCGCTTTTATTTGCAAAATAACATTTGCCGAAAAGGCGCAGACCGTCATATGATGTAACGGTGACTTCCTTGTACGGAATTTCAAGCGCCTCGCTTATCATCTGTCTTGCGGCGTCCCTGTAGGGGGTATATTGCTCGGTATCGGGCATTTCAAAAAGCGACTCCCTGCTCTGCTTAGGCACTGAAAACGCCAAACGGTAGCAAAAGTAAGCCGCCGCGATAATAAGCAAAATTAAAAATAAAATTATAAAAACCGCAACCATTTAAGGCTGCACCCCCCGAAAATGAATATAAAGGAAAAATAAGGGCAAAATTTACATATAAAAGAAGGTGGATTATGAAAATGAAAAAACGCCGTAATATTTTAATAACGGCAGCGGTGCTTACCGCCGCGGCGGTAATAATACTTATCGTAATAGGGCTGGCGGCGGAAAACAGGAATTACGAGCCTGCGGGCTGGGTGCTTAAAGCCTACGGAAATTCCGTGGCGCTTTATAACGACGGCAAGGTAAACGCCGTGTTCGGTGAAATAAGCCTTGAAGAATTACCCGAAGAGGATGTGCGCATTTTGGAAAACGGCATTGCCTTTCCCACGCGTGAAGAAGCGATGCAGGCAATTGAGGATTACGAGTAGACAATACTATAATGCCCCCGCAGAGCCGATAATATTTAAAATTATACTGCCGCGGGGCGCTTAAATCAATACATTTGCAAAAAAATGTTTACAAACCCGCATTCGCCTGATATAATAAGACCGAACTTAATAATTATGCTGTAAACAGGCTCGGCTTATGCCGATAAGAGGGAAACCCGGTGCGAATCCGGTGCAACCGCCATTACCGTATTTCGGGCAGCCGATAAGTCGGAATACTCGCCGTTTGCAGTCGGTCTTAATTTTACTTTTGGGTAAGGAAAAGTATCGCCGTTATAAAAAAGCGTTTTTGCAAACTTGCAAAAGGGCTGTTTTTGCGTTGCGTATAAGCCGTTCACCTTTATTTTAAGGGTGAGCGGTTTTTTCGGTTTAATAAGGGGGAATTTTTTATGGACGGCCGTTCGCGCGATGCCTGCATTGCGCTTTTAAAGGAAAAATATTCGGTTCTCGGCAGGCTGCCGAAAAAAAGCGATTTTACCGAGGCGGAGGCCGCAATGATAAAATCCCTCTTAGGCCCGTGGCCGCGCGCGCTTGAAAAAGCGGGAGTTAAAGAGGTAAGCGAAAAAAGGCGGGAGACCCTGCAAAAACGAACCGAAAAACGGATTCGCGCAAAAATTAAAAAGCGCGGGTTTAAAATAATGAAAAAGGAAGAAAAGAAAAATGTTTAAAAAACTAAAGCGGAATTTAATACTCTTTTTAACCCTCACTCTGTTGACGGTAAGCGCCGCCCCGGCGCTCAGCGCTGCGGCGGAAGAAGATGAAATTACAGGTTATGCCACTTGGTCGATTGAGGCGCTGACCATAGGATACGGATACATATTAGAACCGGTTTTAGTACCGGTATATGAGGGAGAAAACGCTGCAAAGGTGCTTGACCGACTGTTGAGTGAGAACGGTTTTTCCTATGACCGCACAGGGGAAATAGACGGTGGATTTTATATGTCAAGATTAGGAGCGGGCGGGGCATTACCGTACGGAAGTAAAGAATGCTTCGGATACGGTGCAAAGCTTGATATTCCCGAAGAGTTAGATACGGAGCGTATTCTGCCTATTCTTGCGGAAAAAGTTCCCGAACCCGATATAGGGTGGGCATACGGCACAAAAGAAAATACACTCGGCGAATTTGATTATAATGGGATGGCGGGATGGATGGTAACGCTCAACAATGAATTTACGAATGTAGGGTTTTCGGATTTTTATGTTTCCGACGGTGATGTTGTAAGGATTCAATTCACACTGAACGGGTATGGGGCTGACCTCGGAGTTTCAATCAGTTGGGGCGATAACAAATATTATGACGGTGCGGATAAGGCAGCTTTGTTAACATCTATAGCCGAAATAAACTCATCTCCAAAGAAAAACCTTTTACTTGATATAAAAACAATAAATGAGAAATTTAACAGCGCAATTGCGTTAGGCAGTGATTTGATCGCCGCACAAGAGGATGTTGACGCTGCGGCGAACGCGCTTATGAAAGCCGTTTCCGATGCCGAAAAGCCGTACGACGTAAATGTAGACGGCGAAGTAAATATACTTGATATGATAGTGCTTAAAAAAATCACCGCAAATAATCATAAGATAACCCTTAATTCGGATATAAACTCGGACGGCGCGCACAACTCGGCAGACCTTACGCTTTTGCGGCAAAGGCTTTTGGCGGCATAAAAAATGAAACGCATTATTGCAATATGGGCGGCTGTTCTGTGCCTGCTCGTTTATATTCCCGCTTCCGCCGCCGAATATAAGGGCAGCGAGGAGCTTTTAAGCGTTGCAAACGGAATTATAAACCGGAAAAGGCTTGATAACGGCGCAGAGGACGGCGGCACGTTTTTTAATGATAAATTTTTAAGCCTTGCGGGCACTACGCCGGGCGACTGGTATCCCATAGGTATGAGCCGATTAGGGATTTTAGAGGATTACGACCGTTACCTTGCCGTATTAAAGGCTTATGTTGAAAAAAAATATGAAGAAAAAGGCAAGCTTTCCGCCGCAAAGGCTACCGAATGGCACAGAATAAGCCTTGCGGTGCTGGCGGCGGGCGGCGACCCTACGAGCTTCGGCACGGATAAGGACGGAAACCCGATAAACCTGATAGCCGACGGAACTTACAACAGGGAAAAGCTTGGCAGGCAGGGTATAAACGGCTGGATTTGGGGGCTTATAGCCCTTGATTCGCTGCGCTATGAAATACCCGAGGGCAGCATAAATACAAGAGACGGCATTATAACAGAAATTCTCTGTCAGCAGTTATCGGACGGCGGCTTTGCGCTTTACGGTAAGACTTCCGACCCCGATATTACGGCAATGGCGGTGCAGGCTTTAGCGCCCTATTATACCTCGCAAAAGGTATACAGATATACGCTTAAATCTTCAAAGCAAGAAATAAGCCGCACGGTAAAGCAGGTTATAGATGAATCGCTCTCCTGCCTTTCGCGCTTGCAAACGGAGGACGGCGATTACTTCAGCTGGGGCACGCAGAACGCCGAAAGCACCGCGCAGGTGGCGGTGGCGCTTTGCAGCCTTAATATTGACCCGCAAAAGGACGCGCGGTTTATAAAAAACGGCAAGACGCTGATAGACGGCATTTTAAAATACCGTATGCCCGACGGCGGCTTTGCTCACTCATACACCTACGACCCCGATAACCCCGGCTCAAAGCCCGATAAATCAAACTCAATGGCGGGCGAACAGGTTTTATATGCCTTAGCGGCGGTAATACGGCAGCAAAAGGGGCAGGGCGCGCTTTACGATTTCCGAAAGCCCGAAGCACCCGAAGAGCCGAAAAATAACGACAATACGCCCGAAAGCAAGCCGGGCGGCACGTCTTCGGGCAAACCGCAAGCGCCTACAGGCGCGCAAAGCCCCCAAAGCTCGGATGCCGCAGAGAATACAAAGCCCGAGAGCACGGAAGAAACACAAGAGGATACGCCTTTGCTTTATTTCGCCCCGAGCGACAGAAAGGCAGTGGACTCACTGCCCGCGCGCCTTACGACCGAGCAGTATTTTACCGTTACAGCCCTGCTTGAAAAGCTGAATCGGAGCGACGATTTTGAGGGCAAAGAAAATTACCTTAAAAAGCTTAACGCCGCAAAAGAGGAGATTGCGAAAATTCAAAAGGAAATCGATTCTCTTAACGCGGATATATTGAAAAAGCTTTATCCCTATGATAAAATATCCCTAAAGGACAAAAAAGCGGTAGACGATATAGTTAAGCGCTACAACGCCCTTTCGGACTACGATAAAACGAAGATTGAAAACCGCGAGGATATTATGAAAACCAAAACCAAGATATATAACAGGCTGCGCGCCTATATTATAGCCGCAGCATCGGTTGCGGTAATACTCTCGCTCGGCACTCTCGTATTTGTAAGAATACGCCGCAGGAAAACCGGAAAGATACGTGAAATGGAAGAATTGGCGGCAATGTTCGAGGAAGACGAATGAAAAAGGATATACTTGCGATACTCTTTATAATTCTTGCCGCCGCGTTCGTTATAAACGGCACGGAAATACAGTCGGTTGACGAATATTACCTGACCCATATAGACGATATAACCGAGGACAGCGAAACAGTTTTTATTTCGGTAAACTGCAAAACCGCCATAGATAATTCCGAAGACCTTGAAAATCCGCTGAAAGACGGCAATTATTTACCCGAGGACGGCGTAATACTGCCGCAAACCGAGTATGTTCTGCGCAGGGGCGATACGGTTTTTGATATTTTAAGCCGTGCCACGCGCTATAATAAGATACAAATGGAATACCAGGGAGCGGATAAAAACAGCTACGGCAGCGTTTACGTTCAGGGAATAAACTATCTTTACGAGTTTTCCTGCGGCCCGCTTTCGGGCTGGATGTACAAGGTAAACGGCGAGTACCCGAATTACGGCTGCTCAAAGTATAAGCTAAAAAACGGCGACGTTATAGAATGGGTCTACACCTGCGATTTGGGTAAGGACGTAGGCTGCGAATGGATGGGGGAGGAAACGCAATGAGAGCCTTTGAAAAATATCACCCCGCAGTATCGGCTTTTTACTTTTTTGCGGTTATCATTATCGCCGTTTTTGTGTGGCATCCCGTAATTCAACTGTCGGCGCTTGCAGGCGCTGCAGCTTTTTGTTTCTCGCTTGAAAGCCCGCGCAAGGCGCTTAAAAATACGGGCTTTTATATTCCGCTTTTTCTTATGGTGGCGGTAACAAACCCGCTTTTCTCTCACAACGGCGTAACGCCCCTTTTCTTTTTAAACGGCAACCCCGTAACCCTTGAGGCGTTCGCCTACGGCGCGGCTATTGCCGTGGCGGTAATCGGCGTAATGCTGTGGTGTAAGTGTATGGGAGAGATTATGTCGAGCGATAAATTCCTCTGGCTTTTTGCCCGCCCTTTCCCCAAAATTTCGCTTGTGCTTTCGGCGGCGCTCAGGTTCATTCCGCTGTTTGTAAGGCAATCGAAAGAGGTAAGCCGCGCGCAAAAGGCAATGGGGCTTTATTCTTCAAAAAGCTATGTTGATAAAATAAAAGCCGCGTTTTCGGTTATGTCGGTTATGATAACCCGCGCGCTTGAAAGCGCAATTGAAAGCTCAATGTCTATGAAAGCACGCGGCTACGGCACAGGCAGGCGGACAAGCTTTTCTCTTTTTCGCTTTTCTCTGCGCGACCTTGTTTTTCTTATAACCGCGCTCGCCCTTTTTGCGGTAACGCTTATCGGCATAGCGCTCGGTAAAACGGAATTTTACTACTACCCCGAAATTACGAAAATACAGGCGGATGTCGGATTTATTATTACCTGCTCGGCGTATTTTGCGCTTGCAATTCTGCCCTTTATAACCGAAATTAAGGAGGAGCTAAAATGGAAATACTGCATATCGAAAATTTAAGCTTTGCCTACCCGAAATCGGAAAAAAAGGCGCTTGATAACATAAACCTTTCGTTTAAGGCGGGCAGCTTTAACGTTATATGCGGCGAATCGGGCTGCGGGAAAACCACCCTGCTTAAAATGCTGAAACGCGAGCTTACGCCTGCGGGGGATAAAAGCGGCGAGGTATTTTACTGCGGCAAAAGCCTTGCCAAGCTTGAACCGCACAGCTCCGCCGCCGAAATAGGCTTTGTAATGCAAAACCCCGAAAGCCAAATTGTGACCGATAAGGTATGGCACGAATTGGCTTTCGGGCTTGAAAGCTTAGGGATTGACAGCGAGGTTATACGCCGCAGGGTGGCGGAAATGTCCTCATATTTCGGAATTGAGGGCTGGTTCGGCAAAAAAAACAATGAATTATCGGGCGGGCAAAAGCAGCTTTTAAACCTTGCCTCAGTTATGGTAATGCAGCCGAATATTCTGATATTGGATGAACCCACAAGCAGGCTTGACCCCATAGCCGCGTCCGACTTTATAGCCACACTTTGCAAAATGAACCGCGAGTTATCGCTCACGGTCATAATTGCCGAGCATAGGTTGGAGGAGCTGCTGCCCGTAGCGGACAGCGTAACGGTTATGGAAAACGGGCGGGTTATAGCCGCCTGCCCCCCGCGCGAGGTATCGGGCAGGCTTAAAGCTATATCCGAAAGTCAGCGTATGCTCTCGGCGCTGCCGTCAGCCACGCGTATTTTTGAAAAGCTTAATTTACCCGGTATTTGCCCCCTCACCGTGCGCGAGGGCAGGGACTTTTTGGAGAAAAGCTTCGGCGGCGCGCCGATTGCGGAATACAAAGAAAAGCCTTATACTCACAGTGAAAGCGCTGCAATAGAGCTTAAAAACGTATGGTTTCGCTATGAGAGAAATCTGCCCGATATTTTTAAAAACACCTCGTTAAAGGTTTATAAAGGCGAAAGCTACTTTATTTTGGGCGGCAACGGCGTGGGTAAAACCACCGCGCTCGGCGTGATTGCGGGGCTTAACCGCGCATACCGCGGCAAAACGGTTATCTTGGGCAAAAAAATCAAGGAATACAAGGGCGCAGCGCTTTACAGGCACTGCCTGTCGCTGCTGCCGCAAGAGCCGCAAAACGTATTTTTAAAGGACACTGTGCGCGAGGATTTTGAGGATATGCTAAAAACTTGCTGTGTACCGAAAGCGGAGCACGCTGCTAAAATTGAAGAAATAACCGAGCTTTTGGATATTGCCCCCCTGCTTTCGCGCCACCCGTTTGATTTGAGTGGCGGCGAGCAGCAAAAATGCGCTATAGCCAAAATTATGCTGTCAGAGCCGCGAATACTTTTACTTGACGAGCCTACAAAGGGCTTTGACGCGCATTCAAAGCAAAACCTTTCCGAAATTCTTAAAAAGCTTAAGGCACGCGGCATAACCGTTGTTACGGTAACGCACGATATTGAGTTTGCCGCCGAAAACGCCGACCGCTGCGGCTTGTTTTTTGACGGAGAAATAATTTCTTCCGCCACGCCTAATGAATTTTTCGGCGGAAACAGCTTTTACACCACCGCCGCCGGCAGAATATCGCGCTTTGTTTTCAAAAACGCCGTAACTGTGGAGCAGGTGGTTGAAATGTGCAAACGGAGCGGAAAAAATGACTAAAAAGCTTTTAATCAATCTTATTTTGCTCGTTTTAACCCCCCTCACCGTGCTTGCGGGAGCTGTAATATTCAAGGATAAGCAATACGCCTGGATAACCCTTTGCATAGCGGTGCTTGCCTGTGTTCCTTTCTTTCTTTCCTTTGAAAACGGCAAAACGCGCGTAAAGGAAATGATGATAATTGCGGTAATGGTAAGCCTTGCCGTGGTGGGCAGAATAATTTTCACTCCCCTGCCGGGCTTTAAGCCCGTTACGGCAATAGTGGTAATAACCGCCCTGTATTTCGGGGGCGAGGCGGGCTTTTTAACCGGCGCGCTTTCCGCCGTTATATCCGATTTTTATTTCGGTCAAGGCCCATGGACGCCCTTTCAAATGTTCGTTTGGGGGCTTATAGGGTTTATAGCCGGCATAATTTCAGACCCGCTTAAACGCAGCCGCATATTGCTTGCGGTTTACGGCGTAGTTTCGGGCGCGCTGTTTTCCTTGCTTATGGACGTATGGACAGTGCTTTGGTGGGATGGCACTTTCACGCTTAAACGCTACCTTGCGGCAACGGTATCTGCGGCGCGGTTTACCCTTGTTTACGCCGTTTCAAACGTGATTTTCCTATTGCTGCTGCAAAAGCCCATAGGCAAAAAGCTTGAAAGAATCAAAGATAAATACGGATTGTAAAAAATTTAAAAATTGGGGATTGAAATTTTTTGAAAATATGGTAAAATAGTATTCAGTCGGGGGTTTAGCTCAGCTGGTCAGAGTGCCTGCTTCACACGCAGGAGGTCGGCGGTTCGAGCCCGCCAGTCCCCACCAGGCCGTATGCGGTATGTGCGCAAACCCGTAGCCGTATACGTGCAAAGATAGCGTAACCCTTATTTGCGCGAGGGCGATTTTAAAGCAAGTAAAACCTTGCCGCTATACCAAAAATTCAAGCCCCGCTTTTGCGGGGCTTTTAATGTATCGGAAAAGCCCGCCTTGGCTCCCCTTGTCAGGGGAGCTGTCACCGCAGGTGACTGAAGGGTAGTCAAAAGGGCTTTATTTAAGTATTTTCTCTCCCTTTTATCACGCAAGGCTTTTCAATACTCCGAGCAGGAATTTTTTAAGCAAAGCAATATCAACGGTATTTGTAAGCTTATCGTTATTTAAATCGCAGGGCTCGGCATATTCCGCGCGCGCGGCAATCTTTTTAATATGTATCATATCCAAAATATCAATACGCCCGTCGCAGTTCGCGTCACCCGTTTCGGTAATTATTTCAACCTCACCGCTCTTTATTGTATAATTCAGCGGGTCGCCGTCATTATCGTAAAACGCGGTTTTGCTGTTAACGCTTATTTCAGCCGGGCCGTACGCACCGTTTAAAACCGTAAAGCTAAGCGAGGCAAGCAGGTAGGTTGCGTCTATTCCGCTATCGGTTACAACTGAAATTTTAGCAAGCCCCGTGCCGTATGCCGAGTTGTAATCTATCATCATTCCGTCGGGCATATTCCCGTTCGGCACAATGCCGTCCAGCCTGAGCTTTTTCGCGTCGTACTCTATTAAAATGCTGCCGTCGTAAACCGTTTCCGAGGGAACAAGAGAAACATTTACTGCAACCTCCGCGCCTATTCTGCCCGACGCCGCCGAAAATTTCACATATGTTCTCTCAAAGCCTTCAAGATTAAACTGTACCGTATGATTTTTATATGTGCAGCTGACGGGGTTCGCGCCGACCCGCGTAATATTCCCGCTAAGCTCAAAGCCGTAATCTATAACCGCCGTGCTGCCGTCGGTGTAAATTACCTTAACGGTCATATCCTGCGAATCTATAGGCTCGCCGATATACTGCTTTGCAGTGGGGTAAGTGTTCACGGCTATGCGCTCAATTTCCTTTTCGGCAACCCTTATGCCGTAATAGGTATATACGTCTCCTATGCCTATAAATACATTATAGCTGCCCTCTTCGTCGGTTTCGGGCGCTGAAAGAGCAAATCCCGAGGATACGCTGCCGGTTTTTCCGTTGCTGTATTTTGCCGAAAGCACCGCGCCGCCCGTGCTGAACTGCTCGCCCAAATTAAACTCGGTTTTCGCGCTGCCTGCAAGGCTTACACTGTAAGCGTCGTCCGCAAAGGTCAAAGCGCTTTTCTCAACAAACCCGGTATATGCAGAGGTGCGAATATAATAATACCCGCCGTATTCAAACAAAACCGTGACCGCCTTGCCCGAAGAGAGGGTATCTATCAGCGTTAAGTCCCCATTGTAGGTGCTGTTGATTTTAGCGGTTGACGGGCGGTGATATACCGGCGCAGACTTATTTGTTACCGCCGATATATTTGAATAAACCGCCGCAGCGTCTGGCACTCCGCTGACGCTTGAAAACGCCGACGTGCTTACATAGGAAAATACATTCCAGCTTGCATACGGATATTCAATAAGGTAAAAATCACCGTCCCGACAGATTATCTTACATTCGTCGTCCTTATATACCTCGTCAACCGAAAGCCCCATAGTGGTTTTTGAAGAGGTGCTCGGCAAAAGATATGTAAGCTTTTTAGCCGTAGCCTTTGCCGAAACATACCCGGGTTTGCTCACCGCATTTACCGAAAACTGTACCGAACGCATTTTATAGCTTACGTTTACGGTGGTTTTACCGAGCGCGGTAATCTTTGTCCTGTCGCACTTAAAGCCGCTTGTCACGGTTTCAACCGTGCCGTCGGTCTTCTCCGCCCAAAGCGATATTTGCGAGGTATCAATCGAATCCCCCACAGTATATATCTGCTTGGCGGGCTTGGTTTTAAGATAAATATTTACGATAGTATCGTCATGCCACACAGGGTAAAGCGTTAAATTGCCGTTAAGGGTAACGCTGTCTCCGGGGGAGTAGCTTGCCTCCTCGGCATTTTCAGCCGTTGCCCACCCCAAAAAGCTGTGGCCCGTCTTTTCGGGAATGGTCTCGGGTATTGTAACGCTGTCGCCCGTGTTTGCCGAAATTGTATCGAAACCGTCGACGGCGAATGTAAGCCTGCACACGCTCTGACTCCAAACGGCGGTAAACACAAAGCTTTCCGTAGCTATACTGCCGTTTGTCCATGAGGGGTCTATGGTATACGCCACTCCCGGCGTATAGGTCTTTTTGGTGAAGCTGCCCTCTTTGATTTTAGCCTCGGTCAGCCACCCCTGCCCCGCAACGTACCATGTGTTATCCGAATTTCTCTTGACATTCCACCCCGCAAAGCTGTAGCCCGAGCGGGTAAACGGGTTGGATATAACCGTGACCCTCTCGCCGGGGTATATTGAAAGCGAAGAGGCAGAGCCGCTCTCTGCGCCGTTTCCGTTATATGAAAAGCTGTATCTTGCGGTCGGGTCTAAAACCTTTGTGCCGTCCTCGCTGCAGAAGAACCATTTTTGCGTATCGGCTCCGCTATAGCTTGCAAGGGTTATTGCCCCGCCGTTTTTCGCCGCCTCTGCCACGCTTTTGCTTGCAAGAACCTTTCCCGGCATTGAGGCAAGCTCTAAAACAATGCTGCCGTTGCTTTGCGGCACTAAGAAAAATTGCTGACAGTCATCCCACGAGGAGCAGGACCATATATCGCCGTAATCGTCGCTTGTTCCCAAAACTCCGTCGCTGCCTATGTTAATATCCACAGCCCTTTTGTAGCTGTCGCCGCTTTTTGAGGTCACGGCGTAAAGGCGGTATTTACCGCCGCCGTTGTGCTTTACATAGAACTTCTGGTCGGTAGTGCCGTCTCTGTCCCATGTGGTAAGCTTTGTGCCGTCGGCATTTACACCGCCGTAAACATTGAGCATCTTGCCCGAGGACGCGTTTTTAAGGGTATATATATCGTTATATACCAATGTTTCGGTGGTTTTATGGATGGGATCAACGGTTGTGGTTGAGGATGAGGAGGATGATCCTGTCAACACATTTCCCGTATAACGGCGGACATAAAGTAATACTTTTCTGAGTGCCGTGTAAGACATTGTCGCATTCCATCTTATTTGACACGGTCCGCTCCAATTGCAATCTGTATAATATATCTTTGACGATGTCACTTTATAAACAAATATAGTGTGATCATAGTCGTCATTATTACCGTTATTATTTACATCTATTCTTATTACATCGCCGGCATATATCTTTGAACCGCTGGCTTTAGACCAATTATTCGGATTACTTCCGAATATTTTGTGTCCCAATAAAAGTGCATACCCATGGCATTGCCAAGCCTTAGCAGTACCATTAAGAGCAAACGTTCCGCATGCTGACGACCATGTGAGTGAGCTGCTGCACTTCTTATTTCCTACCAATGATGTTCCCTTGTATGTTCCGCTTTGTACTACTCCGTTTTTATCGGACCAATACTTCCCGTTGGGGTACTCCGTTCTTAATTGCGCAATTTTTTTGGCAAATTCATCTTCGGATAAGTTGGCTGCGCTGACAGTAAACGCAGCCGAAATACTTAAAACCGTCAAAACCGTTGCTAAAATAACGGCGCAAAGCTTTTTAATTTTTCTCATAATCATTCTCCCTTTTTTAATTTTCTGTATAATATTCCCGCGTCTGCGGCGTCGGTTTTTCCGTCGCCGTTAAGGTCGGTCAAAGCGCTGTCGGCAGTAATTCCCTTGCCTGTCACGTCAAACCTTAAAATCGCCTTAACATCGTTCAGATCAACCGTTCCGTTGCCGTCGGCGTCCCCCGAAAGCGCTTCGCTCACCTCGGATACAACCCCGTAGCCCAAAATATTCTCCCTGCGCACGGCGGTAGTTACCTGATACCAGCCCGTTTCGGATAAATTACCGTTTTCGTCCGCGCAGACATTGCCCTCTACCGTGTGAATCCCGTTTTCATCGGCTGAAAGAACTATTCCCACGTGGCTTGCGTTTCCGTCGCCCTTCCAATCAAAGAAGATAATGTCTCCCCTGCGGGGCGTAAAATCGGGCTCGCGCCATCTTCCCGCACCTTTCAGCCTGTCTTCAAATACTCCGCAATTTCCGAGCGCGGATTGCTGCGGAATTATATCCGTCGGCACGCCCGCAGCCTTAGCGCAGCGCAAAACGAAGAAAGCGCACCACGCGCCCGAGGAATTACCGTAGGCGGCTCCGTATTTTGTGTACCATGCGCCGTTGCCGTCGGCTAAAGGCTTGCCGTCCTTTGTGGAAAGCTCGCGGTAGCCCTTTTGCGAAAGCGCGGCAAGGGCAATATCCTGTGCGGGATCGCCCGTTTTTTCAAAATCAAACGGCTGCATTTCCGGCGCGGTTCGGAATTTTATTTCGTCCGTTTCATAGCGTATTCCGTCCACCGTGCAGTAAACGGCGCAAAAATACTCGGTATTCGGCGAAAGCCTGAATTTTACTTCCTCGTATCTTCCTATACGGTAATTAACGGGCAGACTTGTAACGGAAGCATAATTGCCGTATTTTGAAAAAGACTCGCTGTATGTAGGGCTTTGCGGACGGCTGCCGTCGCCGCGCCACAAAAAAATCCCCGCGTCGGTAACCGCCGCGCCCGCAGGCTTTTTCAGCGTTGTCCAAATTCGCGCGTATTCGTCAAGCAGTGCAAAGCTTTCGCTTTCGGCAACAAGCAAAACCTCTTCGTTTTCCGCGCTCACGCCCCCAACAGACGAAAGCAAAAGAATAAACGCCGCAAAAAACCAAAATACGCGCCGTATTTTTTTCATCATATCAACCCCCTGTTTATACTCGTATCCTTTTTAATACCACATTTTTCCTGCAATTTAAAGTCGGTTGTAAAAAACAACCGAAATAATGTAAAAATCTGTTTTTTATACTCTGTTTTTTCTTGTGCAGGTATCAGAACGTATACTTTTTGATAATTGTGGGGAGACATTTTTTAAGGCGATTTCGGCAGTTAAAAATAACAAAATTTGAAAATATTTCCATTGAGGTATTGATTTTCAGAACATAATATGATATATTTTTAAACGAAGAACAGCACTATCAAAAAGTATACCTTTTGATAGTTGAATTATAACCGAAACACAAAAAGCAACCTGTCGCAGCTATAAAAACGGCAGGTTGCTTTTTTGTTGCTGAAATATTTTAGTTTGTCGATAAATCTTCTCTTTAACGAGGGTTGCTCCCGCGGTGTGGATAGCTGTCACGTTAGTGAATGAGAGGTATTTTAATCCCGTAACAATCCCTCCGTCTTTGCCTACGGCAAATCCACCCACTGACGGTGGCGGTCTCCTCTGTCACTTCGTGACATCTCCTCACACTGTGAGGAGTCACCCTTTAGGCAAGGGAGGCGTTCGGCTCTCCCTTCTTTTCGGCTTCGCCGAAACAGAGGGGAGTTGTCAGCAAAGCTGACTGAGGGGTATTTATCTAATATCTAATGTCTAATTCCGCCGCAGCATTTACGATTGTAAAAATTATACCGAATAATGTAAAAATCAGCCTTGATTTATTCTTCGTCCCCCTGTATTATTAAAATATACTACAGGGGGTGTTTCACATTCTGCGACTTGCAATATTAGACGACGACCCTACCGTGCCCGAAAGCATAAAATCGCTTATTGAAACAAAAATTCAAAAAACCTATGAAATAAGCACCTATAATTACGCTTCGGAACTTATGCGCGGCATAGGGGACGGTACTCGGCTTGACATTCTCATTGCGGACGTCCGCTTAGCTGACGGCGACGGAATTGAGGTTGTAAAACGTCTGCAAAGCGAGAACCGAAACCTTAAGGTAATATATCTTTCCGGCTTTCCCGACAGCTGCGCCAGAATATTTGAAACCGAACCCTGCTACTACCTGCAAAAGCCCTTGGAATTATCGCGGCTGGAGGCGGCTTTGAATAAAGCCGAGAATTTAATAGCCGCGGGCAGAAAAACGGTTTTGTTTCAATCGGATACGGGCACTGCCTTAAGGCTGTATGAATCCGACATACGGTATATTGAAAGCCACGGCAGAAAGCTTACTATCCATATTAAGGACAAAAGCCGTGAGCCGTACGAAATATATAAAAAGCTTGACGACGCCGAAAAGCTGCTCGGAAACAGCTTTTGCCGCTGCCACAAGAGCTACCTTGTAAATATGGAAGAGATTATGAAAATAAACGGCAGCAAGGTCTTGCTGTTTGATAAAACAGAGCTGTTTATAAGCCGCGCACGTACCGAAGAGACCAAACGCAAATTTGCAAAATTTTTGGGAGGTAAACTATGAGCATTATTACAGAGGAGCTCTGCCACGCGCTTGAGCTTATAATAACGGCAAGCTTTTTTTGCCGAATATTATCGCCGCGAATAAAGCCGATATATACATATTTTTTCTGGCTTGCCGATATTGCCGTAACAACCGCAATCACATTTCCCTACCGCGGGGTTTCCGTTCAGCGCGGGCCTATTGTAATAACGGGCATTCTTATAGGCGTGCTTGCGGTCTACCGTGATAAATGGTATAAAAAGCTGCTCGGGCTTGTGCAAATGCTGGCGCTTGTATTTTTAAGCGAGCTGCTTTGCCTTTTTACATATCGGCTTATGAGCGGCTCATGGACCATCAGCTATAATTCGGTGGAGCGTCAGCTCTGCTCGATATTGTTAGTCGTCTTTTATTCGTTTTTTGCGGCGGTGGCAATAGGAATTAACAAAAAGACCGATTTTAAGGGCTTTAAATGGATATTTATAACCCAGCTTTTGCTGACGGTATCGCAAACCGTTTATCTCTACATTATATATACGGCAAACAAAAATCTTTCCGATAACGCCCTGTTTTTGCTTATGGCGGCTGCAATAACCCCCGCGGTTCTGGTTAATTTGTTTTTAACAAACGCTATTGATATTTCGGCAAAAATAGAAATTAAAAAGCGCGAGCTGGAATTTGCCGAGAGTATGAACCGTAGGGAATACACCTATTACCTTACCGCCATTGAAAACGAACAAAAGCTATCCGAGCTGCGGCACGATATGTCAAATATGCTCCAGACCGCCCTTGCCCTCAGCGAAAGCGGCGAAACGGATAAGGGCAAACAGCTGCTGAACGAATTTAACAGCATTAAAAAATCGGCTGAAACGGTTAAATACTGCGATAACGCTATTTTCAATATAGTGCTGGCAGTTAAAAGAAAAGAATTTGAGGAAGAGGGCATTTCCTGCCGTTTCACAATCGATTCCCTGCTTAATAAAATACCGCTTACCGATATGGAAGCGTCAAGCGTTCTTTCAAATTTGCTCGATAACGCCGAGCGCGCCGCGCTTGAAAGCGAGAAAAAGGAAATTACACTCTTAGCGGGCGAAATGCAGGGCTATTTGGTAATACGCTGCGAAAACAGCTGCTCCGAGAAAACCGAAAACGGCGTTTTCGGAAAGACCGACAAAAAGGAAAAGCATCTCCACGGCTTCGGCGTCGGCATTATTCGGCGTATTGTAAGCTCCCACGGCGGAGAGCTTGTGGGCGAAAAAAACGGCGACCGCGTTACCGTCACCGCCACATTCCAGCTGTAAAGCCTGATTCTAACAGAATATATTTCAACCCCCGCCGCTGCTTTGGCATAAATCAAAGCAGCGGCGGGGGTTTATGCAATAATTGAAATTCAGTGCTTCCCGCGCCTGCCGAATATCATGCTGTAAAAGCTCTCAACATTGCGCGGATTGATAAACGGCAGCAGACAAAGGCGATGACAGGTCAATTGCCTGCGCCAATAGGAATATTCCACCGGAGAATCGGCATTCTTCATCTCGTTAAGAATATAGCGGCTCTCTATATAGTGCGAAACAAAAAAATCGATAATCTTTATTATTAAAATCAACAAAAACGGTATTGCCAATATCAATAACGTTACATACTCCGAGTCTTTTATTCTCATTTTTATACATTTCCTTTGCTATGTGAATACCTACTGTTATTTTAGCGGATTTTCCGCTAAAAGTCAATAGCGAATTATTTTCTAAAATATAATAAAACTATTATAAAAGAAAATGTATTCGGTCACCGTAACGGAGGTATAATATGCCGCTTTATCCGAGAATCAGAGATCTTAGAGAGGACAACGACATAACCCAAACCCAAATGGGTAAAATTCTTTCATGCAGTCAGAGAGTATACAGCAATTACGAGCGCGGGGAAATTGATATTCCCACCTATACGCTTATTAAAATCGCCGATTTTTATAATGTTTCGGTTGACTATCTTTTAAACCGAACGGGCAACCCGCAAATGAATGTCTAATTTTCCTTTTCGCGTATACGCTCGAACGCCTCTCTTATTTGCCTGTTTTTATACGGCTTATCGGCGAATATCTCATAAACCGAGCAGCCCTTATCCACAAGGCAGACCAAAAGGCTTTCTTTATACGCGGGCGGAGTGAGTGTCAGCGGAAACATATGCTTTTTAATAATATCCCGCTCCCTGTCGCTTAAATCAAAGTCCTCCTCGGCATTTTTAAGCGCAGCCCCGGGGTGATACCTGCCGTGCATAGGTCTGTTTTTATCGGGAATGTGCCAATCGTAAAGAAAATAATCATGCAAAAGCGCGCCGCGCACAAGCTCGGATTCATGCTTTTTAAGCGGCTTAAAGCGCTCTGCCAGGCGGTAGCAGTAGTATGCCACGGCAATGCAGTGCAAAAGGCACGGGGTACTCCCGTGCTGAATAAAAAGCGCTGTTTTTGAAAGCCGCGAATGCGCCGCGGCGGCGGTAATAATATTTATAAATTTCATATTGCCCATACTGATATTATACCGCCGCTTATCGCATTGTCAATAAGCTTTATTCCAAAATTTCGCCGTCGGTGGAAATTGTAACCACCTGCCACGGAATAAACTTTCCGCTGTTTTGCAGGGCGGCTTTTGCGGCAGCCTCAAGCCCGCCGCAGCAGGGCACTTCCATTCTTACCACCGTAACGCTCTTAATATCGTTATTCGCAATTATTTCGGTCAGCTTTTCGGAATAATCCACTCCGTCAAGCTTGGGGCAGCCCACAAGGGTTATGTGTCCCTTTATAAATTTTTCGTGGAACGCGGCATAAGCGTATGCCGTGCAGTCCGCAGCGATAAGCAGCTTAGCGCCGTTAAAATACGGTGCGTTTACGGGCACTAATTTTATCTGCACGGGCCACTGTGAAAGTCGGCTCTCGGCGTATTCTGCGCCCTGCCCTGCCTTTTCTGCGGTTTTCGCTTGTTCCGAGTGCTTTATGCTTCGGCTCGCCGTTCCGGGACATCCGCACGGCAGCGGGGCTTTTTCCTTTTTTGCCTTGCTTGCCGCAACCGCCGCCTCGTCATAAGCCGCCGCCTCGCGCTCAACAAAGGTTATGGCGCCCGTGGGGCAGGCGGGCAGGCAATCACCCAAGCCGTCGCAGTAGTCGTCACGCAAAAGCTTTGCCTTGCCGTTCACCATGCCTATTGCGCCCTCGTGGCAGGCGTTTGCGCACGCGCCGCAGCCGTTGCACTTTTCTTCATCTATGCTTATAATTTTTCTTATCATTTTTTATTACCTCCCTTGGTATGGCTATATTATATCAGCCTTATTGGGAGAGGTATGTTGTTATTACAACGAAATTTAAAAATTTTTCAAAAAATCTAAAACCACTTTTTTCTTTTAAAATACCATATGAGAAAAATTACCGTTGCTATGCTTACGGCTATAACCGCCAAATAACCGAACCGCCAATGAATTTCGGGCATAGAGGTAAAGTTCATACCGTACCACCCCACAAGCAGTGTGAGCGGCAGAAAAATAACCGTAACAACGGTAAAAAGCTTCATAAGCTCGTTTTGTTTTATTTCAAGCTGCGATTGATATGCCTCGCGCATACGGTCGACTATTTCCTGTAAACTGCAAACCTCGTTGTAATATCTTTCGCAGCGTGTGCCAAGCACCGTAAGCAGCCGCACCGCAGCGTCCGATAAAAGCCCGTTATCGTTTGTGCAAATATCGTCAAATATTCCCGAAAGCTGCCCGTAATACCGTTTAAGCCGCAAAAGTTCTTTCCGCCGCGCGGTTATTACCTCGTCCGTCGAAATATCGCCCTCGCTCATTATGGCTTCTTCTTCATCGTTGAGTTCCTCTTCAATTCGGTCAAGGTTAGCTCCGTCCCCTTTTAAAAGCTTTGAAAAAAATTCATAAAGCAGCCTGTCGTTCGGGGTATTCTCCGTATCCTGCCGCTGCATTATATCGGCAACCCGCCGCGCGGACATATCGTCCTCGCAAAAGAAAAACAGATCCTCCTTATCAAGATAAACCATAATTTTTTCTTCGGCGCTTTCAGGCGCGGTTTTATCGAAAAAATCAAAGGCTATAAGGTCAAAGCCCGAAAGACCTTCAAAGCTTTCGCTTTCGCAGCCGTTTATATAATCAAATGCCTGTGCATTCATATACGGCGCTGCTTGCGAGATATTTTCAAACTTGAAAACCTTATACATTTTTATTTTCACTCCTTATAAACATTTCATCATTTCCCGTCTTTATAAGCTCTAACGCCGCTTGTAAAAGATATGCGGTGCATAAATCGGGGTTATCCGTGTCTATCCCGAAAAATTCTTTTATCCGCCTGATTCGGTAAAGCACGGTGTTTCTGTGGGTGTAAAGCCTCTCACAGGTGTCCTTTAGCGAATGGCGGCAACAGAGATATGTATATAACGTAAGGCAAAGCTCACCCGCACTTTCCTTATCGTGCTCCGCCATTTTTTTAACGTCCGTATCAAAAACCGTGCCCTTTTCCGCAGCGGCGCGCAGGGTTAACAGCAGCGTGTAATCCTCGGCAAAAGCCAATGCGCCGCCCTTACCCTTTCCGTTTAGGTAATCAAGCGTTGCTGCCGCCGCAGGGTACAGCCGAGCCGCCGAAAATATTCCTTGCAATTTTTCGGATACCGCCGCCGTTGCTCCGTTTTGCCCCGCCAATTCGGCAAGCCGCAGCATACTGTGGTCACCGTGCAGAAACATCACGGCTTTTCCCTTATATATAAACGGGTGCGATGCGTGAAATTCATTTTTCAGCTGCGTTTGCAAAAACGCAGCCGCGGCGGGTGTGCAGCGCTGCAAATCGATAAGCGCAAATCTTTCGGGATGAAAGTTTGAAAGATAGGTTGCCGAGGCGCTTATTTTAAAATGCTCTTCATCGGAAAACTCGCCATCGAAAAGCGCCGCCAATATTTCCTCCGCCGTTCCCGCAAAGCTCTGCCACCGCTCAAAAAACAGCTGTTTCGATACCAGCGCCGCCGTAAAATTCAGCGTTTCGGTATCGCATGGCATATCAGCCGCCGAAATCAGTATCATATACCCTAAAACCGTATCGCCGTTTTCAAGCCTTAAAACGCGGTATTCTTTATTGCCCATACCCACGGTGAAATCTTTTTCTCCGCTGTGCGCCGAAATAGCGGCGCAGGTATCGAGAGATAACTCGCCGTGGCTCACCGCAGTGCGATAGGCGGGGTCGTTGTAATCACTCACAGCACAGCTTGCCGCAATATGAAACGCGTCGTCAACAATAACCGCAGGACACTCCACAGCCCCGCTTATAGCCTTTACAAGCCCCGAAAGCGTGTTTTCGGTCAAAAACACATTTAAAAGCTCGTCCTTTATCATAAAATCAACTCCTGTGCTGCAAGCACAATCGAATATAGTTTAATTATACCGTCGGATTATTGAAAAATCAAGCCTTTTGCGTATAATAATAAACGTAAAAAGAAATAAGAAAGCGATGACACCGATGTGTTACGAAAAAAATATAAAAGCTTAAATTTGAGAAACAATAATAAAAATATTCGGAGGTATGACTTATGTTTGAAATGAGACCTTATGCTAAAAGAAATAATTCCCTTTACAATCCTTTCCGCGATATGGATGAATTTGAGAAGAAGTTCTTCTCTTCCCCGTTCGGATTTTTTAATACCGATATGCTTGACGAGTTCAAGACCGATATTAAGGACGAGGGTGACCGCTATGAGTTGGAAGCCGATTTGCCGGGCTTTGATAAAAAGGATATTCACCTTGACGTAAACGGCGATATGCTCACCGTAAGCGCCGAAAGACATTCGGAACACGAGGAAAAGGATAAGAAAAATAAGTACGTTCGCTGCGAGCGTTCTTACGGCTCTTACAGCCGCAGTTTTGATTTAAGCGGTGTTAAAGCCGAGGAAATTAAGGCAAAATACGAAAACGGCGTGTTAAAGCTGACAATGCCCAAGAAAGAAAAAACTCTTCCCGAGGCACGTCACCTTGAAATTGAATAAGCTCTAAAAAAGCAATTCACCCCTGCCGGGCAACAGTCCGGCAGGGGTTTTAGCTATTTTCCGATAAGCCAATCAATTAAATTTATGTTTTCATCGCAATAGGTGAGCTTCGGCACCGCAAAATGGTCGGCACCCTCAAATTCCGTTATTTCTGCGCTTCCGCCTGCTTTTTTCAATGCCGCAACAAACGCTTTTGAGGATTGCGGTTTGACTATTGTGTCATTAGCCCCCACAAACGCGCGCACCGGGATATTTTTAAGGGCGTTTATATTATCTGCGTTAAGCGTCACACTTCCCGAAAGCGGAGCAATTTTCCAAAACAGGTCGGTATTTGCCACTGCAAGCCCCCAAGTGCCTGTTCCACCCATACTGTGCCCAGTAAGAGATACTTTTGTTTTATCTATACCGTAATTTTCCGCAGCTTTTCCTATTATTTCGCGTATTCCCGCCGATATATCCGTCCAGCCCTTTTTATCACTTTTAAGCTGCGGCATAACTACATATGCGCGAACATCGCCCAACACGCCGCTTTTTAAATATTGTGGAAAGCCGTCAATTTCCGTCAGCTTGCTTAAATCGTCCCCCTTGGATGTGCCGCCGTGAAGATAAATTATAAGCGGCATATTTTTTTGCGGATTTTTCGGTGTATAAAGGCAATATTTAATTTCCCCGACAGAGGTTGCCGCACTTTTCTCCGAAAACACGGCAGCAGTATCGGTTTGCGGCTCGGTAGCGACGGTATTTTCGGAGGATTTGACGTTTTCTTTATTCTCGGTTTTAGCAACCGCTGACTGAACAGATGAAGAACTGTTATCCGTCTTCTTGCTCTCTGCCTTACTTGCACTGCCGGCTTTACTTGTGCCGCCCGTCTCGCTTTCAGTCAAAGTTACAGAAACGGTTATTTCCGAAGCAGTCGCCGTATCGGATGAAATTATATTGGCGTTTTTTCTGCAAGCGCTTAAAACAATAATTGTTGATATTAAGAGTGGTATAATGTATAAATGTTTATTTTGCATTATAGTTTCCTCCGCCACGGTCAGCGCATTTTATACCTAAATTCATCGGTGGATTGAATTTTGCCAAGCTTTACAAGCCGTGCCGCAACAGAGGATCTTGTCCGCCCAAAACGCTCGCATATTTCTTTTTTGGAACTTCCCTTATCAAACATTTCCTCTAATAAATTATCGTCCTCGTCCGTCCAACGTTTTCCGGCATTTTCGGGTTTCAATTTCGGTTCTTTCTTTTCCTGCGGAGCTAAAGCCTCGGCAGCAGTGTAAAGCGCACGTATAACATCAGGTTCATTGCAAACGCTATCACTCGGCAAAATCTCCCCCGTTACGGGGTTTACGCCGTTTGCAAGCGCCGTTATAATTTCCTTGGCATAGTTTATATCCATACAATCAGCCGCCTACCTTAACTCCTCGGGTATTTTTCTGTCCTTGAAATAATACTCTCTGTCGTGCTCGTTTACCTCGCGCAATATTCTGCACGGGTTACCCACCGCAACAACATTATCGGGGAAATCCTTTGTAACAACGCTGCCAGCGCCCACCACTACGTTATCGCCTATTGTAATTCCCGGCAAAATAACGGCGTTAGCGCCGATCCAGCAGTTTTTGCCTATACGCACCGGCATATTATACTGATACGCCTGCTCCCGCAGCTCGGGCAAAATTGGGTGACCCGCTACCGCTACGGTTACTTTAGGCCCGAACATAGTGTTATCGCCTACATATATATGGGTGTCATCCACCATTGTAACCCCGAAATTGCAATAAATATTTTTCCCGAAATGTATGTGCGCGCCGCCGAAATTCGCATAAAACGGCGGTTCAATATAACACCCCTCGCCTATTTCGGCAAACATTTCTTTAAGCATTTCTTCGCGCTTTTTAAGCTCGGTCGGGCGCGTCATATTAAAATCGTAAAGCTTATCAAGGCATTTTATCTGCCTTTCGGCAATTTCCGCATCCCCCGGCAGATAAAGCTCGCCCGTGTGCATTTTTTCTTTCATTGAACTCATTTAACATTCCTCATTTCACCGCATTTTTATAAAAGAATAAAATATGGCGCGGCATAAATAAAAGTGCGGTTATGCAGCTCGCACACTACTCTATCGCCTACCGCAAATTCCGCTGTGCACAACACGGTTAAGCACCTTTTCCCTTTGCGAAGAAAGTATTTCACCTTACAAAAGCTTAATCTTGCGAAATACCGGCTTTACTCAAGCCGGTATTTCGCATTTTCTTTAGCTAAAATTCAATTTTCTTGCCGTCTGCAAACACATTACGGGCATAGAGACTCTTAATTTCACCATTAACGGTCATAAGCGGCATCTCGGGCGTATCAGTATGGTTTTCAACCGAAATATTTTCAAGAATAAGGCTGTCAACTACAACTTTTTCCCCTATAAGAATCGTATCTATCGGTACCTTATATTCCTTTCTGAAAAGACCCGAAATTTTAAGGTTTTTAACATAAAGCTCGCTATCGACGCCTATAATCGGGCAAATCGGCAACGCATCCTTATTGTAGATTTTATACCTTTCCGCCTTGGAAACGTAAATATTCTCAAGCGTAATTCCATCGTAATATCCCGTGCGCGGTCCGTTGTAAAACTTTGTAAGCGCAATACAATATTGATAGTATGTACCGTAAACATTGCGTATGCTGATATATTCAACCGGATTTGTCACCGTAAGCAACCGCACGGCACTGTGGCAATCCTCGGCATAAATACCGTCTATATCAATATTTGTTATAGGTCCGTTTGTTCCTTCTTCCGCATTAAGCGCTATAAGGTCATCAAAGCATCTTCCTTTGAGATTTGTCAGCTTGCCGAAGCTGCAGTTTCCGTTAAGGTGAACGCCGTCCATATTGGTAGGCAGCGGGTTACCGTAATTGAAATCAAAGGTTATATTGTCCACAGTAAAATAGGAGACGGTATCAAGCGTTATGGAAAATGTAACCGGGTCTTTCACTGTAAGCGAGGAAATGTGGAGATTGGTCACATTGTAAAATAGCATGCCCATACCGCTGTAACCCGAAGTATCCTCTGCCATCATCGGGTTCGGTTTCTGTTCAAGGTTATTACAGTTCCAAATACCGCCTATAACCTCAATGTTTTGACACTGATAATCCGGTGAAAACTTATTTATAAAGCCGAATATGCCCGGTTCTATACGCTCGGCAAAATCGGGTATCATTTTATTTCTTAACATTTCGCAGTCAGATCCTGCCGCAAGCTTTATCTCGGCAAATCTGGGAAGCACCAGCCTAAAATTTGAAGGCAGCTCAAGCGGCCGCGAAATAAGATAGCAAACCTTCGGCACAGGCAAAGATACCTCACAAACGCCGCTGTCAATAAGCTCCTGTATAGCCGCAGTATCGTCATGAATACCGTCACCGTATAATATTTCCACCAAAAAACACTCCTTGTAAATAAATTTGTAATGATCAAAACGCTTAAATTCAAGCGTAATGCTGCCGTCCGAAATCAGAACATCTGCGCCTCTGCAAACCTTTCGCCTGCCGAAACGCACTTCTGCTATTGACAAAGGGCTGCATTTATTACTACCATAATGCAAAAATCCCCTAAAACTAAAAAAGAATGAGTACAATACAATTTTATACTCATTCGCTTACAATTTAATAATAATAATTTTGCTCGCACCGTGAAAACCGAACAAAGGAAAAGCAAGGTGAGGAACGAAAAGTAATAGGTCAAGCCCTCGGTCTATTAGTACCGCCTGGCACACACATCAC
The DNA here is from genome assembly GCA_934486705.1 of uncultured Eubacteriales bacterium. GTDB lineage: Bacteria > Bacillota > Clostridia > Oscillospirales > Acutalibacteraceae > UBA737. The sequence continues at coordinate 34,552 of CAKSQS010000023.1, forward strand.
TGCGCTTACACCTGCGGCCTATCAACCCGGTAGTCTTCCGGGGACCTTACTAGCTTATGCTATGGGAAATCTAATCTTGAGGTTGGCTTCACGCTTAGATGCTTTCAGCGTTTATCCAATCCGCACGTAGCTGCCCAGCTATGCCCTTGGCAGAACAACTGGTGCACCAGAGGTGCGTCCATCCCGGTCCTCTCGTACTAGGGA
>CAKSQS010000024.1 GCA_934486705.1 uncultured Eubacteriales bacterium
TATTCCGCGCAGCACGGTATACACCGTATCGGCGTTATCGACGCCGGTTTCGTTTATTTCAAGCCCGTCTATAAGCAATGTCCCTATTTTCGGCGTTTTTACAAACGGCTCTTCGGTATCGTGATACGGGTAGCCTATTTGCAGCAGATTTCGGTTATCATACGGGTGATGCCACTTTATATTTCTGAGCGTCAGCGATTCTATATCCCCGCCTATACTGAAAAGGAAAAGCGGATTCGGATAATCAACAAATAAATTTTTTTCACTCCGCAAATCAATATTTTCAAAGGTTATGCTTCCGAAATTTCCGTTTGTATCGCTTATAAACCAAGGATTTATGTAAAAACCGAATGAGCGGTATGTTCCCGTAACATTTCTTACGGTCACGCGGTCAAGTCTGCCCTTCATACGGGATAAAAGCCTTATTCCCTGCCACGCGTGGTCTAAAAAAACGCCGTCTATAAGCACGTCGGTTATTGAGGATTCTCCGTCCCGTTCGTCCGGTCCTATATTCATAAAGTCATCCTCGGTTCTGCCGCCCACATTGCGCATGGTGAGGAACTGACCCGGCCCCCAGAAATGAAAACCGTCCTGATTGCCGAACGGTATCTCGTTTTCAAGCTCTATCCATGTGTTTTCAATATTTACATGCTTAAAGTTACCCACCGTAAAGGCATATGTGCGCTGATCTCTTACGGTCACATCCCTCACATTAAGATTTTCAACCCCTATAAGTTCAACAGCCACCGTGACATGACGCTGCTCATCATCGCAATAACGCTTGGGGACATTGCGTGAAACCTCGTTCGGGTCGCTGCTCGGAACATCATGCGCCTGGTGCAGGCAGTTATGGTTATATGTTCCACCGATAAGGGTTATATTTTTGGTTCTGACATTTTCGTCATAGCTGAACCTTGCGGTAGATAAAACCGCGCAATCGCTGTTATCCGCAAGGTAAAAACCGCAGCTTTTATCCACACATTCTATGGTGGTGTTATCGTGAACCTTAAGCCCGCGCACAAGCGCCGCGCCATCCATAATAAGGTGAAGCCTGCCGTATTCGGGCGCTTTATCCAGTACCGCCTGTAATAAATCGGTAACATCAGTCCCGCCGCCGTTTATAACGCTGCTGTCGAGCTTTGCTATATCGCTTGCATATATTTTCATTGTAAGCATCTCCTGTTTCTTATTATTTCGGCAGTAATATTATCCGCAAGCAGCACCGAGCCGAAATCACCCGGGTGCAGCCATTTATCCGAAAAGAAATCTTTAACATGCGGAAATACGCTCATTCCGTCTATAACCGCATAACCTGAAAACTGTTTTTTAATATCCTCCGTCATTTCGGAAAAATCGCCGCACGGCGCCGGTCTGTCAAGACAGAGCGGGGCGGTATTCATATCCGTTCTCCAAAGCGGCGTTATTATATACTTTTCCGCACCCTTAAAGGATTTGCTTAATATTACCTTAATCTTATCAATTTCGGCTATAAGGTCTTCCCTTGTGCGCGAGCACCAGTCGTTCGTTCCGTATGCCAGCATGATAATATCCGCCTGCTCTCCGCCGCATGCTTCAAGCAGCCCCGCGTTATAGCAAAGACCGCCTACGCCCTTGTTTATTACCGAAACATCAAGCAATTTTCCGAGTCTTGCGGCATATGTCATAGACGGGTGCTCAGTGCCGTGACCCTGTGTAATCGAATCCCCCATACAAAGCATTTTGCGCTTTGGTGCGGCGGGCTTGAAAACGGACGCGCCCTTGAGTGAAATATCCGCGATTTCGCTTACTGCTATGTGGCACAGATATATCTGCACACGGTGAATACCCGCGGGCAGCGCAAATGAAAAATCTCCGCTGCCGCGGGCGGTATTATCCCCGTCAATGCCGAAGCTTGCCGCGTAGAGCCCGTCAATACACAAATCGTTTAAAAGCCTGCCGCCCGCAAGATTTTTCTTTATACGCCAGTTAAGCGAAAGCGAGGACGCGTCGGTTTCAAAATCCATTACTACGCACGCGGCAGACGTACTGTCCTCTCTGTACCCCGCAGAAAACAGTTCTTCCTGCTCCTCTGTGAAACGGTAAAACGATATGTATTTACCGTCTGAGCCGTACCTGACCGCTCCCGATACGGCGCTTTTTATTTGCTCGGATGTAAGTATCATTGCTTGATATCCTCATTTCAGCAGCTCTAAATTCCTTTTTATAAGCTCTGCGCGTTGTCTTACGCAATCCGCCGAACGGAGCATATCGCGCGGAGTATTAAAAACATAGTCGGTCAGTTTTTCAAGCGTTGTTCCCGCAACGTGAAGGCGTGTATCGGACGAGGCGTAATAAATATACACTTCATTTTTGTCATTTACAACCGCGCCGTTTGTAAATACAACATTTGAAACATCGCCTACCCGCTCGCAGCCTTCGGGTGCTATGAGATAGCCGCCGGGCTCGGCTACAACCCTGAACGGATCATCGAGCGCGGTTGCAAAGGCGTAAATAACGTATCTTAACCCAGCCGCAGTGTTGCGAACCCCGTGCGCTATATGTATCCAGCCCCTGTCGGTTTTAATCGGCGGTGCGCCCGCACCGTTTTTTTCCTCGGTTATTGTGTGGTACACCCGCTTTGAGAGCAGCCTTTCATCATCTATATACGGCTGTGTTATATCATCGCAAAGACCGAAGCATATTCCGCCCTGATCGCCCGCTGAAATAAATCCGTCCTGCGGCCTTGTATAAAAGGCGTATTTCCCGTTTACAAATTCGGGGTGAAGCACAACGTTCCGCTGCTGATTCGACTTTGTTTTAAGGTTGGGCAGCCGCTCCCAATTTTTCAGATCCTTTGTTCGCACAATTCCCGCAGCGGCGCATGCGTCGGAAAGGTTTTTGCTCTCCTTATCCTTGCTTTCGCTGCAAAAAACGCCGTATATCCAGCCGTCCTCATGCGGCGTTAAGCGCATATCGTATACATTTGTTTCATCGGATGATGTATCGGGTAATATTATCGGGTAATCCCAAAATCTGAAGCCCTCGGTCGGTTTATCGCTTTCGGCAACCGCAAAAAACGATTTACGGTCGTTTCCCTCAACCCGCGCCGCAAGATAATACCTGCCGTTCAGATAAACGACACCCGCATTGAACACGGCGTTAACGCCGAGACGTTCCATAAGAAACGGATTTGTTTCGGGGTTGAAATCGTATTTCCAAAACGGCGGAATATGCTCCGCAGTTAAAACGGGGTTTTCATAACGGTTATAAACGCCGTTATAAAAATCGGAAATACGGTTTGACCTTTTAATCAGCCTTTCGTAATTTTCAAACAGTATTTTTTCAGTCATTTTCAATTTTCCTCTTTCTCCTTGCGGCTGCCGAATTAAGTATTAAAAGCAGTATTACAGTAAGCGCTGCGGCGGACATTATAATCATAACGGGCGTGCGGTTGGCTTTATCGGCGGTTTTCGCCGCTTTTTCGACTTTCCCGCTTATTGCCGTCTTCGGATCGTATTCCTTGCCGTCAAGCGCCTTAATACGGGTTACGTCATTCACCGTTACGGCGCTTTTTTTCTGTGTTTCAACATTTCCGTCCGCCGTAAGGTAAATACGGTCTATACCCACGCTTTCCGTTGTTTCCTCGCAGCTGAAAAATACAAAACCGCAAATTTGCTCATCGCTTGTAAAGCTGACGGTTTGGTTATAAAGCGCGCCCTGCTCTGCCGAGCCCTTCATCTTGGCAATTTGCCGAATTTCGCCCGAAACGGTTCTGTAGCCTACCGTAAAGCCGCCCGACGCCGTGGGCGAGCCCAAGGCGCTCACGGTAAGCCTATAGCTGCCTGCGGGGTAAACTCTGCCGCCTACCTGCGACGCCTCGTAATACTTATTTGCCGCAGCTCCCGGCAGCATGGATATGCCTGTGCCGACGCTCGGCGCGCCGAACATAGCCGTGCTTTGCAGCAATTTGGCAGTTCCGCTTTTATCGGCGAAGTTTTCCGCCTCTATTATATCCCTAAAGCCCGAAACGGGCGATTTTACATAACCCTTTACCCAGTTTTTCCAAAGAGAAACATAATTTATCTCATCATTATGCGGCCGCCACAGCATTCCGCTGAAATGATATTCTTTTTCTGTTTCGGTAAATAATTTCATCATATTTTTTATGCCGTTATCGGTCATAATTCCCGGCTCTGTTTCAATTTCACCGAAAAGCAGGCATAAATTATAATTTTTCGCCGTATTCTTAAACCATTCGGAATAAAACGCGTAATCAATATCAAGCTGCTGATGTGAAACATGTATGCTGTGCGCGGTGTTTCGGTAGTTTTTATCAAGCTTATCAAAATATCCGTTCCAGGTTTCGGCGAGAGCCGTGCCCCACCCCGCGTTCCAATCGCTTACAAGCAGCACATGCTTTTTGTCTGTTTTTCTTATTTCATCCACCGCGTCAATGTAAAACTGCCTTATAAGCCCGTTCCACACATCCTTATTAAAGGTCAAACCGTTAACATCCGCGGCATACGGCTCGTTCCATATTTCAAGCACCGCCACCATAGGCTCGTTTGCGTACTTTGCGGCAAGCGCTTTTAAAATCGGTATGTAGTTATCATATGCATACTGTACCGCTTTTGCAGCCGCCTTATTGCTTGCATCCTCTGTTGTGGGCGGGTACATATGCACATCCAGCATAACGTACATACCGTTGCGGATTATCGCCTGAACATCGGGGTCTACCTTGTTGGTTATAAATTTATTTATATCCTCCTCGCTTGTTCCGCCGCCCTCCTTGCATATTTCCTCTGCCTCTATTGCAAGCCGCATAAAGTTACAGCCGAGATCGGCATAATGCTTAACAAGCGCGTCAACATCACCCGTTGCCGAATAAATATAATTCTCTTCATCGGCATGGTGCTGACACCGCGCCATACCGAAAAGATTTACGGGGTTACCGTTTGTATCCGTAAAATAGCGCGCCCCGCTCACATTATCGCTCAGCTTCAGCCATTTATCCTCATATGAAGTTCCGTCCGCTGCCTGCGTTTCGCCGTCAGCCGCTGCCGTAAGCGGCAATACCACCGTTAAAATACAAAATAAAAGAATAAAAATTTTTTTCATATTTCCTCCTGTCGCGGCCGTTTGCGACCGACTGAAAAATTATTTGCCGATTGATATTCCGCTTATTCCGAGCGTAATGCCGTCTATATTCGCGGCGGAGCTGCCGTGCGCCGTCATTATAAAGAGCTTGTTTATTACAGGCTGTGCACCGAAGCTGCCGCTTATCGGCAGCCGCAGCGTAACACTGCCGCCTTTTTTAAGCGCCGCGCGGTTTTGGGTAAGAGCCGTTATAAGGTCATTTTGCGTAACGCCGACCCCCGCAACATCAACGCCGCCGAAATAAATACCCAAATCTTTTTCGGAGTTATATGTAAACGTACCGTTCCCCACGCTCATTTTACTGCCCGGAGAATAATTGCTCAACAGCTTATCTATTTCCGCACAGGTGATATTCAAAGTCAGCGTATTGCGGTCCTGCGTCACGCTTTTTTCAAGAATGCCTATTGTAAGCTGCGGCTCCCATGCGCTGCCCGTAAGCCTATACGGCGATACCTCGTTTGCAAGCAGCACGCCGTTTTTATAAGCTCTGCAAAGCCCTTTTAAAAACGGTAAATTGCCGCTGTCTTCATTTCCCGAGGCTACAGCCTCGCCCGCCGCAGTGCATACGCTCCTTGCGCAGGTATTGCCGTACTCTGCTTTTTCCTCTCCGTTAACGGTATACCTTACATACGCCCTTGCATAAAAGAATTTATTATAAAATTCATTTCCGATATTTTTAACCGTCGCCGAGTATTCAAAGCCGCCGTCGCCGCAGGCGGACACCTCCTCCGCGGGAATGAAAACGCTTTCGGAGGAATCGGTAAAAATCTCTGTTCCGTAGGAGCTTATAACCGCTCCCTGCGGCAATACTGCGGGAAACAAAACCGAAATAAATTTAAGCGAAGTTTTACCCGCAGCCGATATTCTTGCGCCCTCTGTTTTTACGACATTCGGCTTTTCTGCCGTTAATACTACGCTTTTAAGCGACATTTCCGCCGCAAGCTGCTCGCCGAATTTAAAGCAGAAATGCTTCATTTCCGCCGCAGGGTAAGCGGCTTCGCCGTTTGTTACGCTTAGCTTTAAGGTTACCCATTTATTCGGCACGACATTTTCAAGCGCGTTAAGCCATGTATCAAACGTTACGCCGCTGTTTACACCGAGCGGCAGCACCAAAGCCGTTTTTCCGTCGCGGCTTTCGGCACTGTTTCCTATGGTTCGCTTGCTGAATACCCTTGCATTCTTGAACAGATTTAAGCTTTCCGCCGTAAGCCTTACGGTCATATACACATATTCCGTCCCCGATGTATCGGCGCTGTAGTCCGAATCGGGACCGTATCTCAATGTCAGGTCGTCATCCCAACCGCAGGCGGTAGTAAAGGTAATGTAATTACCGTATTCTCCCTCGTTCAATACTATATTCCCCGTGTTGTAAAGCGCACTGTAATGTGCGTCGCGCCATTGCTCGCTGTGACCCATTGTTATGCTTACGTCGCTGCTGCCGTAATTTGAAGAATCCGAGCTCCAATGGTCGGCGTTAAACACAACAAGACTTTTTGTTATTTCGGCATTCGCAGATTTATCATACAACGTGCCGTCTGTTGTAAATACCGTTTCAACAGCCGCCGCATTGCCGTTTATAAGTCCCGATTTTTCGGACGTAACATAAACTCTGTCTATAATATTACTTTTTTTACCCTTATCGGTATTAAAAAGCACTATTGCCGCAATCGGGGAGCGGCTGAAAGCCGATACCGTAATTCCTGCCCTTTCGCCGACCCCAAGGGATATTTTCAGGTGCGAAAGCTGCCGTATTTCACCGTTTGCCGTGCGGTAAGCCAAAATAATATCATCCGCCGAGCTTTCCGCTCCCACAAGCTCCGTACGTACGGTAAAGCTGCCTTTTTCGAGAATTCCCCCGTTTTCAAAGGGCAATTCCAAATATTTTCCGCTTCCTGACGGCAAAAGCCTTGCTCCCGAGCCGTAAACGCTTTTCCCGAAAAGATATTTTTCGCTTACCGTTTCCGCCGCGGCAGAGCAGGAGTATATTCTTTCCGCCTCAATTACCGCCGCGGTTTCGGGACGAACAGCTGCCTTGGCATAGCTTTTTGCCCATTTGCTCCAAAGACCGGCGTAATTTATTTCATCCGTGTGCGGCCGCCAAAGAATACCTGGAAAGTGAAATTCGTTTTCCGTTTCCGAAAAAAATGATGTGAGATTGTTTATTCCCGTCTCATTCATCAGCTCTCCCTCGGTTTCTATTTCACCGAAAATCAGGCAGATATTATTATCGCGCGCAAGGCTTTTATAATAAGCATTATAGTAGCCCCACTCGGCATCAAGCTGCTGCTTTGATATATGCACGCTGTGCGCGGTGTTTCGGAATATCGGGTCAAGCTTATCAAAATATCCGCTCCAGGTTTCGGCAAGAGCCGCGCCCCACCCCGCGTTCCAATCGCTTACCAGCAAAACGTGGCGTGTATCGTATTTTCTTACCTCGTTTACCGCGTCGATATAAAACTGCCGTACAAGCCCGTTCCATTTGTTTTTATCGTAGGTAAGCGTTTGCGTATCGGCGGGGTAAGGCTCGTTCCAAAGCTCAAAAGCCGCCACCATAGGCTCTTCGGAATACATCCGAGCCAGCGCCTTTAAAAGCGGAATATAGTTATCCCGCGCATACTTTACCGTATACTCCGCGCCGTCGGCGTTTTCTGGCGGCGCAGGCGGGTACATATGCACATCCGGCATAACATACATACCGGCGCGTATTATTGCCTGAATATCAGGGTCTATACTCTCCGAAATAAAACGGCTTATTTTTTCCTCGGTCGATCCGCCGCCCTCTGCGCATATCTCGCTTGCGTCTATTGCAAGGCGCATTATATTGCAGCCAAGCTCCTTATAATGCAGCGCAAGCTCATACACGCCGCCGTAAAGACTGTTTTCCTCATCAGCATGGCTTTGACACCGCGCCATACCGAAAAGATTTATCGGATTACCGTAGGAATCGGAAAAATATCTTGCGCCGGAGGTATTATCGCTTAGCGTAAGCCAAACGTTTTCGGGGCTGCCTGCAGCGGCGGCATTGGAAAATACCGCGCAGCCTGCCGCTGTTGCAGCCGTTAAAATCAGTGCAATAATCTTTTTCAGCCTCATAACCGACCGTCCGTTTCATTGTTTATTTGCGGGTATACCTTTTGGCAAATTCCTGCCAATAGCGCACATAATTTGTTTCATCATCATGCGGCCGCCAGAGCACCGCCGAAATATGGTGTGTGTCTTCGCTCTTTTCGAGCAACTCCGTCAGGTTTTCAATGCCCTTTACGGTTTGAATACCGCCCTCGGTCTCAATTTCGCCGAGATACAGGCAAGCATTGTTTTTCTCAGCCGTTTCAAGCAACCATTCGCCGTATTCGGGATATTCCTTATCAAGCTGCCTATCCGATACATGTATACTGAAGCAGGTATTGCGGCACTCGGTATCAAGCATATCCAAATGCTCTCGCCAGCAGTTATCCCACGCCTTGCCCCAACCGGCGTTGTAATCGCTCGCCATAATAATATGGCACTTATCCGTTTTGCGTATTTCGGCTACCGCCTCAATATAAAACTCCCGCACCGACTTTATCCATTCGGGGCTGTCCTTTAAAGCGCTTGCAACATCCGCCGGGTACGGCTCGTTCCATATTTCATATACGGCTATACAGGGATCGTTTACATATCTTGCGGCAAGCTCGCGCCAAACGGGTATGTAATGCCTGCGTGCATACTCGGTTATTTCCCTGTCGCTTTGCACGGGCGGGTAATCGTGCAAATCAAGCTGAATATACATACCGTTTTGCTTTATTGCGCGCACATCCGGCTCAACAAAGGTATCGATAAACTTATTTATACCGTCACGGTTATAGCCACCGCAAAGCTCAACAAGATCGCAGGTAGGCATATCCCCGCGTTCGCCGGAATCGCCCCTCAAATGAATGGCAAGCCTTATTATATTGCAGCCGAGCGCCTTAAAATGCGCGCAAACGCCGCCCGCGCCGCCGTAATTTATAAGCTCGGTTGCGCAGCATGCCTGCGAGCGCGCCATACCGAAAAGGTTTATCGGTCGGTCGTTTTCGTCCGCAATATACCGCGCGCCCGCCGTATTTTCACTCAATTTAAGCCAATCCATATTATTTACTCCATGAGGCGTATACGTCCGCTATCGACTGCTCTATCTGCGCCTTGCTTTTGCCCATTGCCTCGGCAAAGGTCGCCTTTCCGCTTGTTACCGAGCTTATTGCCTCGCCGTAGAGATTGCCCGCCTTTGTAAACCATATGCCCATTTCAAACAAGTTGTATTTTTTCTCAACATCAAGCATAATATCAACCGAATCCTCATCGCGGCAATAGGTTTCAAGCTCCGCGCGGGAGATTATATCCTCATATCCCGGGTAAGGCTCTGTGAACAGGTCGAGTATATAAGCCTTTTCCTGTGCCAGCGGGTTATTTGCCGGCATAACATAGGTAGGAACATCGCCCGAAACCGAGGCATATCTTCCCTTGGCGTTTGAGCCCTTCGGAACAGGCACAAGACCGTAATCATCTTCCATATCAAGTATGTTTTCTCTTATAAGATAAAGCTGTGTTGCAGCCATGGCGACCTTGCCCTCGGAAAGCGCAAGAACGGGCGACTGCCATGTGAAGGTTTCGGGCGTCCAGCAAATATCGTATTTGCTGCCTATATCGCGCACAAGCTGAACCGCCTGCTGGCACTCTGCGCTGTCGCCCGTAAATTTCGGAACGCCGCTGCCGTCCACCGTGACGAACGAGCCGCCGTAGGAGGCTCTTATTGAATCGGACAGAAGCTCCATTCCGCCGAGCCCGTATCTGCCCGCGGTTTTATCGGTAGCCTTTGTTGCAATCTCGAGCATTTTATCCCATGTCCAGTTATCCTTTTTATAAAGCTCATAGGGGCTTTCCCAGCCGTTCTTTTCAAACATGGTTTTGTTAAAGGCTATAACATAACGCGGAACGGACTTGCCTATTGCAAAGGAATAATGCCCGTTATTGAAAGCGCCCATGCTTACATTGCCCGAGTTCCACTTGCTTTCGTTTAAATCAACGGATTTTATGCTGTCCATATTCTGCAAATAGCCGTTGACAGCCAGGCTCGGAATAGTGCTTGTATAAACGCAGAGAAAATCCGCATAGGGCGCTCCCGCCGCAACGCTTGAGGTAAGCTTATCGGTATCCCCCGAAATGTTCCATTCAAATTTACAGTTATATTTCTTTTCGAGGTATTTTATTCTCTCCCACTGCAATGTTGCCGCAGTGCTTGAGCCCTCGTCCTCCGGCTTTATTTCCCAAGGCGCTGCTATGCGTATGCTCTCGCCCTTTAAATCAAGCTTGGCATAGGGGTTTTCCTTGCCGTTATACTTCGCCTCGGGTACTGCGTCGGTTGAAACCTTGCCCGTTGTTCCGCCGCTGCCGGTATCCTTTGTGCCGCAGCCCGCCGCCGCGCATACCATTAAAGCCGCGGCTGCCAGTGCCGTTAATCTTTTGATTTTCATAAAAATGACCTCCGTTATAAATTTTTTTAACCTACGATTCCCGAGCGCTCAACGCCCTGAACAAAGGTTTTATTGCAGCAAATGTAAAGAATTATAAGCGGCAAAACAAATATTATACTTGCCGCGCTTGAAATTTGCGAGACCTTTATAAACGATAATTTTGCGGCGTCTGCCAACGGCTGATAGCTGTTTATGCTGTAAAGCTGCGCCGAAAGCACCTTAAAATCCGTAAAAAACATTTCCGAATAATATGTGTCGGTCCATTGCCAAACAAAGGTGAAAAGGAATACCGTTACCATCATTACCCTGGCTGACGGCAGCGCAATTTTCAGCATAATATCAAGATTTGAAGCGCCGTCCACCTCTGCCGCCTCGTCAAGCACACGCGGAAGATTTTTAAAATACTGTATAAGCAGGTAAATAAACAGTCCGCTTTTAAGCCCGTTTGCCGTTCCGTAAAGCAATAAAAGCGATATGGGCTTATCCAGCATACTTACCGTGCTGCCCGTAATCAGCTTAAAAATGCCGAATATATCAAAGCTTCGGAAGGTGGTGTATATCGGCAGGGATATAAGCACGGGCGGAATTAAGAAGGTTAGCAGCACGCAGAAATAAACCGCCTTTTTACCGAAAAAATCAAATTTCGCAATGCTGTATGCCGTCATTGTACATGAAGCCACATGCACCGCGGCTGCCGCCACGCAGAACAGAACCGTTCTTATAAAGGTGGGAAAATAGTCCATCTGGGCGGCAGCCTCGGAAAAGGCATCAAACACAAAATGCTTGGGCAGAAAAATAATGGATGTATCAAGCAGATCGTCGTTTGAGCGAAAGGCTATCGCTATTTTATTGAGCTGCGGGTACAAAATCATAAAAATAAGTCCCGAAAGAAACGCGTATTTGAATATAAGGAAAAGCAGACCCTTAAGCTTTGCTTTGTTAACGTTCGCCATTATTTCACTACCTTTCCTGATATACTATAAGATTGCCCTTAACGAATATAAGCGCTATTAGCCCGAGGCAAAGCGAGATCATAAGAAAATAAAGCCAGGACATTGCAGAGGAAAGTCCGTAATCCATCTGCGAGCCGCCCGCAACCCCTCTTATATACTGAACAAGGGCGTTATTTGAACGCGTAAAGGAATCCACCACGGTATATATGGTGCAAACGAAAATGTACGGGCTTATCATGGGAATGGTGATTTTCCAGAAATCCTCCCAGGCGGTTGCTCCCTCTATTGCCGAAGCCTCGTAAAGGCTCGGCGGTATAGACTGCCACGCGGCTATCATAAGGGTTATTTGAACGCCGGACGAAGTAAGCACCGTATAAAAGCTGCCTATTACCGACGACATATACCCCGTGACCTTATCGGGCATATTAAGGCTTAACAAAAGCTCTTTAAGCCCCAGTGTCGTGGAGTAGGTCGCCGAGCTGTCGGAGGACTCCGCCGAGCTTGCCAATGCCATTGCCCCCTGATTCAGCAAATAATCGGTGCTTTCAAGCTGCAAAAGCACTCCGGTTGAAATAATTACGGGTAAAAACAGCATTACTCTCGCAAAATCTCTGCCGGGAAATTCCTTGCTTAAAAGCGTTGCGGCAAAAAGGCTGAAAAATAAAATCAGCGGTACATTGAGCGCAAGCTCGTAAAGAGAAGAAAGCAGCTTTGAGCGAAAATCGGTATCTACAAACAGCGCCTTGTAATAATTGCCGAAGCCCTTGAATTTATAAATCACCTCAAGCCCCGAAAGATTCATATCGTTAAGCGAATATTTGAAAGAAAGTATCAGCGGTCGCAAAAAGAAAAGTATGAATCCTACGGCAAAGGGAATCAGCAGCAATACGGCGAAAAGCTTTTTTCCTGCCGAGGCAGATATTTTTCTTTTGGGTTGTGATTTGATCATATTGCTCCGGTTCACCTCATTTTACTATAAGATAATTGCGCGCCCTTACCGTACCGAAATCGGCTGTAAAGTCTGTATCGGAAAAGTTTACGTATACCTGCAGTCCGTTATATACGGTCTTGGTAACATCGTTTGTCAGATATGAAAAATCAAGCATTTCCTTGCCCGCCGCAGCGTTTATTAACGGGTACAAAAACTCCGAGCCTTCAATCACCGAGGTCTTTACGCCGCTCCATTCGGTATTGTAAAACCCTGTATAATCCGTAAGTTTCAGCTCGGATGAGCTTTTTGCGGAAACCGTCGCCTTTATATGCGCGCCAGTTGCGGCGCTGTAAAGCAAAAGGTATTCTTCGTCCGCCGCAAGGGAGATATCTCCGTAGCTGTAGGGCACATATCCGTGCAGCACCATTTGATAAAACGGAACGGAGCGGTCTGTAAGCGCGTATTCGTTGGACCTGTAGGGTGCGTCGGTTATATACGACGCCGTACCGATTATATATCCGTTTCCGCCGCCGTACATAAGCGCGGCGCCCGCTTTTCCGAGCTTTTCCGCTCCCTTGGCAAATTCTGCGGCGGTGCCTGACTTTGTACGGAAATTTTCGGCGTCCGTATCGCTGTATACCTCGCCGCCTATATTTCTGAACGCAATGCCGTCGGCAAAGAGAGAATTAAAATTCTTTACAAGCGCCGAAAAGTATTTTTCAAAACGCGCGGGCGCTAAAAGATAATGCGGATTTTTAACAAAGTAAAAGCTGACCGGATCTCTGTCAAAAAATGCGGTATGCTTTTCATTGAGCGACGCTGCCGAGTCCGAAGACTTATCAAAGCCGTAAAAAAGCCCTGTTTTACAGACTCTTGTAAACGAAAGGTCATAGTAAAGCTTTCCGCCGTTTGAATTTACCGCGTTTTTAAGCGCAGCCGCCTGCTTTCGGCTGCCGAGCCCCCGCACAGTCTTAAGCCTTTTTGCCGCCGACTGCTTATACCCGCCGTTAAGCGCGGCCGAGTATTTCACATCCGCCGAAATTCCCGAACTTTTAAGCTCCTCGGTTATTGAAAGAGCCTCGCTGTAATCCGTCATTATAAGTCCGCTTTTCTTGGGTATTCCCAAAAACGAGCTTATGCGGTCATAAGAGCCCATAATATCAAGCAGCAGCGGATTGGTGTTTTCATCGGTTTTTGAAGAATCAAGCGTTCCGTTACGCTTCAGCACCCCGCGAACAGCAGCCGCCATATCCGAATAACCGTTTTCACCGTCCGCAAGGAAAAAGTAATCCACCGTGTCCCTGCCCGAAAGCCTGTCACCCTGTATTCTTACGGCGTACACCGTTCCGTTGCCCGAGGTGGTCCAATCCTGGCTTACCATTTCTTTTTTATAGCCGAACAGCTTAAAAACGCACGAAGCACGGTTTGTATCGGAGGTCTTGCCCGAAATATCCGCCGTGACCGAGGCGTCCGCCGCTATACTGCTTATATAGGCGAGCTTTCCGCCGCCGTTAAGGCTTATACCGTAAGCGGGAATAAGCGCCGACAGCTCCTTTTCCCTTTCAAAGTTTTCATTGTATAGAGGGTCTGTTCCGTAAACAGGCACGGAGTATGAATCCGCATTCACCTTACCGTTATTAAGATTTATTATTGAGCCGCTGCCGTCGGGTAAAAGCATATACCCGCTTTCATTACTGCTGCCGCGCATAAGGTACGGGCACAGCTCGATATATACAGGCAACGCCTTTGAGCCGTAGCGCATACCTTCGCGGTCAAGCGAAACCGAAAAACGGTCATCGTAAAGCTTTATTTCAATCGGCACGCGGAAAACGGTGTATTCCTCTTCCTCCGAATCGGACATTACAGCCGCCGTGTCACTCTTCTTATCCTCCTCAGTATAGCCGATCTTTTTAAGCAGACTTTCAAGCTTACGGTAAACAAAGTCCTTTTTGTTGTTCAGTATGTAAACATCCTCTTTTGTGCAGGTAGGGTAAAGCTTTATATATTTTTCGCGCTCGCTGCCGTAGTATTTTTCTATATTGAATTTAGCATATCTGTTGGCAAACTCGCGCGCGTCGGCGTCGCTTAATTTACCGAGTATTTCCTTGTACCGCTTGCCCGAAAGCGCATCGGGTACGGTGTAGGTCTTCGGTATTTTTCCTATCACATAGGTAATTCTTATGCCGTTTTCTGTATTCTCGGCATATATTCCCCCACCTGACTGTATACCGTCGTACGATGTGTATACAGATGTATTCCCCGTAGACGTATTGACTGCCGTTAAAACAAAGCTTGAAAGCATTTCGGATTTTGTCTGCTCGTTATACGGGTGCGCGTTTTCAATTTCCTCTTGCGGTATAAGCGTGGTCGCATACTGACCGGTCTTTCCGTCATATATCGCCGCGCCGCCCGTTTCGCGGTTATAAAAGAGCTTAAAGCGCTTATTTTCCGCAACCGCCTCGTAGCCGCGGTAGGGCGAAGAGGTATTGCCTGAGCTTTTCAGGGAGTCCCCGCTTATTTTGTAATCCTCCGATGAAATATTGCCGTACTTCTTTTTGCCCGAATCGGATGACGCTGCCGTTACGAGTAATACGGCGGCGAGAACCGCCGAGAGCAGCGGTATCAATTTCATACAAAGCTTTTTTGAAAATTTCAAGCGGTTCGCCCCCTATCTTATACTCAAATCGTAATAAAGCATTTTAATAAAATCGATTATCTGCGATATAACGTCATAGAAAAACAGCGCTATAAACACAATAATGACAATACATATAACGGTGCAGATAAGCGATACCACCGCTTTCAGCGCCGTGTAATCATGCACCGTAACGGTTGCGGCAAAGAAAAGGAAGAGCATCCACACCGTGCCTACGGTGCTAAGCACGGTCATTATCGCCGCCTCGTCCGTTGTGCAAATATGAGAAAGCGCAAAATTTATAAAATTTGCGGCAGTAAGCGGAACGGTACTGCACCCCGTAAACACAAGAATATCCTTTAACGTACCCTTGCCGTCAAACAGTGTTATAAGACACCAGTTTGCCGCTATAAAAAGGAAATACGGCAATATAACGGTAAGATATGTAAAAACAATGTTTTCATAGCGTATATCGGTATAGTTAAAGCAATATCCCGAAGCATTTGAAAGCAACACCGAGGAAACGCCGAGCAGCAGTATCTGAACAATTGCAAGCGCGGGCGAGCCCTCGTTCTCGTTTTTGAGGGAATAAAAGCCCGAAAACGGGTGAATCAACGTTTTAAAGCAGGCGTTGCTTTTGCGCGCGGCAGTGCCTAAAGCCCCGTTTGCCGCAGCCAAACGCCGCATACCCTTTTTCACTGCGGAAAGCGCCGCGAAGATAAGTATTATACCAAGCGCTACCCAAAGAAAATTCCGACCTATAAAATCATCACGGTATATTTTGAAAGCCTGATTGTAATACTCGTGGTTTGATGCAAGCTTAAAATAGTGCATGGCGTTTTCCGCCTTTTCCGCGTCAAGATATGCCTTGCCTATAGCGTCGTATGCGGGTTCGCAGTTGGTATTTTTTGCAAGCACCTTATTCCAAAGCTCAAGCGAACCGTCAACATCACCGTCGTACTGCGCGGCGGCAGCGGCAAGCAAAAGCTTTCCGTATTTGGTCGGCTCGCATACGCTTACCGTGCCGTTGAACGAATTGAGAACGTAAAGCTTACCGCCGCAATATTCAACAGCCTGCGGATTTGAAAAGGAGTCCTGTCTTCCGCCGGAGCTGCCGAAAGCGCAAAACAGGTTTCCGTCGTAATCATATATAAATATGCGTCCCCTGTTTTCATCAAGAGCGGCGTACATTCCGTTCTGCATTGCGGCAATATCGGTAAATCTGCTTGAACCCGTTACCGTGACCTGGTTTCTTGTAACCGTCGTTGTAAGCTTCGGCGCGCCGTTGATATTTATATTCGGAATAAGAATATCGCCTATCGGTGAAAAAGCGCCGCGGCGACGTAAAACATCCGAACCGGACGCATTCAGGCGTCTTACCGTTTCGGCAGTGCTTTTACCCGAGGACTGCGCGCCCTTTCCAACCTGAGAGGAGATAAGCGAGTTTAAATCGCTCTGATTAAATGTAGAGGTCGTTACATATATAAAGCCCTCGCCGTCTATATCCACCCCGGAATACTCCGTAGGCACAAACGATTGCATTCTGGCGCGCTGCGCTTTTGTTGAAAATTTGCGTACAAGCAGCTGAAAAGCGTCGTACTTTACTGCGGGCGCACCGATAAATCCCTGAAATTCCCCGTTTTTATTAAGCTGTATAAACCCCTGGTTTACATTCTCGGCGGTGACGTATATGCGCTCCGATGAATCCACGGCAAATCTCTTAGGTCTATAAGCGTATGAAACGCCGTCGTCGGCAAGCTGCTTTATTACGGGTTTTTCAAAAATCCTTATAAGCTCTCTCTGCGCGTTCAGCTTGTATATCCTGCCGTTTCCCACAGGCTCGCCGTTTTCATTCAGCTCGCCCGCGTCCGAAATATAGCAGCAGCCGTTTTCCGTTTGCAGAATGCTGTGCGGCAGGCTTAAGGAATACTCTTTTCCGTCAAAGGTCAGGTTTTTAATGCTCCAAAGCTCTTTTCCGCCGTTATCAAGGCAAAGCACACGATTGTTTTCGCTGTCGGCAATAAGCAGATTACCCTCCTTGTCGGTTGAAATATCGGTAGGGTATTTTGCGGCTCTACCGTCGCTTCCGATAATTTTAATGTTTTCCGTAACGGTATATACATCGGGCGAGCCTACCATATCGCCGCTGCGGGTGTATGTATATGTGGAATACGGCAGACCTTCATCCTCTGCCGCAATCGACAATGCTGCCGTAAAAACCAATGCCAAAAGGGCTGCCGCCGTTTTAAATATTTTTTTATTCACGGTAAAACCCCTCATTCCTTTATACCCGAAGCCGCCATTGTCTCAACAACATTGCTCTGACTTATTATAAATGTGACTATCGGTACTATCATAACTATTATCGACGCGGCAGACGCTACGCCCGCGCGGGATATTCCGCTTGCGGTTATCTGCGAAAGCGCGTAGGATACCGTCTTCCTTGTCTCGCTTATTAAATATGTTCCGCCGTCGGTATTCCAAAGCGCCTGAATATCAAATATTATAAGGGTTATCCATGCCGGTTTTACCATAGGCATAACTATACTGCGGTATGTGCGTAAAAGCCCCGCGCCGTCCACCGCAGCCGATTCAAGAACCGCGTTAGGTATCATTGAATCCATAAATTGCTTCATAAGGAATACGCCCATTGAAGAACCGAGCGCAGGTATTATTACCGACCACAGAGTATCGAGCAATCTCAGCTCGGATATTGTAATGTAGTTGATTATTCCGGTTATCTGGCTTATAAACATAAGCGACATCTGAACCGCCGCAAATATAAACCTTCTGCCCGGAAATTCGTACTTTGAAAGCGCCATTCCCGCGAGCGAGGCAAAAACTATATGACCGAACGTGCCCGCCGCGGTTATAATAAGCGTGTTCCATATGTATCTTGAAAACGGAACGGATGAGCCCGACATAAGCACAAACAGCTGCGTAAAGTTATCGGTTGTGGGTTCTCTTACAAAAAGCTTAGGCGGATATATAAACAGCTCGTTTAGAGGTTTAAAGGCATTGTTTACCGCATAAACAAACGGGAAAAGCATTACCGTTCCCAAAAGCAGCAGAAAAACAAAGCTTATAAAATTTCCCGCGCCCGAGCGGTTAAGCTTATTATGCCGTTTAGCCGGCTTTTTTTCTTTTTTCTTTGCCATTTTCAGTTGCCGACCCCCCGTAGCATACGCTGAATAAATCTGTTAAGCAAAACCATTATAAGGAACAGTATTGTGGATATGGTGCAGGCGTACCCCATATCAAACCGCACAGAGCCGTAATCAAACAAATGCGTTACTATGGTATGCGCCGCGTAATCGGTAGAAGGAAAGCCGCATAACGTCTGCATAATAGTGGCAGAGCCGAAAGCGGCGATTATCGACATTACCGCGCCGAACATCATTTGCGGCCTTATAGCGGGCAGGGTTATATACCAAAGCTCCTGGTAGCGGTTATTTATTCCGTCTATCGCCGCCGCCTCATAGAGCGAGCCGTCTATGCCCTGAAAGCCGGCTACAAACGAAAGAAATCCCGGGCCTAAGCTCATCCACAGCGCAACTATAATGCATATCGGCATCATATACTTGGTATCCGTAAGCCACTGTATCGGCTCGTCGATAATTCCGAGGTTTGTAAGAAAAACATTTGCGTACCCGAGGCTGTCTCCGCTGAAAATCAGCTGCCATATAACAAACAGCTGCCCCGAAATTGACGGCGCGTAAAATATAATTACAAGCACGGTTCTCAGCGTTCTGCCGAAATCGTTTATCATCCACGCAAGCAGCAGCGAAAGCAAATAACTGCCTGGTCCCGTAAAAACGGCAAAGGTGAGCGTATTTATTACCGCCTTAACAAACACATCATCCTTTAAAAGCAGACTTTTGTAATTATCAAGCCCTATAAACTGTGCCGGCTGCAATACGTTGTAATAGCAAAAGCTGTACCATACGGATCGCAGCACCGGCAGCACCGTAAAGACAAAAAACACGCTTAAAAACGGCAAAAGGCAAAGGTAGAGCTTCCAGCTTTTTTTCATTTTTGCAGCCGTTGCTTTAAGCTCGGGCAAAGCTTTTTTCATCATACCCCTTACTTCCTTTCCACCGACACGCCGAGCTCGGCGCATTTGCTGTTTATCTCGTTATTTATTATTTTGGTGTAATACCGCATGGCTTCCTTTGCGTCTCCGCCGGAAATTACAACCTTTCGGAAAGCGTTTGTAAAATGTCTTGAAAGAAAATAGCTTCCCGGCACATTTTCAAGTCCCTTTACGGAAAGGCGTGCCGCCGATATTGCGTCGGAATTTTCCTTTGACCAAGAAAGCGCGGCGGCGGCTTCAAGGTTCGCCGTTGCAACACGTCCCGATGTTCCCAAAATCATTTCCATATTTCTGCCGTATGCCGTCTGCGTTTCGGCAGATGTCCACCATTTCATAAACTCCCACGCCTTTTCGGGGTCTTTTGCGGCTTTCAGCATCATACAGGCATTTCCCGCAATCACGGTGGAATTATCCACTGTGCCGTCTTCTCTTTCAGTGCCGGGAACTGCCGCCATTTTCCACAGGTCGCTGATTTCCGGCGCACCTACCTGAAGACTGTTGAAAAACGTGTAATCTGCTATTACTATAGGCATTTCGCCCATTCTGAAACGCGTAAGCGCGTCATAGGTGAGCGGAAAACCGTAATTTGTAAACATATCCGTAAAATAGGTAAACACCTTTACGCCCACCGTGCTGTTCATTGCACATTCATAGGTTTTATCGGAGTATACACTGCCGCCGCGCTGTAAAAGAATCATAGCGTAAGCCTCAAGCGAGCCGGGCAGCCCCGCCGCAAGATTGTTCTTCTGCATTTCGGTTACAGCCACAAGAAATTCATCCCATGTGCGGGGCGCTTCAAGGTCTAACCTTTTAAGTATATCCGTTCTGTAAAACATCATAAAAAACTGCTCGGTTTCGGGCAGACCGTAAACCGCGCCCGAAAGCGTAAGCGGCACCGCCGCGGCGGGTGAAAAGCGCTTTGCGATTTCCTCGTAATCGGAAAAACGGCTTATATCGTAAACCGCCCCGCGAACCGCGTAATTCATGGGCGAGCCGTTGCCTATTTGTATTATAACGTCAGGGCCTATTCCCGCAACCGTAGCGGGCAGCAGCGCGCCCTCGGAAACCAGGCGCAGGCTTGCCTCAATTTCGCTTTCCGGCGTAAAGCTGTCCTCAATAAGCCTGTTAAGCACATCGTATTGGTCGCGCCCCGCGGGTATCCAGACGGTTATACCGCTTTTTTCCGACTCGCTGCGAACCTGATAATCTTCCGCAAACGATACCCAGAAATTTATCATTTCATTAAGGAGATTTTTAAAAAATCCCGCCTCTGCCGGTTTCAGCTCGCTGTTTTCGGAATAAAGCGTCAAATAGTCAAGCGTCAGCGGTTGAGCGCTGAGGGAGGTTATAAGCGCCGCAAGCGAGGTGATATTTGATTTTACCGCGCTCAACCTTTTAGGGTATGTCTCGGGGTCTTTTACAATTTCGTCAAGCTGACGGATAAATCTTTCTATAATCGATACGGAGTCGTTCGTTCCCCCCGCAACGGCGTTAATATCATTGAAAACCTCTCTTAAATATTCCGCCTGCTCCTTAAAAGCGGCAATTACCACGGGCAAATTCTTTTCCACCGCGTAATCGCGGTTGGTATCGGGTGAAGAGGTCAGGTACATTATGCTTTCGAGGTACGCCTCGTTCATAGCCGTAACGCATTTTTCGATTTTTTCTACAATAGAGCCGTAATCACCGAGTACCGTTTCAAGCTTTATTGTATGCTTTCCCGCCGTGAGGTACAGCGGCAGCGCTTTTCCGCCCGTATCGGAAACGGTAAGGCTTTCCCACCGTGTGGAATACGGAAACGCAACCGCCGAAAAGCTTTCACACGGCGTTTTTCCGTCTATATATATCTTCCTGTAGGAAGCCATTCCGACGGATGTATTTTGCTTGTATTTGATTTCAAGGTAATAAATTCCCTCTTTTTTAACCTCTGTTTCATAGTAAAGCCACTGTCCCGCTTTACCGAAGTTATCCCCGCCGATAACATTCAGCTTGGTTTTACCGTTCGGGTACGGGTCGGCATAATATGAGGTCTTATCGCACGAGGCAAAAAGCATGGGCGACGATTTAAAGGCGGGAAACTCCGCGTCTATCTTGATTTTTTCGCCCGCTGCCGATTTATTTACGTCAATACCCGAAAGGTATTCCTCATCGGTCGGTATTTTTATATCGTTCGTAAGACATACGGCATACAGCGTAATATCCCCGCGCAGCGCCGTGAATTTCAGCTTATGCGAGCCGCGTGCCATCCTGAAAATATACGGCTCGTTTTCATAGCCCATAGGGTCGCTTATAAATGCCGTCTGCCTTTGCGGGCATTCCTCCTGCTCGGGGCGTATTTCGTCGCCGCGTTCGTTCACGGCAGGCTTGCCCGCGTCCTTATAGACCTTTGAAAGCGTAAGATTGCGCAGCCCGTCAAACGGCTCGTCGCCGTCTACCGAAAAGGCATATTCCGCCTCGGCATTGTTGCCCTCTCCGAGTACAAACTCAAACTCAACCGCAAAATCGCCGTCCCTTTCAAGGTCAACCGTAACCTCGGCGGACATACCCTCGTTTATTACCCTTTCTTTTTCGAGCACGGCTCTTGCGGTGTATTTTTCGTTATCGGGTAAAGTCGTCTGCCCGCTTCGGTAATCGGCATAATCGGCGGCGTTCGCGGCGGGAGCCGCCGAAACGGCGCATATTACAGTAATTAAAGCGAGCGCCGCGGCTGCCGTTTTTTTGAATTTCATAAATACTCCCCCGGAATATCAGACTTGCCCTTTAAGCTTTTTACGCTTGCCGAATAAAACGAATTTTTTGTTGTATATAAGCTGTGCCAATATACTTGCCGCACAACCGAATATTACCGACGCCAAAACCGTTACAAGCAGCTGCCAATCAAAGCTGCCGCCCTTTTTCTGCCCGCCGCCGGTGCTGTTTTCGGTTGCCGCGGTCGGAATTATAAGCTTGCCGTCCTTATCGAGCTTGCACGGCACCAAACGGAACACCGTCTGATTTCCCGCGCCGTCGGTCACAACGAAATCAAAATCGCTGCCGGTTATTTTTTTCTGGCGGTTCGCCATATTTGCACCCTGGTATGTAATGTGCTTCGTAAAGCCCTCGCTGAGCGTCAGGTATGTGTAAAGGTCACGTATTATAGTGCCCTCGGCAACATATATCTTCTTGCTTGCAAAATCCACCACTATATTGTTGTGGGTCGAGGTAAGGTCGCTTGCGGTAAATGCCTTATTTGATTTGTTTATGACCGCGTTATCCTCATCCTTGGGCTCGTCGCTCTTGGTAACGACGGTATATGAAGCGTCCGCTTTGCCGTTCATAAAGCGTATATTATCATAGCATACGGTCACTTCCTCGGTAACGCCCTTGCCGTACTTGAAAACAATGCTTGAAAACTCAGCCTTTGCCAGCATTTCGGGGTCGTCTATCGGCAGATCCA
Organism: uncultured Eubacteriales bacterium; assembly: GCA_934486705.1. Taxonomy (GTDB): domain Bacteria; phylum Bacillota; class Clostridia; order Oscillospirales; family Acutalibacteraceae; genus UBA737. The sequence goes on from CAKSQS010000024.1 coordinate 22,674, forward strand.
CCGTTACCCACTTGCCCGCCTCAAGGTCCTTTTTAAAATGGGAAAGCGCCGCGCGGAATACGCTCTGCTTTACTCCGAAGCCGAGACCGTTGCGCTGACCGCCGTTAGAGAAATAAACGGCGTAAGCGTCCGGGCTGTAATCGGGCGCGTTTGCGGGCGAATCGTCGCTGAAGTACGGCGCGTTTAAAATAGCGTCCGGATTTTGCAGCTTTATATCAAGCCTTATATAGCCGACCTTTTTAAGGTCATATTCCTTTGAGGAGGTTTCTATCCACCAATCGGGATTCCACTCATGGGTTGAAGATACGGTTTTAATATAGGTGTTTCCGCCCTCGTTCACAACCTGAACCGAGCAGCCCGGCTCATTCCATGAAAGCAGGGATACTATTCTGCGTTCGCCAAGCTCGGCAGATGCCTTTCCTTTCGCCGTCCATTTGCCCTCGTTACCGCTGAAAATAACGTTCGGCTCCCATTTTCCGTTGGTTTTTTCCTCGCTGCTGCCGCCGTCGGCAGGTGCGGTATCGGTAAGCTTAATATCGTAAAACGTTATTTGAATACCGTTTATCGCCGCCGCGCCCGCGCTGTGAGTAGGCATAAATTCAATTTTGTTTATAACCGACGTGGCGCTGAAAAGCTCGGAATTAGAAAGCTTAAAGGTCATAGTAACCGCTTTTCCGCGTTCAAGCTCCTCCTGCTTTGCAAGCAACACGTTTTTAAACTCGTTTAAATCAACGCCTATTCTTGAAACATCCGTGCCTGTGAAATATATCTTAAGCGGCATTTTGCTGCCGTCGGTCGCAGGGCCGTCAGTCCAGCCGCTGTCGGTGATATTTGAGCGGCTGCTCATACTTATGCTTTCAATTATTTTTGCAATTCCCGTGCAGGAAAATGTCATTGTTATATATTTGTTATTCTTTGATGTCGTCTTTTCGGGCTCAACCTCAACAGACAGCTGCGGCCACCATTCCTCGCCCGAAAACGCGTGTTTTCCGTTGCCCTTTATAACGAAAACGCCGTCTGTATCGTTATTTACGGGCTTATCGTCATCATTTCCGAGGTTGGTCATATCGCCCTCGGTAAGCTTCATTTCAAAAATGCTCATTTCAAGACCCGCAATATCCTTTGCGCCCGCGCTGTGAGTCGGCATAAACTCAACGCTCGTTATGACCGACGTATCGGTAAACAGGCTGTTATTTGAAAGCTTAAAGGAAAGCGTAACGGTATTGCCGGCTTTAAGCTTTTCCTTGCCCTTTTCAAAAACAGAGCTGAAATCACCTATGGCAACGCCTATTTTTGAAACGTCGATGCCGCCGAAGTATATTTTAAGCGGCATTTTCTGCCCGTCGGGAGAAGGTCCGTCCGTCCAGCCGCCGTCGGTTATATTTGAGCGGCTGCTGTTCGTTACGGAAGCCAAAAGCTTTTCAATATCCTTACATGAAAGCTTCATTGTTAAATACTGATATTTCACCGTATTCACTTTTTCAGGTGAAACCGCAACGGAAAGCTGCGGATTCCATTCATCGGGAATAAAGCTGTATTTTTCTCCGTTTGTAAGAGTAAAAGCGCCGTCGTTATCCGTCGGGTCGGGTTCTTCCTCCTCCGTCTCCTTTTCGGAAAATCTTGCGTTTTCTATGCTTATGGGCAGATCACGCACCGCAATAGCTCCCGCGTCGCCGTGGGTCACCATTATTTTAAGCGCCGTAACGGTCGAGGTGCTCTTAAAGCTGCCCGCTATAGGCAAAATAAGCGAAGCGGTCTTCCCTGCTTTCAAAAGCTCCTTTTGCGAATTAAAGGCGTTAAAAAGCTGTTCCTGCGTAACGCCTATGCCCGTAACATCCGTTCCGTCAAAATAAATTCCGAGGTCCTTATCCGCAGCGTATGTAAATTCGCCGCCGCCGAGCGACGACCTGCTGCCCGCGCTGAAAACAGAAGAAAGCTTTTCAACAGCCGCGCATTTAATATCCATTTTCAAATACTTATGCCCGTCTGTAACCGCGGCAGACTCTGCGGCTATTGTAAGCTGCGGATTCCACGCGTCAGTCACAAAGGCGTAGTCCGGTCCGCCGCTTAATTTCAGCGCAACGTCCGGCTTTGCCTCTTTCCCGGGCGACGCCAGCGCACCGTGCGCAATACCGAAGGACAGCAGCATGCTTATAATAAGCACCGCAGCCGTCACGCTTGTTTTTTTGAAAAACACTTTTTTCATAATTACCCTCCGTTTTTTCCGCTTAATAATAAATGCATTTATCTGCACAGCCACCCTGCCGATATACACATAAATACATTTATTTCTTCCTCCCCGCAAAGGGAGGAAGAAATATTTGCAGAGCGTTTATTCCGCCGTTAATCTTATATCGCTGAATGAAATGGGAATATCTACAATATCCGCAACATTATTGCCGTGAGATACCATAAAGTTGATTCCGGTTATAACCGAAGTGCTGACAAATTTCTCGGTATTGGTCAGCTTAAACGAAACTGTCGTCGTTTCACCGTTTTTAAGCCGATCGCTGACGGCGCCGAGCGCATTTTCAAAATCGGGCTTTGCCACGCCTATAGTTCCTATATCTGTACCGGTGAAATAAATTCGCAGCGGCATATAATTTCCGTTTTCGTCCGGACCGTCCGTCCATGCGTCGGTAGTTGTGTTGGAACGTCCGGAAATACTGGCGGCGGAGGCATTTATAATTTTTTCCGCCTCGGCGCAGGTGAGTTTTAGGGTCAAATATTTATATTTCGACGAATCAACCTTTTTTGCAGTAACAGGAACCGTTAACTGCGGCCACCATTCATCGCCGTTGAATTTATATTCAGCGTCAGCGTCAAAATCCAATACCTTATAGGAAATATCGGTCATATCCTCTTCTGTCAACGCCGCGCGAAGTATATCAATTTTGCTGTCCGTTATCGCCGCAACATTCCCGCTGTGAGATACCATAAACCTTATTCCCGTTATAGCCGAAGTGCCGATAAATTTCTCGGTATTGGTCAGCTTAAACGAAACTGTCGTTGTTTCGCCGTTTTTAAGCTGATCGCTGACGACGCCGAGCGCATTTTCAAAATCGGGCTTCGTTACGCCTATAGTTCCTATATCCGTACCGGCGAAATAAATTCGCAGCGGCATATAGTTCCCGTTTCCGTCCGGACCGTATGTTATATCATCGGTAGTCGTATTGGAACGACTTACATTACTGACGGCGGAAGCGTTTATAATTTTTTCCGCATCGGCACAGGTGAGTTTTAGGGTCAAATATTTATATTTCGATGAATCAACCTTTTCCTCTGCAACGGGAACAGTCAATTGCGGATTCCATTCATCACCGTTAAGGCTGTAGCTTGTTCCCGCAGTTAACGCAAAATCCTTTATATCCTTTTCACCTGACGCGTATTTTTCAACTATCTCGCCGTATTTTGCAAGCAGCTCATCGCTTTCGGTCGCTTTTTCAACCGCCGCCTTCGCAGTGCCGTATACGCTGCGCGCGGAAATATCTGTATATTTTATAACCGTTTCCCCGCCGCTTTCATATTCAACATAAGCCCTGACGGCAAAATAGGTATTGTAATCGGAAGAAGGAATATTTTCAACAGCGGCGGTAAAGGTAAGCCTACTTCCGTCCCGTACCGTTTCCTCAGCCGGAATATCATAAATCGGATAATCCGCGCCGCCGTATGTGAACGAGCCGTTCTTTTCAAAGCTGCCGTTGCCGTTTAAGTAAGCGTTATAATAGGTTACAAGCGTTCCGCAGCCTATAAGCTTATCGGACGGCGACAACAGGTCATATGTGTCAACGCTTGATACAAATTTAAGCCCCGCATTCGGTGCAACCGAAAGATGCGCGCCGTATGTACCGAAAAGTCCGTTATCGGTGCCTATTCTTATGCGCTTAAGATTCATAACCGCAGAAAAGTTTGCCCCGAAATAAAAGAAGAAATACTTATTTACGGCAGACGGTGTTCCCGTAATTGCAAGCTTTAAGGTGCTCCACTCGTTTGCCTTTACCGTGTCGAGAGCGTCTCTCCACGCGTTAAAGGTAACGCCGCATCCGCTGCCGAGGGATACTATAAAGGCGTATCTGCCGTCATAGCTCGGGTTGCCGTCTATGGTAGCTTTACTGAAAACCTGCGAGCTTTTGAATTTAGCCAGATTTTCTTCATCAAACATAACGGTCATATAAAGAAAAGCGGAATTTTCGGTGTTTACCGCAGTATCATCCAAGCCGTAAGGACCGTAGCGTAAGGAAAATGCCTGATCCCACCCCGAACGGGTGGTAATGCCGACATAGTTTTCGCCGTCACCTTCATTAAGCGCTATTCCGCCGGTATCGTAAAGGGCGCTGAAATGCGCGTCCGTATAATCGCTGTTGCCCATTGTTATTGTTGTGTCGGTTGATGTATAATCTCTGGATTCCGCCGTCCAGTGGTCGGCGTCAAACACCAATGAGTTTACCGACGGCTTTTGAACCGACTCTGCCGGAGCGGCGCCGACGCTAAGCGCGGATGTGACGATAAGAGCAGCCGCCGCGCAGAATGATAAAGCTTTTTTAATTTTCATTTTTCGCTTCCTCCTTAAAATCAGTAAATTCCGTTGGACCAGGAAACATCGCTGATGCCCATCAGCAGCTTGCGCAGCGAAACCATATCGTTGTTTTCAACATCGCCCGAAAGGTCAAAATCCACTGCCGCAACATTGATTTCCGACAATGCGCCGGCTAAATACTTTTTGCAGCGTATCAGATCGGTAATGTTAAGCTTACCGTCGGAATTTGCGTCGCCCTCAACAACAAAGCCCGTACCGCTCGGTACAACCGCCGCGGAGCAAACCGCCGAAGCCGCCGTAATCAAAAGAAATGCCGAACAAATAATAAGGAACGCCTTTTTTGTGATTTTTCGCATAGTTCTATCACCTTTCATATTATTTTATGCCTACCGGCATTGGGAACGAAGCAATTGTATTAAAATTTTAATACAAATATTGTATTAAAATTGTCCATATATTGCGGCTTTTTGACTGAGTTTTTTACTTACAATTGCAGTTTAACATAATTATCACTCTTTGTCAAGTGCTATTTCGATATTTTATAGTTAAAAATCACATAAACCATATTTAGATTTTGTATTATTATTTTGTATTAAAACCATTATTTTCCTTGACATTTGCGCTTAAATGCGTTATTATAGATACATAAAAGTGTAGGAGAATGAATATGGCAAGACCGGACAGACAGTGTGAAAAGGTTATATCGTATATTAACAGCGCTATAAAGCAGAATGTATTCCCGCCCGGCTCTAAGCTGCCCGCCGAGGAAGCCCTCGCAAAAAAATTAAGCGTCAGCAGAGTTACGGTTCGCAGCGCATTCAAAACGCTGCAGGATTCGGGAATAATAAATAAAGAGTTTCACAAGGGCGCGTTTGTAAGCAGAACCAAACCGAAAGAGGCAAAAAAAATAATCCCCTTTATTTCGCAGTACAATAACGCAACCAACTCCCGCTTTTTTGAGCTTTTCAACGGTATACAGGATTCGGTCACTCCGCTTGATTTATATCCGCTGCTTACAATTTCGGGGTACGATTCCAACAAAGAGCGCGAAATAATAACCGACTTTTTCGATCAGGGCTATCGGTATATGATGATTATGAGCGGTTTTTCTGACAGAAACATTGAGCTTTACCATACGCTTATGCAAAGAGGGGTAAATTTTGTTTTTCTCGATAAAAAACCGACAAGTCTCGCCTGCGATTACGTCACCTGCGATAACTTTCAGGGCGGGTATGAGGCGGCTCGGCACTTATTAAAGCTCGGTCATAAAAAAATTGCCGTATATATCACGCAGTCGGCATCAAGTGCGTCAACCATAACCGACAGAATAAACGGATTCAGCTTAGCCCTTAAAGAAAACGGGCTGTACCGCCCCGAGTTGTTTATAGATTGGTCGGAAAAGCCCGCCGAGGAATTTGCCGATAAGCTTACGGTGCAGCACCCTGACGTTACCGCCGTTTTCTGCACCGCCGATATTTATGCAATACCGCTTGCAAGCTATATTAAAAAGAATAAATTAAATATATCCGTGGTCGGGTTCGACGATCTCAAGGAATCCGAAAGCAACACGCCCGGTCTTACCACCGTGCGGCAGCCCTTTTATAACCTCGGTTTTGAGGCGGGAAAGCTCATTTCGGACAGGATTTTATACCCCGACAGACCGTTTATTTCATATACAATACCCATAAAGCTTATAGAACGCGAAAGCTCCTTCATTTTAAAATGAAGGAGCTTTCATGATTTTGTTTCCCGAAAATGCAAATTCCGCACACATAATTCCACAGCTTTATACCCCGCAGCATTGCAACAGCTGCGAAAATTTATTAAATTGACTTTTCCTGCCAATAAGTGTATACTTAAATAAAAGAAAGGAAGAGGAGATTTTAAAATGAAGAAAAAAGCGATTTCACTGATTATATCAATTATAACGATTTTAACCTCTTTGCCGCTTTTCGCTGCTGCCGAAACCGCAGCGCCGACGGTTAAAAGTGTAAAAATCACATCCGCCCCTTCAAACATATATTATACCGACGGTAAAGATAATTACGGCGGTGATTCTGATTTCTATGTAAGTCTCTACGGTTTGGAATTTACGGTTTTATACTCAGACCAAACGGAAAAAAACTTGCAATACGACAATCTCAGTTGGCAGGAAAGACAACAATTCGAATTGATTGACGGTCAGAAAACAGAAAAATGGGAAACAGGCTATCATAAATGCTATATTAAATACGACGGAGTATTGTCTGCAAATTTTTTCAGCGTACACGTACGTCCGAACCCTGTTGAAAGCATAGAAATAATATCCGTACCGCAAAAAGAATTTTACTTAGGTACTATTTATTATGGGGAAGGAATAACCTTCAGGCTGCATTATACAGACGGCAATGTATCAAAGCAGTTTACATTGTCAGGTAAAACGTATAACTTCTTTCAATTCTATATTTATGACAATTATGTAAGCGGCTATACATCGGGTGGATTTTCAGGTGAACAAACCGTAGGCGAAAACGATTTTGTGCTTTCATTCTACGGACGCAAAGCAACCGTTAAAATAAACCTGTTGCCGCTTGATATAGAAAAAATCGAATTGGTTACGCTTCCGGCAACACATTACGATTTGACAGGCGCAGAGTTTAAAGCAATTTTAAAGGACGGCACTGAAAAAGATATCAAAGTGACCATGCGAACCGAATCCTTCGTTTATACAAATATCGGCTTAATATATATCAACACATCATATAAGCTTGACGGCTTTAGAATGGCCGAATATTCAATGGAACTGCTCGGTCACACTGTTAAGGTCACAGATCTTGACGCTATGAGCCTTAAATATATGGCATATGTTGCCTGCCATACATTCGGCGGAAGTAGCAGCTTTAATTACACCGGTGAAATAACGGCGGATAATATTGACCTATTGGCGCTTTTCTCTGCAGGTAATGGATGGCATTCGACCGAAAACGGAGAGACCTTGAAAGCTGAATTTAAAAGTCTCTTCGGCAAGGAGCTTGATCTGACCCTTTCAAACCGATATGACCCGACCACGGATACATATTCATTTTGCCCGAGCATCGGCTTTTCGGGCGAAACCGACGGCAAACCCACGGTAATTACCAAAACCGACAGCGGGTATACAGTGAAATATGCTTCCGTTGTGCTTGAAGTCTCCGATTCGTTAATTATAACCTCGCTTAAAATTGAAAGCGAGCCTGAAATTTCAATTAAAACTCTGCCCGAAAAAACAGTATACTATTACGGCGAAAAGGAAATAGCCTTTTCGGGCATGGTGTATTCATATACAGATACCAACGGTAACAACAGCACATGTTTCGGTTATTTAAGTGACGGAGTCACATACACCGTTGACGACCCGGAAATGTCAATCGGCAAGCACACCGTCACCCTGAATTTTGAAGGCGCGACAGACAGCTTTGAAATAGAGGTAATTGAAAATCCGATTGAAAGCGTGATAATAACCAAAGAACCCGACACGCTTACATTTATAGAGGATTATGATTACCGCAAGCCTTATAACGGAAATTACGAAAGATACCCGCTCTATCCGGACGGAGCAAAAATCACGGTAAATTACAAGGACGGAACATCCGAAGAAATAGAATACGAATACAGTTATCGAAACGATTTTATTATCACAGACGGGCAGGAAAACGGAAAATGGGCGGTCGGCAGGCACGAGTGTAAAATAAGCTATCGCGGCGCTGTTTCGGAAAATGCCTTTTATGCCGAGGTGCTTAAAAATCCGGTTAAAAGTATTGAAATAATATCCGTACCTAAGGATATAAAGCTTTATTCGAGATTTGAATATCTCGGAGATGGCACGGTTGTAAAAATCAACTATACCGACGGTTCACCCTCAAAAACCGTTACGGTTAAGCTCAAGTATAACAATGATACGTATTGGTTTGATTTATGTGTTGACGGATATGAGTTAATGGTTCGTGCCGTTACGGATGATTCCGGCAGCACCGTGTTAAAAGCCGAATATCTCGGAAAAACGGCAGCTGTCGCAATAGAGGCGGAGCGGTGCACAGTTGAAAATATAAGCATTGCGCGTATGCCCGATGTATTTCAAAGCCTTAAGGGCGCTATTTTAAAATTAACCCTGAACGACGGTACGGAAAGGCTTGTAACCGTTTACGATGAGTTTTTTGATATGTTTGCCGGGTTTTATCAAAACGGCACTGTTTTGACCGATGCGGGCGTTTTTTATATCAGTGAGGAATATACCATTAAAGACGGAAAGATATCTAAATATACTCTCAACAATAATATATCGGTTTCGGAGGGGCTTGAAAAATCAACGCTTTCCTATTGGTCTAAATATCTTATTCCCGAAACCGAATTTAACGGCGAGGTTACCGGGAAAAATATAGATATGTTAGCAGAAACGCTCAAAAGGCTTTACGATAGTTATACATATTCCGGCTCCAACATATACGGAGTCAAGCTTATAAGCCGATTTAAGGAAATTTTCGGTGTAGAGCCCGACCTTACGCTTTCGGATAATTACAATGCGCAAACAGGCTATTATACATATTCGGATTCGGAATACGAATATCAATATGCTTATATAGATGATTATACGGTAATTAAAACCCCCGACGGGTACAAGGTAGGCTGCGGTTCGCTACAATTCACGGCAACCGATAATCTTGTTATCAAAAGCATTATATCCGCACCGCTCGGCGACATAACAGGCGACGGCAAAGTGAACATACTTGACCTCATAAAGCTAAAAAAATCAGCAGCGGAAAATAAGCAAACTCAGGATATGCCTACAGCCGATTTAAACGGCGACGGCACAATAAGCTCGCTTGATATTGCGGAGCTAAAGAAAATAATTCTCGAAAAATTATAATTAAAAACAATAACCCCCGAACATTACAGAGCCTTATCTGCACTGTTCGGGGGTTTCTGTATACGTTATTAAAGCGCGGGTATCAAAAGCATTTTGCCCTCGGGCAGGCATTCCTCCTCCAATTCGTTTATCTTCATAATTTCGTTAACGCTTGCATTATAGTGCTTAGCAATATCCCAAACGCACTCGCCCGCTCCCGTGAAATAAATCGTCATTGCGCATTTTGCCGTTTGCGGCGCGGGTGTGTTTTCGTCAATTTCTATGTCGGTTATCAGCGGCATTTTTCTGCACTCATATATTGCCGCGTTGATTCCTATATCTATTCTCAGTTCCATATTCTGCGGGCCTGTTATCGTGTAGCCGCAGGAGAGTATTTCAATTTCGGGTTCGCTGCGGAGCGAATCGGAGCTGCATTTCAAGGGGTATCTATACTCAAAGTCGATTGCCTTTTCAAAGTATGAGCATTTGCCGTCCTCGTCCCCCGTTATAAGGCAGGCTACCGCCGTTCCGTTTATAATCATATTCCCCGTTTCAAATTTCGTGCTTACGGATTGCAGGTCGCACCATAAATCAAACACCTGCGCTACCGGCTCGTCAAGCTCAATATTTTTCTTGCAATGATAGTTTTCCCTTGCGGTATCGCATATTTTTTCAAAGCATATATTCTCTTTCTTTATTCCTGCACGGTATTTGCGCGAATATGCGTCGGTAATAACCGCAATATCGTTGCCGCAGTATGCGTTGCAGGAAAGCAGCAGCTTAGCGGTCAGTGCAAAGCTCTTTGTCTCCCCCTCGCTCATGCGCGGCTTGATTTCAAGAAACGCCGTATCCGCGCGCGTATCGCACTCGCACGAATCGTTTACTCCCTCCATATCAACTATCTGGCTGAAGGGAATAACGGTTTTAACGGTTTGCGGCGCGCCGCCCTCTTCCGCACAGTAAAGTATACGCACCGACATATCGCCCTTAACCACTATCTTATCGTTTATTATCTTGCTTTCCCTTATGCACGGCTCGGCGTCATAACGCAATAATCTGCAAACCGTCGGCTGCCCCTGACCTATCGGTATATCCTCTTCTATCATAAGATATTTTTCGGAATACCCCATAGGCACGGTTGCTGGCGCGCTTTCGCACTTCTGTTCAATTCCGCAGCCGTCGGCGTCGGAGATTATATCAGTCGACTTTCGCCTGAATACCCTTACCGAAATGCTTACCGCACCGTGAATATCAACCTTTCTGCCCGTAACGGCACGACAGTTTATGTATTCGCATTTAGCCTTTACCGAGAGATTTCCGCCGCTGCATTCCTCGCTCATTTCAAGATTCTTGCTGAACGGATACTGATATTCGTAAGAACAAAGCTGCCCGCCGTCGTCGCAATACAAAACCGTAATGCAAACGCAGCCGTCTATCGTAATGTTTTTACCGTTCATACTCTTTGCCGAAATTCCCGCAACGGCGCGGCACTTGAAAATTTTCGATATATCCGGGCAGTAATCAGGCAGGGTCAGATCCACATCAATCGGCTGCTCGGCGCTTTCATTAAATACCGTATCATTAAAGAAAATACTTGTTCTGATCATTTTTTCTTCCATAATTCTTTCCTCTCTCTGTGCGTTATTTAGTAAATAGTATTCGGAATCACAGTGAAATATGCCCTCTTAAATCTCATTTATTAAAAAAATCGCAAAATTGAAAATTTTTTATTGACAATTTCCCGAGTTATGGTATAATAGTTTTTGCACTATGGTGGATGTAGCTTAGTTGGTTAAAGCGCCAGTTTGTGGCACTGGAGACCGTGGGTTCGAATCCCATCTTCCACCCCATTTTTTTATTTTACGGGAGTTTTTCGGTGCGGCAATCAAGGTTATACAGGCTGTATGCACGAATGCTTTCGCAGCCGTAAATACAAAATTCAATACTCACTTTAAAGCAAATCACTTACACGGAGTAGTACTCAAGTTGGTGACGAGGCGCCCCTGCTAAGGGCGTAGGTCGGCTAAACCCCGGCGCGAGAGTTCGAGTCTCTCCTACTCCGCCATCTTTGTTTCACAATATGGAACACATAGGAAAACCCTTGAATAATCAAGGGTTTTTCGTGTTTTTGAGTTTATTTAATGTTTATTGTTCTACGGCAAACATTTGCCCGTTTCCGTAGCCGCGGCAGACTCGAACTCAAAAACGAATAAAAAATCCCTGCTTATACAGAAAAACCGTTTCCTTATCACTTAAAACGCAAAAGTGATCGGAAACGGTTATTTTTTTTGCATATTTGAAAGGTGATTTTATGAGCAAAAATGAACAGACTAACCCCTTGGTGCAAAGCATTAAAAAAATTTCTTTATCTTTAATTGATGATTTTCCGAACCACCCGTATCATATCATTGATGATGAAAGCATGGCGGAGCTAACGGAAAGCATAAGAAAAAACGGTCTTATCTCCCCTGTAATCGTCAGGGAAAAAGACGGCGGCAGATATGAGCTTATTTCCGGTCACCGCAGAAAATATGCTTGCAGCGTCCTCGGTTACGAGGAAATACGGTGCAATATAATATCTGCTACCGACGATGAAGCAACAATTATAATGGTGGACAGCAATTGTAAGCGGCAAAAGCTGTTGCCGAGTGAGAAAGCCTTTGCATATAA
>CAKSQS010000025.1 GCA_934486705.1 uncultured Eubacteriales bacterium
GGTAAAACAAGCGGACTTGCGGGAATAGCCTACTGGATAAACCACAATTACGGCTTAAAGGGTGAAAACGAGGTTGATAAAAAAGACCCCGCGGTTATCGCCCTTAAGGAATGGGTAGATACGGAATATCAAAACGGAAGACAGACCGCTATATCCGACGGTGAGCTTGAAAGGCACTTGAAAGAGCTGTCGGACGGAAGATTTTAAGGAGAAAAAATTATGATTGAACATAAAACAATATCCCTTGCGGATCAGGTATTCGATCATCTTGAAAACGATATTTTAAGCGGCAAATATCAGCGCGGTGAAATTTTGACCGAGAGCAAACTAAGCGCGGAGTTAGGGGTAAGCCGCACCCCGATACGCGAGGCTCTGCGCCGCCTGGAGCAGGAGCACATTATTGAGGAATCGGGAAAAGGCTCGGTAGTTATAGGCATTAACGAAAAGGACCTTGAAGATATTTTTATGATTCGCAAAAGCCTTGAATGCCAGGTGGCGGCGCTTGCGGCGAAAAACCGCACCGAGGAGCAGCTAAAGCAGCTGCGCGAGGCGCTTGAATTTCAGGAATTTTATTTAAGCAAAAACGACCCCGACCAAATAAAGCTTATGGACAGCCGCTTTCACGAGGCGCTTTATAAATTAAGCGGCAGCACCACCTTTTACGATACTTTAGTGCCGCTGCACAAGAAAATTCAGAAATACCGCCGCGCCGCAGTTGAAAATTCAAGCCGTGCGGAGGCGTCGGTTGCGGAGCACCGCAAAATTTACAAGGCAATTGAAAGCCAAAACACCGCTCTTGCCGCAAAATATGCGTCGGAGCATGTTGAAAACGCTTATAAACACATTATGAGAAAGGACTAATAATTATGGGCTATACTATTGCACAAAAAATTATTAAGGCGCATATGCTTTCGGGCGATATGACCGTGGGCAGCGAGGTTGCGCTGAAAATCGACCAGACATTAACGCAGGACGCTACGGGCACTATGGCGTACCTTGAGTTTGAGACTATGGGGCTTGACCGCGTTAAAACCGAGCGCAGCGTGGCTTATATTGACCACAACACACTGCAATCGGGCTTTGAAAATGCCGATGACCACCGCTACATACAGTCGGTTGCCAAAAAGCACGGTATCTACTTTTCGCGCCCCGGCAACGGCATTTGCCACCAGGTGCATTTAGAGCGTTTCGGCAAGCCGGGCAAAACCCTTATCGGGTCGGACAGCCACACCCCCACAGGCGGCGGCATAGGTATGCTTGCAATGGGCGCGGGCGGACTTGACGTGGCGGTTGCCATGGGCGGCGGCGCTTACTACATTACAATGCCCAAAATGTATAAGGTAAACTTAAAGGGCAAATTAAAACCCTTTGTTACCGCTAAGGATATAAGCCTTGAAATTCTGCGCATACTTTCGGTTAAGGGCGGCGTGGGCGCTATTATCGAGTGGGGCGGCGAGGGTATTAAATACCTTTCCGTGCCGGAGCGCGCTACCATTACCAATATGGGCACGGAGCTCGGCGCTACCACCTCTATTTTCCCGTCCGATGAGGTTACAAAGAAATTCCTTGAGGCAGAGGGCAGAGGAGAGGATTATACAGAGCTTTCAAGCGACGCGGACGCGGTTTACGATAAGGTAATAGATATTGACCTCGATAAGTTAAAGTCGCTTATAGCATGTCCTCACAGCCCCGATAACATTGTTACGGTCGAGTCATTAAAGGGCACAAAGGTTGATCAGGTATGCATAGGCTCTTGTACCAATTCTTCACTTTTTGATATGCTGAAAGTTGCGGCGCTTTTAAAGGGCAAGACCATTTCGCCCAATGTAAGCCTTTCCATTTCGCCCGGCTCTAAGCAGGTGCTTTCAATGTTGGCGGACTGCGGCGCGCTGTCTGTTATATTGGCAAGCGGCGCAAGACTGCTTGAATGTGCCTGCGGGCCGTGCATAGGTATGGGATTTTCGCCTAATTCCGCGGGCGTATCCCTACGCACATTTAACCGCAATTTCTTAGGCCGCAGCGGAACTAAGGATGCAAGCGTGTACCTCGTTTCACCCGAAACTGCGGTTGCCGCGGCGCTTACGGGCGAAATTACCGACCCGAGGCTTTTAGGCGAAGAGCCGCACGTTACAATGCCTGCCGCTTTCAAGATTGACGACAGCGCGGTAATACCCCCCGCAGCACCCGAAGAGGCTAAGGACTTAGAGGTTCTGCGCGGGCCGAACATTAAGCCGTTCCCGAAATCCGAGCCGCAGACCGATACCCTTTCAGCCGAGCTTGTGCTTAAAGTGGGCGATAATATCACCACCGACCACATTATGCCCGCAGGCGCTAAAATATTGCCTTACCGCTCAAATATTCCGCACCTTTCGCAGTTCTGCTTTGCGGTGTGTGATGAAACCTTCCCCGAGCGTGCAAAGGCGCTGGGCAAAAGCATAATCGTGGGCGGCAGCAACTACGGTCAGGGCTCTTCTCGCGAGCATGCGGCGCTTGTGCCTATGTATTTGGGCGTTCGCGCGGTTATTACAAAAAGCTTTGCGCGTATTCACGTTGCTAACCTTATAAACGCGGGAATTATGCCGCTTACCTTTAAAAACCCCGATGATTACGATAAGCTCAATCAATCGGATAAATTAACACTTACAAATGTGTTTGACGGAATGGACAGCGGCGAAATAATGCTGAAAGACGAAACCACAGGTGATAAAATACCACTTGTATGCTCCTTTACCGAGCGCCAGAAAGCAATACTCAAAGCAGGCGGACTGCTTGAATATACCAAAAAGGAAGGCTGATATAAAATGGAAAAATATATTGACGCGGCGGTTGAACAGTTCCGCACACTATTAAACGAGCAGATTGCGCGCGAGCGCAAAATGGAGCAGGATAAACGCTATACCGACTATAAAAAGCTTGATAAAATTATAATCGGCATTTGCGGCGGCGACGGCATAGGACCGATAATTTCCGCCGAATCGGAGCGCCTTTTGCAGTTTATTTTAAAGGATGAAATTGCGGCGGGCAAAATTGAGCTGCGCACTATTGAGGGGCTTACCATTGAGAACCGCATTGAGCACAATCAGGCTATACCCGACGACGTTTTAGCCGAAATTAAGGCTTGCAACGTTATTCTTAAAGCCCCCACCACCACGCTTAAGGGCGGCACGCTTGAAAGCGCAAACGTGGCAATGCGCCGCGAGCTTGATTTATACGCTAACGTTCGCCCCGTAGCTGTGCCCGAGCTTGGAATTGACTGGACTTTCTTCCGTGAGAATACCGAGGGCGAGTATGTTCTCGGCAGCCGCGGCGTGGAAATTCCCGATACATTGGCTTTTGATTTTAAGGTTACCACAAACGAGGGCACAAAGCGCATTGCGCGCGCCGCTTTTGAGTACGCTAAAAACAACGGTAAAACCAACGTTGCAATAGTTACAAAGGCTAATATTATGAAGAAGACCGACGGCAAGTTCTCAGAGCTTTGCCACGAGGTTGCAAAGGATTACCCGGGAATTACCGCCGAGGACTGGTACATTGATATTATGACCGCGAACCTTGTAAACGAGCGCGTAAGGAGCAACTTCCAGGTAATTCTTCTGCCGAACCTTTACGGCGATATTATTACCGACGAAGCAGCGCAGATACAGGGCGGCGTAGGCACGGCGGGCAGCGCCAATATAGGCGACGTTTACGCTATGTTCGAGGCCATTCACGGTTCTGCACCGCGTATGATCGAAACGGGCAGGGGAGCATATGCTAACCCGACCAGTATGTTCAAAGCTACCGAAATGCTGCTGCGCCATATCGGCTTTACCGAAAAGGCTGATAAGCTTAATAAAGCGCTGCACATCTGCACCGAGGTTGACAAAAAGTATGTTATAACGGGACATGAGGACGGTGCTACCTGCTCGCAGTTCGGCGATTACCTTATGGCTACGATTGAAAAGCTGTAAGAAATTAAAAGTTCCGGGTTGTTTTCTTTTGCGATACTATGATTTTGTAATAATTCAAATGAGGTGGCAGGACAATGAAAAAGACATTTACTTTACTTACGGTCTTAGCTGTATTCCTCGCAGGATGCGACGCCCCTTTTTGGTACAAAATTCCGGACAGAGGTTATTATTATATTTGTGATGAACCTTATATCGAGTATCTTTGTTCTTCGGACGGCGATGTATATCCCAATGCAAAAATCCGCCTTGACGGTGTGGATATAGATTTTAATTTAGCTTTCACTCATACGGCGGCTCGCGCTTGGTTATACCATGGAGAGAATGAGGTCATAAAAGACGATGATATGCTTTTCTTCGGCTCGCTGAAAAGGGTCAAAGACGATGAATTTACAATTGAACTTGATAATGACAGCGACATCAAGGCTATACTCGATGATTATGATTATAAAGAATTGGTTTTCAAAAAACAAAATGAAGAAAACTAACGGGATATACTGCAATTAAACAACCCCTCAGTTTCGCTCACACAAGTCAGCCGTTGAACAAAACAATGGCTCCCTTCTTTTCGGCAAAGCCGAAACAGAGGGGAGCTGTCACGTTAGTGACTGAGGGGTATTTCTCTAATGTCTACTGTCTAATATCTAACATCTAATTTGTAACAACCCCTCAGTTTCGCATACGCTCAACAGCTCCCCTTACACAGGGAAGCCTATTTTATCTTTTCGGAAAAGGTAACTTTTCCGAAAAGCCCAATATATAATCGGCTGATACATTGTAATACTTACAAAGCGTTATTAAATGCTCAATCGGCAGCGGACACTTGCCGTTTTCATATTCGCTGAGAGCCGATTGGGTAATGTATAATTCAGGTAAAGGGGCGGTTTAATTATAACCTTTGTAATAGTTTAGCTTTAAAAAAGTCCTCAATCAGCCATACGGTCGATTGAGGACTTCTTATAACAATAATTATTTGGATTTTACTTCATCGGTTTTGTAGATGAACTTAACGCTGCCGTCGGTATCGTCGGCAATTCCTGCAAACGATTTATAATTTTTGGAAACGTCAACCGTTGCTTTTACTCGGTCAACAAGGTTTTGGAGATCGTCGCCCGCAAGACCCGTAAGCTTGCTTATGCCCTTATCGTTAAGCTGCTTTATACCGTCGGCTAACTGCTTTGAGCCGTCAGAAAGTTTTTCAACGCCGGGAACTAACTGTGCAGCACCCGCTTTAAGCTCTGCAGCGCCTTCTTTCAGCTGCTTAGCGCCCGCGCTTACCTTAGCGCTGCCGTCGGCCGCGTCCTTAACGCCTGCGGTGTAGGCAAGCACGCCCTGATAAAATGTGTTGTAGCTGTCAAGCGAGGTAATTGCGGTATCAACCGCTGCAAGCTTTGCCTTGAACTCATCGCTTTGTGTTCCGAGTGCAAGCAGGAGTGTGTCAACCTTTTGCTGTGAGCCGTCCGGGTCTGCTGCAACAGCCATAATTTTAGCGGCAAGCGCCTGCGGCTGAGTTTTAGCGACGGATACTATATAAGCTACTGCCTGATCTGTCGTCTTGTGTTCAACTATGACCTGCTCATAAAGCATAACCTTTACGGTCTTGTAAGCCAATTCCTTTGAAACACCGGCGGGAAGTGTAACGCCGTATTGCGTCAGAGCATTATCTAACATTGTATTGATTTGGGCGTCTGCGGCGGGTATAACTGCCGCTTTTGCGCTGTCGGACAAATAGTTTAAGGGGTTTGCTTTAATATCATTCAGCTTTTCCTTATAGTTTTCTATGGTAAGCGAGACATTTATTCCGTTTTCGGCAAGCTGTGATGATACCGTTGCAAGCAGGGTATCAAATACCTGTTTAGCGCCTGCGGTTAAATCGCCGTTGTTTGAAACCAAGGTGTTAAGCCCCGCGTTAAGCGCCGCAGCGCCGCTTGAAAGCTCATCAGTACCGGCAGATAACTTATCGATACCCGCAACCAACTCTTTTGACTTTGAAAGCAGGGTGGTAAGTCCGCCGTACAGCTCGGAAGAGCCGTCTATAAGCTTTGTCATACCGCTTGTAAGTTCATTTAACTGCGCCTGCAGGTCATCAGCGGAGTTAAGCTTTGAAGTGTCAAATTCATTAAACAGGCTGTTTGTCGCAAGGGTTAGGGTAGTGGTAAGGACAAAGTTTTTAACGTCTGCCGTAACTTCAATGTAATCGGGAATTTCAAATTTATCCTTGCTTAAATTAAGGTTCTCCTGCAAACCCGGCAGCGCAAAGCCCGCAACTATTGTACGGTCGCCGTCGTTTATGATTTTGCCGTTTGTAACCGATACATTTGAGAAAACGTTGTTATCAAGCATAAGACCCGTAAGCATTGCAAACGGTACATAGATCTTTTCAGTCTTGCCGCCTATGTTTACTTCGCTGTACTGCTTGTTGGTGTAGTCAAAGCGAATGGTAGCCTTGCCGCTCTTTCCCGCAATTTCCTCGGCGGAAACGGTCTTGCCGTCTAATTTATAGCTTACCTTTAAATCAACGGGTAATTCCTTGCTTATTGTGCCCTGGTAATAAATGTCCGCGCCGTCGGCGTTCCATACGCGCATATTGTCGGTATCCATTACATAGGATTCATCACCCTTGACGTTTTTAACGTCCTGCAAGTCGGTTTTATCCTTTAAGGATTTTTCATTAAGCCCGTTTTTGATCCAATCGCTTACGATTATCTTTTTAACCGAGCCGTCGGCATTTGCAAGCACGTAAACGGTTTCGTCCTTAGCGGTCTTTACGTCTGTTTTGTCGCTTTCGGAAGAAACGGAAGTAGAGGTGCTTGCGGTGTCCTTTTTATTGTTTGCGGCATTTATAGCCGCTGCGGTAACGCCCGTGCCGGCAATAACGCCGGCAGCGGCAACTGCAATAAGCTTTATTAAATCATTCTTAACAGTTTTCATTTCATTTAGCCTCCGTTTGTTTTTTAGGCTTAAAGCCTATACTTGTATTGCATATAACCTTATCGAACAGCATAAACATTGCAGGCAGTATGAATATTACCGCAAGCATACTGATTACAGCGCCGCGCGCCATAAGGTTGCATATTGAGCTGATAATATCAACGTCGGAGTAAAGTCCCACGCCGAAAGTTGCGGCGAAGAAGCCAAGCGCGCTTACCACAACCGAGGGGATAGAGGTTTTAAGCGCTATGCTGACGGATGTTTTCTTGTCGCCGCCCAAAGACCGCTCTCTCTTGTAACGCGTGGTCATAAGAATTGCATAGTCAACCGTTGAGCCCAACTGAATTGTGCTTATGCATATAGGCGCTATAAACGGCATTGACGTGCCGAGCAGGTGGCAGAAACCGAGGTTTATGAATATTGCAAGCTCTATAACCGCAACTAAAATTATCGGCAGTGAAACGCTCTTTAAAACAAGAAGTATTATAACGAATATAGCCGCTATTGAAATTGCGTCAACCACCTTGAAGTCATGGTCGGTAATATCTATCATATCCTTGGTGCAGGGCGCTTCACCTATGAGCATACCGTTTTTATCGTACTTTTTAAGTATATCGTTAAGCTTGGTTATCTGCTCGTTTACTTCGTCGGACGCGGTAGCGTACTCGGAGTTTATAACCATAAGTTTCCAGTTATCGCTTTGTAAGGTAGACTTTGCTTCATCCGGAATTATTTCATCCGGTATTCTGCTGCCCACTACCGATTCAAGCCCCAATACGAACTTAACGCCGTCTATCTTTTCCATTTCGCTCGACAATTCGCGTACCGTTTTGCCGTCGGTATCGGCAGAGATAAGCACCATATGCGTTGAACCTACGTTGAACTCTTTTTCAAGCTTGGTATTTGCAACAGAGCACTCCATGGTCTTAGGCAGCGTTTCGGTCATATTGTAATAAACCTCGCTGTTTGCCTTGGTGTAGCACCAGAATGCAGGACCTACAAGCACTAAGAATACTATAAGGAATATCCACGAGCGCTTAACTACAAAGTTTGTAAGCCTGTTCATAGGGGGAATAAGCGCTCTGTGCTTTGTTTTTTCAAGTAGCTTATCGCATACAAGTATTAAAGAGGGGAGAACTGTTACGCAGGAAATAAGACCGAACAGAACGCCCTTTGCCATTACTATGCCGAGGTCGCGGCCTAATGTGTAGCTCATAAAGCAAAGCGCTATAAAGCCCGCAACGGTGGTTATTGAGCTGCCTACAACCGAGGTAATGGTAGCTTTAATGGCGTGCGCCATTGCTCTGTGCTTATCGCCCGAGTAGCGCTCCTTTTGCTCCTCGTAGCTGTGCCAAAGGAATATTGAGTAGTCCATTGTAACGGCTAATTGCAGCACTGCGGCAAGCGCCTTTGTTACATATGAAATCTCGCCTATAAAGTAGTTGGAGCCGAGGTTTACCACGATTGCCATACCGATATTCGCAAGGAAGAGGAACGGTATTATCCAGTTATCCATAAATATCATCATTGTAACCGTGCAAAGCAAAACCGCAATGCCTACATATATCGGCTCTTCGTGCTCGCACAGGTCCTTAAGGTCGGTAACTACCGCCGACATACCCGTTACGTAGCAGTTTTTATCGGCAATCTTTCTTACCTCTTTAATGGCGGTCATTGTTTCGTCCGCCGAGGTGGAGGTTTTAAAGAAGACCGCTATTATGGTTGAGTCGCCCGAATTAAAGGCTTCATAAATATCGTCGGGCAGCATTTCTTTCGGTACTGATAAATCCATAACGCTGTCGTACCAAATAGCGCTGTCAACGTTATCTACCTTTTCAATCTTTTCACGTAAAGCGGATACCTGCTTATCCTCCATACCGTCAACGATTATAAAGGAGAACGCGCCCTTGCCAAAATCGTCAAGCAGTATGTTTTGCCCTTTCATTGTTTCAATGTCGTCGGGCAGGTAAGTCAGCATATCGTAATTGATACGCGTTTTAAGTATTCCGAAAACCGACGGTATCATTAGCGCTACCGCGATTATCAGAATAAGCACGCGGTGCTTTACCACGCCTTTTCCGAATTTTATCATTTATCTCCCAGCTTTCATTTGTTTTTCAGTATTTTAACGGTGTAAAACGCGTTAAATAAATTTTGCAGCCCGTCAATTGCAAGCGATATACCCACAAAGGTCATAAGCACGTTGTTGCCGCTGAACGGGTCGATTATAAGCAGCAGCCCGAAAAGCGCGCAGATAAGCGAGCCCGATAAGATCAGCCACCAGTTTGAAAGCCCGAAGCGCTTTGCATCAACCGCGGTTTGCAGTTTGAACACGCCGTCCACCAAAACAAACACGCCGAGTATTGCCGGCATAAAGGCGACAACCCTTGCAGAGCGCAGCAGAAGTACCAAACCGAAAATAAGGGTGAAAACTCCGAGCGCCAAATCAAACTGAAAGGCAAGGTTGTAAAGGTCGTGCGAAAAATAACCGAGTATTTTTGAAACGCCGTAGAAAAGCGACACAGCGCCTATAACCCTGCAAAAAATAATTGCCGAGGCATACGGTCTTACCATTATATAAACGCCGGCGGCTATAAGCAGCACAGAGCAGATTATATAACACCATTTTGCCTGTTTTATTGTTTTCATTATTTTTTCCTCCCTTCGTTTTCTCAACGCAATATATTATATACATAATAATTTTCGTTTCCAATAAACATAAAAAGGCTTATGTGCGAATTTCACACATAAGCCTTAAAGTGTCGTATTTTCAGACATTTACGCCTGTTTGTCTGTATTTTTCAAAAAGCAGTAGCGCACAGTGCCGTCCAAAAGCTCGCTTATTCTTATAACAAAATCGTGCGGGTCGCCCTTCATACCGCCGCTCAGCCACTCAAGCGTCATACCCACAAGCGCGTGGGAATAAAACGAGGCTACAAGCTCAACGTCGGTTTCATTGGGGGATAAATCGGCAGTTATTTTTTTAACGAATGAAAGTATATTATTATATGTAACCTTATTAAGATAGGTTTCAACCTGCTCGCGGCTGATTGAATTGTAAAGATGATATATCGCGCGGCGGTTGTTATGCACAAAGTCTATTGCCTTTAAAAAGGCTTCCTGCCAGGTATCGTAATCTACCGTGCTGCCGAGAATATTCTGCGTTTCCACCTGAAAAAGCTCGTCCACCAGCGCGTATACGTCTTCAAAATAATAGTAAAACGTATTGCGGTTTACGCCGCAGCGGGTAACAATGTCCTTAACGGTTATTTTATCAAACGGGCGTTCCGAAATAAGCTCTACAAATGAGTCTAAAATTGCCTTTTTGGTAAATTGCGCCATATCGCACCTCCGGATAGTGACAGTATAGCATATTGCTTTTTAAAAATCAAGACCTTAGCTGAATATGTAAATTGCAGAGCAACAAACAACCCCTCCGTGTCGGCTCCCTTCTTTTTGACGTTAAGTCAAAACAGAGGGGAGCTGTCGAGTGAAACGAGACTGAGGGGTATTTTCTAACGTCTAATATCTAATGTCGAAATTGGCTGAGGGGTATTTAGAAAAAAACTTACTGCGTGGGTGCTTTTTTCTAAAGCGAGAAATCCTCGGGGTTATAATTACCCGAAATCTTTATGCGCTCGGGCACGCGCTTTAACGGGTCGTATTTATATTTTCTGCAGGAATCCCGCGGGGAAGTAACGCCGCGCTTTGAACAGAGAATTTCGCCCGTAAACAGGGATTCGCGGCCGTACTCGCAGTAGCTGCAGGCGCGCGGCAGGTCCTTATTAAATATATCAGCCATAAAAAATCACCGACTTTATTATACTATATCGTCAAGTAATTTTCCAGTACTTTTTTTCGTATAAACCGATATTATAAAAATCATAACCATTATCAGCATAGAAAGAGAAAGGGCAGCGCTCCCGTAAGTCGGTGAAAAATTTATTGCTGCCGCTGTTTTTACGGTTATTTTGAAAATTCTTAAAATCAAACGTAAAAACAATACCGATAAAAGCCCGTGGAAAATGCGGGCGAGCAAAAACAGCGGAAAATTTATTTTAATGCTTTTACCCATGCTCAAAATCTGACACCATATGCTGATTCCCGCAAAGCCGAGCAAAAACGCCGTAAGCGGCAGCGAGCGGGTGTGTGCAACCGCGTTTGTAACCTCAAGCGGCGCGGCGGCATATTTAAGCCACGGAAAGCGCACGGCGTAGGCGCTCATATATTCGCCGAGTGCCGAGAAAAATATCACCCATGCGCATATACTTAAAAGCGCGCCTGATGCGCCCGATACCGACGAAACAAAATTATCGGCTACATTTATTTGAATGGCGGGCGTGGTTTTTAGCGTATCTTTTTTTATAAAAAAGGAAAACAAAATGCACATTATTAAAGACGGCAATAAATGCGCGGCAAGCAGTGCAAAGCCCACGGCTTTTGATGAATACATACCCACGCCCACCGCCAAAACGGCGAATGCAGGGCCAGAATTTACGCAATAGCAGAGCATAATCCCCGCCTTTTCGGGCGCTATGCGGTTTTCTTTTACCGCCTCGTTTAAAAGCTTTGCGCCTACGGGGTAGCCGCCTATAAGACTTAAAATTACCGTTATAAATTCCTCTGCGGATAAGCGGAACAGCCTTTGCGTAACTGCGGACAGCTTTTTAAAACCCGAAAACGCGCCGCTGCCGGTTATAAACAGCGTGCAGACCGTCATAGGGAAAAGCGAGGGAATAAGCACGCGGCCGCACAGCAAAAGCCCCTCAGCCGCGCCTGCTGCGCAAAGCTCGGGTCTTATTATAATAAGTGCGGCAAAAGTGAGCGCCGCCAAAACCGATGTTATTTTCAATTTTCTCCCGCCTTTTCTAATACAATATATGCTTTTCAGAATTATTATAATTACGAAAACATAGTATGTTAGGGGGAGTTGTGCCAATTGAGCAAGAAATTCAAGTTTAAATCCGAAAAGCCTAAAGAAAAATGGAAAATTTTCAGCTGCGGTGATGAAATAACGGCGGGTGTAATTAAAGAACCGCATTTGGAGCTTTTCGGCAACCGTGAAATAATTATTGAGGGGTGTATGGGCGTTTTGGAATACAGCGATACATATTTAAAGCTGCGCCTGCCGAAAGGCGCGCTTACCGTGTGCGGCAGCGGGTTTGATATAGTAACCTTTGAGGGCACTGCAATAACCGTAAAGGGAAATATGTCTTCGCTTGAATTTTGTGTATAGGTGATTTTACAATGCTTTTCTTTTACAGACTTTGGCGCGGCTTTTTGCGCATTGAAATAAGGGGAGACATTGCGGAAAAGCTGCTGAATATATGCGCAAAAAACGGAATACCGCTGTGGAATATCAAAAGGCGCGGCGAGGTTATAAGGTGCTATATTGCGGTGGGTGACTTTAAACGTCTGCCGCGTTTGGTTATAAAAAGCGGGCTGAGGGTACATATACTTGAGAGATACGGCTTGCCGTTTTTTACCGAGCGATACAAAAAAAGATACGGTATTCCCGTTGGAACTGCGGTCTTTTTTGCGTTTTTGACCTTTATGTCGGGCTTTGTGTGGTCGGTTGAGGTTGCGGGAAACGGCAATATTCCCGAAAATGAAATTATTGCCGAGTGCAGGGAGCTCGGAATAACCGAGGGAATGCGCAAGGGTGAAATATTGCCCGCAAGTGCAAAGCTGCAGTTATTGCTTAAAGATAACCGCCTTTCATGGTGCGCCTTTAATATTGAGGGCTGTTATTTAACGGTGGATGTTACCGAGGCAAAGAAAAAGGAAGAAGACAACAGCGTGCCTACCAATTTAAAGTCGGCGGCGGACGGTATTATTAAAAAGATAGACGTAACCGCGGGAAATTGCATTGTAAAGGTGGGTGATACGGTTGCGGCGGGGGATATATTGGTTTCGGGAATTGAGGAACGCGCCGAGGGAACGCGGTTTGTCCACTCAATAGGCAGCATAACCGCCGCAACCGAGCGTGAAATTACCGTAACGGCGAATTACAGGCAGAAAATAACGCTTAAAACAGGCAAGAAAAAAATAAAGCGCGTGCTTTCGTTTTTCGGCATTAAAATACCGCTTTATTTAGGCTGCGAAAAGGGAACTTACAATGCGGAAACGAGCATAAAGGCTTTAAAGCTTTTCGGTAAAAAAATACCGATTATAATTTACGAAAAGTGTTTTGAATTTACAGAGGAAACCGAGAAAAATTACGACCGAAATGCCCTTGAAAAGGAGCTTGAAAGGCTGTTTTCCGAAAAGGTGAAGTTAGAAATTTCGGGCGATTTTCAGGTCAAAAATCGTGAAATTGACGAAATTCAGGGCGGTTTAAGGCTAAAAACAGTAGTTTCGGCGGAAGAAAACATTGCGGTACAGGATATTATGTTATTTAATACTGGAAATTCATAGAAAATGTGGTATAATAATATAAAAAAGGAATAAGGAGACGCGGTATTTGTTCGAACAAACGGTTGATATTGAACGTATTGAGCAGATTATAAACCTGTTCGGTAATTTCGATGAGAACATTAAACGCATAGAAAAGAAGTATAAGGTGAGCATAACCTCGCACGGCAGTCAGATACGGGTGCGCGGGGATGTTACCGACGTTATGAACGCCGTTAGGACCATTGAGGGGCTGCTCGTTATGATAAACAAGGGCGAGCAGATAACCGACCAAAGCATTGAATATGTTTCGGGGCTGGTTGAGGACGGCGAGGATGACCGCATAACCGCCGTTACCGACGCTGACTGTATTTGCATAACCTCAAAGGGCAAGCCCGTAAAGCCTAAAACAATAGGTCAGCGGCAGTATGCCGAGGCTATAAAGAAAAATACAATAACAATAGGCGTAGGTCCTGCGGGGACGGGAAAAACCTATCTTGCGGTAGCGTCAGCCGTCAGCGCATTCAGGGCAAAAACCGTAAACCGTATAATCCTTACCCGCCCTGCGGTTGAGGCGGGGGAAAAGCTCGGCTTTCTGCCGGGGGATCTGCAGCAAAAGGTAGACCCGTATTTAAGACCGCTTTACGATGCGCTTTTTGATATGATGGGGGCGGAAAACTTCCAGAAATGCCAGGAGCGCGGGGATATTGAGGTGGCGCCTTTGGCGTATATGCGCGGGCGCACTCTTGACGACAGCTTTATTATCTTAGACGAGGCACAAAACACCACAAACGAGCAAATGAAAATGTTTTTAACCCGCTTAGGCTTTAACTCAAAGGCGGTGGTCACGGGGGATATTACCCAGATAGACCTGCCCGACGGTAAGCGCTCGGGGCTTAAAGACGCGGTAAAGGTGCTTAAAAACGTCGATGATATTGCAATACATTACCTGACCGGGCGCGACGTGGTGCGTCACAGACTGGTTCAGGAAATCATAAAAGCTTATGAAAGAAGTGCTGAAAAGAAATGAGTGTAAAAGTAATTATTACGGATGAACAGAAAAAGGTAAAGCTTCCCACGGGTACGCGGCTGCTTATAAGAAAAGCCTGCATTGCAACCCTTAAAATGGAAGACTTCCCCGACTCTGCCGAAATCAACGTAACGCTGGTTAACGACGATATGATAAAGGAAATGAACAAAAAGTTCAGGAATATAGATTCCTCAACCGATGTTCTTTCTTTCCCGCTCGGCGAAAACGGCGAGTACGACACCAACCCCGAAACAGGCGCTAAAATGCTCGGTGATATTGTAATTTCGGTTGAGCACGCGCTGTCGCAGGCTAATCTTTACGGTCACGGCATTGAGCGCGAGGTGGCTTTCCTTACCGTTCATTCAATGCTGCACCTTTTGGGCTACGACCACGAAAAGAGCGGGCTTGAGCGCACAATAATGCGCGAAAAAGAGGAGCAGGTGCTGGACGCTTTGGGACTCGCCATAAATAAGCTTTAATACATAAAGGAATTTATTTAATGAAAGAAAAATCGGCTTTTATAACAATTATCGGCAGACCGAACGTAGGCAAGTCTTCGCTTATGAACCGCATACTCGGTCAAAAAGTGGCTATTGTATCGGACAAGCCGCAAACCACACGCACCAGGATATGCGGCGTTTACACGGCGGGCGCGGATCAGCTTGTGTTTATAGATACCCCGGGTTTTCACAAGCCCAGAAACGAGCTTGATAAAAATATGAATAAAGCCGTGGGCGACGGTATGGCGGACGTGGACGCGGCGGTATTGGTTATTGAGGCAGCGCCGAAATTCAGCCTTGAAAACGGGTTGCCGCCGGCGGAAAAGGCGCTTATAAAGGAGCTTAGCCGCCGAAAGCTTAAAGCCGTGCTTGCAATAAATAAAATTGATATGTTGGAGCGTAAGGAGGAGCTTTTAAGCCTTATTGCGCTTTATTCAAGGGAATTTGAGTTTGAAACGGTAGTGCCCGTATCGGCAAAAACGGGAGACGGCGTTGATATTCTTTTAAGCGAGCTGCTGAAATTTTCAAAGCCCGCGCCCCACTACTTTGCGGATGACGATATTACCGACCAACCCGAAAAGGTTATGGTTGCCGAAATGATTCGCGAAAAGCTACTGCGTATGCTCGATAAGGAAGTGCCGCACGGCATTGCGATTGATTTAGAACGCTTTGTTGAGCGCGATACTGCCGAGGGCGAGCCTATATTGGACGTTGAGGCAACGGTTATTTGCGAAAAGGAATCGCACAAGGGCATAATTATAGGCAAGGGCGGCGCAACCCTTAAAAAAGCGGGAATGTCGGCGCGGCGGGATATTGAAGAATTTTTCGGTATTCGCGCGTCTGTTAAATTATGGGTGAAGGTTAAAGAGGATTGGCGCAACCGCCAGGGTTTGATACACACCTTCGGGCTTGACTGAATAATTTACTGTTATTACCTATTATAAAGAAAAACTATCTGTAAAAGATTTTAATGTAATTCTTTATGATGGGACTGTGAATTATGGGAGCTGAAAAATCCTGGGATAAATTTCTTAAAAGCGGCAGCGTGAGCGACTACCTTAATTTTGTAAATTCGCGCAAGGAGAACGAAATAAGTGAAGGAAACAGAGACGCGTTTTACAACGGATGCATTGGTTATAAAGGAAATGAACGTAGGGGAGAGTGACCGTTTGGTTACTCTCTTTACGCGTGAACACGGCCTTATTCGCGCTTTTGCGGCGGGGGCAAAGTCCATTCGCTCAAAAAAAGGCGCGGCAACCTCACTGCTTACATACGGCAGCTTTACCGTTTTAAAGAAAAAGGATACCTATAAAATTTATGAGGCTGTTCCCATAAGAATGTTTTTCACAATGGGCGGCGATATTGAGATACTTTCATTGGAGCAGTATTTTTGCGAATTAGCGCTCGTTTTTGCCCCGTATGACAGCGCAGACACGGAGCTTTTGCGCTTAATACTCAATTCACTGCATTTTTTAACCGCCGAAAAGCGCTTTCCGCCGCTTATTAAGGCAGTAACGGAGCTTAGAACCGCGTCTATATCGGGCTTTATGCCCGACCTTGTAGCCTGCGACGGCTGCGGAAAATATGAGGATGATATAATGTATTTTGATATTGCGGGCGGCGCGCTTTATTGCGAAACCTGCCGACCTGCGGGGGCTAAGACCGTGCCGCTTGACAGAACGCTTTTAACGGCTGCGCGGCATATAGTGTATTCCGAATTTTCAAAATTATACTCTTTTTCCGTGCCGGAGGAGAGCGCAAAGCAACTGTCAAATATAACGGGAGAATATATAACTTTACAGGCGGACCACCGCTTTAAAACGCTTGATTTTTATAATTCTCTGAATTTGTAAAGGGTTAATTATTGTGCAGTAGGGGAATCCATTGGGGAGTTTGCCCCTTTGGTCATTCAGGAAGGTTCGGAAACCCAATTGAAAGGGTGTCCGACGTTTCTTTCCCCCTTTCTGAACGCGCAGAAAGGGATGCCCTGCGCGGCACGAGCGCATAATAATTAAAATATTATCAAAGTAATATATAATATATTTTTCTAAATTTTTTGAGGAGTAAAAAATGGATTACAATATCGCAAGATATTCAGGAACATTAGAGCTTGATAAAATTCTCGATATGCTGGCAAACGAGGCGACTCTCGCGGAAACTGAGGAAAGGGCGCGCGAGCTGCTGCCCGAAACCGATATTGCCGCTGTGCGCGCGCAGCTTTGCAATACAAGCGATGCGTACAGCTTTATGTCGCGCTATTCAGCGCCCTCGTTCGGGGCGGCGGTCAATGTTTCTTCGCCGCTCAGGCGGGCGGAAGCCTCGGGCGTGCTTTCAATAAAGGAACTTTTGGACGTTGCCGAGGTATTAAGAGTAATACGCGCGGTAAAAGCTTGGCGCGGCGAATGCTCGGGTGCAGGGGAGACCACGCTCGACCCGCTTTTTTCGGAGCTTATACCCAATAAATTTTTGGAGGATAAGCTGAACCACGCCATAAAATCGGAAGAAGAACTGAACGATAACGCATCGCCCGCGCTATACGATATTCGCCGCAAAATAACGGCAAAATCGGGTAAGATACGCGAAACGCTTGAAAAGACCGTAAGAGGACCGAGCGCAAAATATTTGCAGGAGGCAATAATAACCCAGCGCGACGGCAGATATGTTGTTCCCGTGAAATCAGAGTACAAGGGGCAGATAAACGGCATAGTTCACGATACATCGGCTACCGGCTCTACCCTGTTTATAGAGCCTATGGCTGTGGTGGAAACCAATAACGAAATACGCGTTTTAAAGCTGCGCGAACAGGAAGAGATAGAAAGGATATTATCGGAATTATCAGCCGACGCGGGCAGCTTTGCGGGCGGCATAATAAGTTCATATTCAGCCCTTGTAAAACTTGACCTTATATTTGCAAAGGCAAGGCTTGCCTATAAAATGAAAGCGTCCCTGCCCGAAATAAACAAGGACGGCATAACATACCTTAAACGAGCGCGCCACCCGCTTATAAACACCCGCGCGGTCGTACCGATTACGGTTGAATTAGGCAGGGAATACGATACGCTTGTTATAACAGGACCTAACACGGGCGGTAAGACCGTAACCCTTAAAACCATAGGGCTTTTAACCCTTATGACTATGTGCGGGCTTATGATTCCGACCGACGACGGCAGCCGAGTGGCAATATTTTCAAAGGTTTTTGCCGATATAGGCGACGAGCAGAGCATAGAGCAATCGCTTTCCACGTTTTCATCACATATGGTTAACATAATATCGGTGACCGAGCAAGCGGACGACGACTCGCTCGTGCTTTTTGATGAACTTTGCGCGGGCACTGACCCTATAGAGGGCGCAGCGCTTGCAAAGGCGATACTTATTCGGCTGGCGGCTCTCGGCGCAAAAACCGTTTCAACCACGCATTACCCCGAGCTTAAAGCCTATGCTATTGATACACCTCGTGTGGAAAATGCATCCTGCGAGTTTGACGTTAATACCCTAAAACCTACTTACAGGCTTATAATAGGTATGCCTGGGCGCTCGAACGCCTTTGCAATATCAAAAAGATTAGGGCTTGACGAGGGTATAATTGACTGCGCGAAAGCCGAAGTATCTGATAATGATATGCGCTTTGAGCGAGTGGTGGCCTCCCTTGAACAGGCAAGGCACGAGGCGGAGGAAGAGCACGAAAAAGCACAGACCCTGCGCCGCAGGTTGGACGAGGCAAAGCGCAAGGCGGAGCAGCGCGAACATGAACTTGATGTGAAGCAAACAAAGCTTATGGAGAAAACGCGCGAGACCGCGAACGGAATTATTGAAAACGCGCGCTTTAAATCGGCACAGCTTTTAAATGAGCTTGAAGAAATGAAAAAGCAGCTTAACGCCGAAAACGCGGCAAAGCTTGCCGAAAAGGCAAGAACTGCTTATAAAAAGACCATAAACGAGCTTGAAAAGACCTCCGACCCGATTGAAAGCAAAAAGACCGAGGGCGAAATGGTTACAAAGCTTGAAAAGGGCGACACCGTGTTTGTAACGGCGCTCGGCAGCGACGCTGCGGTTTTGGAGGTAAAGGAAAACAAAAAGCAGGCGTATGTATCAGCCGGGGCGGTTAAAATGTGGGTAGCGTTTGACGGGCTCCGCTTTAAGGGTAAGCGCCGAGAGGACGCGACCCTTAAAAAGACCCGCCGCGTTACGGGTATAGTCTCCCGCGGGCAGCGCACTGTCTCGGGCGAGGTCGATCTGCGCGGAATGGCGGCCGATGAGGCAATATTAGAGCTTGATAAATATATTGATAACGCGGTGCTTTCGGGAATAACTGCAATAACGGTTATTCACGGCAAGGGCACGGGTGTTCTGCGCAAGGCGGTTCAGGCGCATTTGCGCTCACATAAAAATATAAAGACCTTCCGCTCGGGTACATTCGGCGAGGGCGAAAACGGCGTTACAATTGCGGAATTGAACGAATAATTTTTAATTTTTTCTCTTCAATTAAAATCTTTTGCATTAAATTTCCTTAACATCATTTACCTATAATAATATTTTAACAATAACATAAAATATTACTGCAAACGCAAAAGAAAATTTTTAGGAGAGAAAAAATCATGGCTAACAAAAGCGTAGTACCTGAGGCTAAAGAAGCCCTCAACCGTTTTAAGATGGAGGCTGCCAACGAGGTTGGCGTTAACTTAAAGCAGGGTTACAACGGTGATCTTACCTCTAAGCAGGCCGGTTCTATCGGCGGACAGATGGTTAAAAAGATGATCGAATCTTACGAAAACAGCATGAAGTAAGAAGTCTTTTTGACTGTATAGGTTGCCGCGTGCGGGTTTCCGTTTGCGGCAACCTTTTTTTGAAATGTTAAAAAGCCCGACAGTCGGAGTATAGCTGACTGTCGGGCTAAAAAAATGATTATTTTATTAAAGATACTTGCGCTTGGCGTCGCAAACTGCGGTTATAAAGCTGCTGTCAAGCTCGGAGAGCTTATAGCCGCTGCGGTATATCATAACGTCCATATAAACCTTATCGTTATCCTTACATTCGCGCTCGGTCAAACCGTATTTTTCATAAAGGCTTTTCGGCACGGGCGATACCCACATAAATGAATCGGTGACCGATTGCAGCAATCTGAACTGGCTGCCGCGCTCGAAAATATAAATATGCCTGTCTGCGCCGCCCGAAAGCTCTTCCTTTTTAACGTCGATAAGGGGGAGAGAGGGAACGTAGGGGTCGGCGTGGCTTATCTCGGTGAACGGCTCTAAATCCTTGCGGATTATTTCCTTTTTATCAGCTAACGGGTGCTCTTTTGACATAAGTAAGCGGTACTTGAAATCGGTTATAATTTCGGCGTTCAGGTGCTTTTCTTCAAACATAGATTTAAAATACTTTTCAAAAGCCAACTGAAAACGGACTATTCCGAGGTTGTAATCGCCCTTTACGACATTATTTACCGTGCGCCATGAATTTGTTTCCTTGTAAAAAATCTCGGCGGGAATATCCTTTTTAATACCCTTGGCAAACTCTGCAAAGGCGTATGAAATATAGCTTGCCCTCGGAACACAGACCGAAAAACGCTGCTTAGGCTTGCGGCCGTTTTTGTAAATATCTTCAACCTCTTCAACCTGACTGATAATTCGCCTTGCGTACTGCAAAAACTCCTCGCCCTCGGGCGTGATTGTTATTCCCTTGGAGTTTCGGTTAAAAATAGTTATGCCGAGGCTTTCTTCAAGCTCCTTTACGGCGCGCGATAAATTCGGCTGACCCATATAAAGATTTTCCGCCGCGCGGCTTATAGATTTTGTATTGGCTATCTCCACCGCATATTTAAGATGTAAAATGTTCACACCGACACCCCTTTTTTATAATTCCAATCTCATATAAATAAGCTCCTGAAAGCCTGTTGTACGCGAGCGAAAGCCCTGCGGGTTTCTGCCGAATTCCTTGAAAACTAATTTTTCATAAAGCGCCGCAGCGGCTTTGTTTTCGGCAACCACATTAAGCTCCAATTGCGAATATCCCGCCGCTTTTGCACACTCTATGCAGGCCTTTGTCAGCGCCGTGCCTATGCCGAGCCCCCAATATTCCTTTAAGATTGCAATACCGAAGTCCGCGCGGTGGCTTATTTTGAATTTACCGCCCACAGCTTCAATTCCCGCCGTTCCTACTATTTTACCGTTAATTTCAGCCACAATTTCAATTTCGTTTTTACTTTCGGTTTTTTCTTTTAAAAACTCTGATTCCTGCGCTGCGGTAAGGCTGATTTCATCGGGGTAGGAAAGTAAAAAATCGGTTTCTGCGTGCGTTTTATTGAAAACGTCGAGCACCTGCTCGCCGTCAGGCCCTGCGCCGTTTCTTAATATACATATATCGCCGTTTTTAAGCGTGATTTTTTTATTGTAGATCATAGCTTATCACCGTTTTCGTGTTTTCTTTTAAAAATCCCGTTTTTTTCTATTACCAAATAAAAGGGTATTCCGAGCCCTACGCAAATAACAAGCTCGCCTAAACCCACCTGCAACGCGGAAATTACAAAGCCCCACAGCAAATTACCCTTCGGCAGGAAGAATATTGCAATTTCAAGCCCGATAACAAGGGCGTTTATTATTACGGGCGGGAGCATTGAAAGCAGGGGAATGCCTTTGAATTTTATATTTCTGAAAAGGTAGGTAAGCAGCGCCGCTGCAAGCGTTGCGGACGTGCCGAAAATCATATCAAGCGGGTTAAAGGACGCTATGTTCGCAATAAAGCACCCGACCGCAACACCGGGGATAGCCGCAGATGTAAATACCGGCAGTATGGTAAGCACCTCGGAAACGCGGAACTGCACAGGGCCGAAAGCAAGATTGAAAATATTGCTTAAAAATGTAAGCCCCACATACAAGGCGGCTATAAGTGCGCCTGTTATTATATAATTTATTCTTTCCCGTGATTTGGACATTCTTTACAGCTCTTTCAATTTTTTATAATATTCTACCGCCAAGCGGTCGCAGCGCTCGTTTTCGGGGTGACCCGCGTGACCCTTGACCCATTCGATTCTGACCTCGTGTATTTCTAAAAGCTTTAGAAACCGCTCCCATAAATCGGAATTGAGGGCAGGCTTTTTATCGGATTTTATCCAATTGTTTTTCTGCCAGCTTTCCGCCCAGCCCTTAATAATTCCGTCAGCCACATATTTTGAATCGGTAACAAGCCTTACAACGCAGGGCTCTTTAAGTGCTTCAAGCCCTTTTATGGCGGCGGTAAGCTCCATACGGTTATTTGTGGTTTCGGTTTCGCCGCCCGAAAGCTCCTTTTCGTGCTGACCGTAGCGGAGAACTACGCCCCATCCGCCGGGACCCGGATTGCCCGAGCACGCGCCGTCGGTAAAAAGCTCAATATATTTTTTCATAAATATTTATCCTTAATACTTTCTGAAACAGCCTATTACCTTGCCCACAACATGCGGGTCTTCGGGGTATATGGGCGAATAATCGGGATTTTCGGGCATAAATATTATCTGTCCGTCCTTAATGAGCAGGCGCTTTACGGTTGCCTCGTCGCCGTCCATACCTATTACAATATCGCCGTTTCGGCAGGTGCGGTTTTTATCGGCAATAATAATATCGCCGTCCAATATTCCCGCGTCGCGCATGGAAAGCCCCGAAACGCGCAGGGCGAAAAGCCCCTCGGAATTTTTTGAGGGGTAAGGTATATAATCCTCAATTTCTTCAACCGCCAATATCGGCTGACCCGCGGTAATTCTGCCGACTACCGGGACAAACGAAGAATCGTACTCCATATCAAGCCTTATGGCGCGGGAGGATTTCGCGTCTCTTACGATATACCCCTCGTCCTCCAATATGCTTAAAATGGAATGGACGGTAGAGGTGGATTTTATTCCCGTGGCGGCGCATATTTCCCTGACCGTGGGGGGAATGCCGCCGTTCATTTCTCTTATAAGATAATTATATACTGCAAGCTGCTTTTCGGTAAGCGGTGATTTAGACATTATAAAACCTCCGAACTTTTGTTCTTTTAATTATAGCATTTTTTCCCTGCCGCCGCAACTGTTTTTTTGCTTAATATTAAAATTTCATTTGACAAATATGCTGCGGTAATGTAAAATAAGTGTATGCAGAGTAGACGGTCGTGCGTTAAGTGCTGTCGGGACGGGGAGTTGCCGGGCAGACGAAGGATATTTCCGCGGTACGGCAGTCGCATCCCGCTGCCGGCTAATAATGAAGATGCAATCTCCTTATTATCGGTTAAACGGGTAAATAAGGAGGTTTTTTTATGAAAAAAAATTATGTAAAACAATTATGCTTTTGCTCGGTACTTGCCGCATTTTGCTTTGTGCTTGATTATGTGGCTACACTGCTTAACAATGTAAGCGGAGTTTTTAAGCTGCCGCTCGGCGCGCTGCCCATTATAATAGCCGCCGTGCAGTGCGGTCCGCTTATGGGTGCGGCGGTAGGGCTTATCGGCACATTTTTAACGCAGCTTATAACCTACGGGCTTACCCCCACAACGGCGCTGTGGATACTGCCTGCGGGAATACGCGGCGTTTGCATGGGGCTTTTGTTTATTGCGTTTAAGCGCAGTATGAAAACGCTGCCGCTTATTGCCGAAATTACGATAAGCTCGATTATTGTAACGGCGGTTAACACGCTCGTTATTTATCTTGACAGCGTTATTTACGGTTATTACACACCCGCCGTGGTGTGGGGCGGCTTATTTGTAAGAATTATAACGGGCGTAATTTCCTCGGTTGTTTTTGCGCTTATATTGCCGACTGTAGTGCGTGCTATTGATAAACGGTTTGAAAAACAGGCGTAAATGCTTTTACATACCGCCCTTTCGGGCGGTTTTTGCATATTTATACGCATTTTGCCCGAAAACATTCATTTTGCGGATATTTACGGCTTGAAAAGCCGAGAGATATGGTGTATAATAATTTGTAAACATTATTTTGAAAGCGGGTGCGGTATGACAAGAAAACAGGCGAGGGAAGAAGCGTTCATTCTTGTTTTTGAAAAGGAATTTAACAATAACGGTACGGACGAAATATTGGAAACGGCTAAAGAGGTAAGAGACTTAGAGCCGGATGAATATATAAACAAGGTATTTCAGGGCGTTTATGAGCATATAGAGGAGATCGACGGGCTTATCTCCGAAAATTCGGTAGGTTGGAGCATTAAAAGAATTTCAAAAACCGCGCTTTGCATATTGCGCCTTGCGATTTATGAAATGAAGTATTTCGATGAAATTCCCGTATCGGTTTCAATTAACGAGGCGGTTGAGCTTTGCAAAAAATATGCTACGACCGACGACGCATCATTTGTAAACGGTATACTTGCAACCGTTTCAAAAACGCTGTGATATGATAACGGAAATTGCCGCAATAACCGTTAAGCAGCTCAATTTTTACGTGAAATCGCTGTTAGAGGGCGACAGTCATCTTCAAAGCGTTACGGTAACGGGTGAACTTTCCAACTTTAAAAACCACTATGCCAGCGGGCACTGGTATTTTACTTTAAAGGATGAGGACGCCGCAATTCGCTGCGTTATGTTCAGGGCGCTGGCAAACAGCGTACGCTTTGACCCGCGCGACGGCGATACCGTGGTGCTGTGGGGCAGAGTTGCCATTTATGAAAAGGACGGGCAATACCAGTTTTACGCCGAGCAGATGTTCCCCGTAGGCGCGGGAGCGC
The DNA here is from genome assembly GCA_934486705.1 of uncultured Eubacteriales bacterium. Lineage (GTDB taxonomy): Bacteria > Bacillota > Clostridia > Oscillospirales > Acutalibacteraceae > UBA737. Next base: position 24,482 of record CAKSQS010000025.1, read on the forward strand.
TGGCGCTGCAATTTGAGCGCATTAAGGAAAAACTGAAAACAGAGGGGCTGTTTGATACTTCGCGGAAAAAGCCGCTGCCAAAATACCCAAAAAGCATAGCGGTAGTAACATCCGACACAGGCGCTGCCGTAAAGGATATTTTAAGCATTTTAAAGCGGCGCTACCCTGTGGCGCGGGTCATAATGTGCCCTGTAACTGTGCAGGGGGAAACCGCCGTGCCGCAAATGCTCTCGGCGCTCGACAGGCTTTACAGGCTGAACGCTGCTGACGTGATAATAATAGGCAGGGGCGGCGGCTCGGCAGAGGACTTATGGGAGTTTAACGATGAAACGCTTGCGCGGAAAATTTCCGCGTCTCCCGTGCCTGTAATATCGGCTGTGGGGCATGAGACCGATTTTACAATTTGCGATTTCGTGGCTGATATGCGCGCTCCCACCCCGTCAGCCGCGGCAGAACTTGCCGTGCCTGATTTATCGGAGCTTGAAAACCGCTTTGCAAGGTTTGAATCTTCGTTAAAATCCGCTTTGACCGCAAAATACGAGCGCGAAAACGCACGGCTTGCAGGGGTTTTATCTTCTCGCTTTTTTAAAAACCCCGAAACAGCTATAACAGAGTGCCGCGCCGAGCGGGCGGACAGAGCGGCTGATAAGCTTTTATCGGCATTTTCAGCCCTGATTTCCGAGAAAGGCGGCTGCCTTGCGGAATTTGCCGCACGGCTTGATACGTTAAGCCCGCTTAAAACCCTTGCGCGCGGGTACGCCGTAGCGATAAAATCGGGCGAAACGGTGCGAAAAGCCGAAGAACTGAATCTTGATGACAGTATAACCCTTAAATTTACCGACGGAAACGTTAAATGCAAAGTAACCGAAAAGGAGCAAACAGTATGAGCCGAAACGCGGATTTTGAAAAATCAATTTCGGAGCTTGAAAATATAGTATCGCTGCTTGAAAGCGGAGATATAACGCTTGATGAGTCGATAAAGCTTTTTGAGCGCGGAACAAAGCTTACAAACGATTGCAGAAAGACCCTTGAAACCGCGAAACAGAAAATAATAACCCTGACCGAGGCGGAGGAAGAAAATGAGCAAAAGCTATGAACGGTTTTTACCCGATATAGAAAAAAAGCTTGAAGAATGTATAGTTGCCGATAATTCGGCGGCGCAGGCTATGAAATACAGTCTTTTATCGGGCGGAAAGCGCATAAGACCCATTTTACTGCTTGAATTTTACGCGCTTTGCGGGGGCAAGGGCGATAATGCGCTGAATTTTGCCGCCGCGCTTGAAATGATACATACCTACTCGCTGATACACGACGACCTGCCCTGTATGGATAACGACGATATGCGCCGCGGCAGACCCTCCTGCCACAAGGCATTTGGGGAGGATACCGCGCTGCTTGCGGGCGACGCGCTGCTGACCTTAGCCTTTAAAACGGCGGCTGAAACCGCGGGTATACCGTCGGACAGGGTATTAAAAGCCATAGCCGTATTAGCCGAAAATGCAGGCATAAGCGGTATGGTGGGGGGACAGGTTGAAGACCTTGCTTTTGAGAAAAGCGGAGCGGATATAGAAGAGCTTTGCGGAATGTACCTTAAAAAAACCTCTTGTCTTTTATCAGCGGGGGCGGTTTGCGGCAGTATTTTAGCGGGGGCGGATAAAGAAGAATTAAAGTATGCCGCAGAATATGCCGAAAAATTGGGGCTTGCTTTTCAGATAATTGACGATATTTTGGACTGTACAGCGGATGAGAAGACCCTCGGCAAACCCATAGGCAGTGATGTGAAAAACGGCAAGACCACCTATGTGACCCTGCTCGGAATTGACGGTGCAAGGGCGGAGGCTGAGCGGCTCTCCGACGAGGCGCTTACGGCGCTTTGCAAAATTAAGGGCGATAACACAGCCTTGCGCGAGCTTACCGCCGACCTGCTTGACAGAAAGTTTTAAAAGGAATGTTATAATAATTGGAGTACAAGCTATTAAGCAAAATAAAATCGCCTGATGATGTTAAAAAGCTTAATGATGACGAAATATCGCTGCTTTGTCAGGAAATACGCGATTGCATAGTATCCACTGTTTCAAAAAACGGCGGGCACTTAGCCTCTAACCTCGGGGCGGTGGAGCTGACGGTTGCTTTGCACAGAAGCTTTTCTTCACCCGAGGACGCGCTTATTTTCGACGTCGGTCACCAATCCTACACCCACAAGCTTTTAACGGGCAGGTTTGATAAATTTTCCACCATACGCACCGAAAACGGGCTTTCGGGCTATATGCGCCCCGATGAAAGCGAGCACGACCCTTTTATAACGGGGCACAGCAGCAACTCAATATCCGCCGCTTACGGCATTTACCGCGCGAAAAAGCTTAAAGGTGAAAACGGCACGGCGGTCGCGATTATAGGCGACGGCGCTATGACGGGCGGTATGGCGTATGAGGCGCTTAATAACGCCGGCTCGGGCAGGAGCAACTTTATTGTGGTGCTTAACGATAACAAAATGTCCATTTCCCGCAATGTGGGGGCGCTTGCGCGCAGCCTTACAAAAATGCGCAACAAGCCGCATTACCACCATTTCAAGTTTGCTTTAAGCCGATTTTTACTGGCAATTCCGCTTATAGGCAAGCCGCTTAACAACGCTATTTTTACGGTAAAAGAGGCTGTAAAGGAGCTTATTTACCACGAAAATATATTCTCGGCGCTCGGGTTCAACTATTTAGGACCGGTTGACGGGCATAACGTAAAGGCTATGGAGCAGCTTTTTGAGGTTGCAAAGACATATTCGCGCCCCTCGGTAATACACGTTATTACCACCAAGGGCAAGGGCTATGCCTATGCGGAGTCATCGCCGAGGGATTACCACGGCGTTTCGGCTTTTGATATTGACAAGGGCGCTAAATTCAGCGGCAAACGCACATATTCCGATGTGGCGGGCGCGGCGCTTTGCAAAATAGCCGAAAAAGACGAAAGGGTTTGCGCCGTAACCGCGGCTATGGCGGCGGGCACGGGGCTTACCGAATTTGCCGGCAGGTTTAAATCACGTTTTTTTGACGTGGGCATTGCCGAAGAGCACGCCGTAACCTTTGCGGCGGGGCTTGCAAGCACGGGCTTAAAGCCCTATTTTGCGGTGTATTCCTCATTTTTACAGCGTGGCTTTGACCAGGTTATACACGATATTGCAATAGGCAATTTTCCCGTGCGCCTGCTTATTGACCGCGCGGGAATAGTGGGGGAGGACGGCGAGACCCACCAAGGGCTTTTTGACGTTGCGTTTTTAACATCCGTTCCGGGTATGACGGTGTATTCACCCACATATTATGACGAGCTTGAAAGGGATATAGAATTATCGGCGCAAAGTGAAAAGTTTGTTGCTATAAGATACCCGCGCGGCTGTGAAAAATCAGGCGCGACAAAGGAAATTTCGGGCGATTACACGGTATTTGAGGGCGGCGGAGTTAAGGCAATTATAACCTACGGCAGAATTTTTCAAAACGCATTTGAAGTGCAGAAAAAGCTGCCCGATATAACGCTTATAAAACTTAATAAAATATACCCCGTTTCAGACAGTCTTATAAATGAAATGCTGAAATATAAAGAGCTGCATTTTTTTGAAGAGGGCATAGAAAACGGCGGTATAGCCGAGCTTTGCGCCGCAAAGTTGCTTGAAATCGGCTACGGCGGGAAGTATGTAATACACGCAATAGATAATAAATTCGTACCCACCGCCGCGGTTTCGACGGCGCTTGAAAACGCGGGGCTTGATACCGAGAGTATGATAAACGCCTTAAAGGGGGCTTGCAAATGACCGAAAAAACAAGACTGGACGTAGCCCTGTTTGAGCGCGGCTTTGCGGAAAGCCGTGAAAAGGCAAAGGCGCTTATAATGGCGGGTATAGTTTACGTAAACAACCAAAAATCAGATAAAGCGGGAAATACCGTAAAACCCGATGATATAATAGAGGTTCGCGGGGAAACATTAAAATATGTGAGCCGCGGCGGCTTAAAGCTTGAAAAGGCTATGAAAAGCTTTAACATAAGCCTTGAAAACTGCATTTGCGCGGATATAGGCGCGTCAACGGGCGGTTTTACCGACTGTATGCTGCAAAATGGCGCAAAAAAGGTGTATTCTATAGACGTAGGCTACGGGCAATTGGCGTGGAAATTGAGAACCGACGAACGCGTAATCAACCTTGAACGCACCAATTTCAGGTATGTAACGCGTGAGCAGGTGTGTGACGAATTGGACTTTGCATCGGTTGACGTTTCGTTTATATCGCTTTATCATATACTGCCTAATTTACGCACCCTTTTGAAAGAGGGCGGGCGCGCGGTATGTCTTATAAAGCCGCAGTTTGAGGCGGGGCGTGAAAACGTTGGTAAAAAGGGAGTTGTAAGGGATAAAGCGGTGCATATTGCGGTTATTGAAAAAATAATCGGTTTAATTGCGGAGAATAATTATTCTCTTTTAGGGCTTGATTTTTCCCCCATAAAAGGACCCGAGGGGAATATTGAATATTTATGCTATATAGAAAAGGCTGAAAACAGCGAAAACCGCTGCGAAACGAGTGCGGCGGAAGTGGTGGAAAGCTCATACAAAGCATTGGAGAGGTGAGACTATGAAAGCGGCGGTATTGCCCAATCTTGATAAACGCGGGGCGGCAGACGTTGTAATGCGGCTCGGCGAGATACTGGAAAACGAAGAGATAGAGGCATTTTTGCCGGAGGGAATGAATTTCCCGCGTTTTAAGCAGCTGCCCGAGGATCAGCTCTACAAAACGGCGGATGTGATAATAACAATAGGCGGCGACGGCACTATAATCCGCTATGCAAAGCGCGCCGCGTTTGACGATAAGCCCGTGCTCGGCATAAACGCGGGCAGAGTAGGTTACCTTGCTAATATTGAGCAAAACGAGTTAGAGCTTTTGCGCAAGCTGAAAAAAAACGAGTATTTTGTGGAAAAGCGTATGATGCTCTCTGTCACGGTTTATGAAAACGGCAGGCGGCTCGGCGAATATAACGCACTTAACGACGCGGTTATAACCGGCGGGTTTATTTCAAGAATAATAGATATTTCGGTAGGCGTGGGCGGCGACAACATAAATTACAGGGCGGACGGACTTATTCTTTCTACCCCCACAGGCTCTACCGCCTACTCAATGTCTGCGGGCGGACCTATAATAGATCCGCTTACGCAAAGTATGTGTATAACACCTATTTGCTCGCATTCGCTTTCGGCAAAGCCGATACTTTTGGGCGCGGATAACACAATTAAGGTTAAGGCGTATTCCAAAAAGCGCACCGAAATATATTTAACGATAGACGGCAGAAAGGTAGCCACGGTAAGACCGTATACGGATATTCTTATAAGGCGCTCTAAGCAGTACGCCAAGCTTATAAGACTGAACGACAGATCCTTTTATAAAACACTTTCCGGCAAATTTAAAGACGGCAGGAGCATTTGAAATGAAAAGTAAACGTCAGGAGAAAATTTTAGAACTTATTAAGGAAAAAATATTTCTGACCCAAGAGGAGCTGCAAGCCGCGCTTATAGCGGACGGGTTCGACGTAACGCAATCCACGGTATCAAGGGATATTAAGGAGCTGCGGATAGTAAAGGGGCACGACCGCGACGGCAACTACCGATATATTGCGGCAGAGCAAACCTCTGCCCACTCCGACAACCATTATCGTGAGTTTTTTGCGCGCTCGGTAAAGAGCGTTGCCTATGCACTCAATAACGTGGTTATAAAGTGCTATACGGGTATGGCGTCGCCCGCGTGCGTTGCGGTGGACGAGCTTTTCGGGGATATGATGCTCGGCTCTCTTGCGGGGGACGACACCATTATTATTGTAACCTATAACGAGCAGGGCTCTGAAAGCCTGACACGCGAACTTAAAAATCTGCTTGCATAGCGGGGAAGATAGATGCTTAAATTTCTGCATATAGAGAACATAGCGGTTATAGAGCGCTCGGATATTGAGTTTTCCGCCGGGCTTAATGTACTGACGGGTGAAACGGGCGCGGGTAAATCCATAGTGATTGACGCGATTAACGCGGTGCTTGGCGAGCGCACGTCAAAGGAACTTATACGCGCGGGGTGCGATACCGCCGAGGTATCAGCCGTTTTCGGGGAGTTTGATAACGCGACCGCCGCGGCTTTGTCCGATTTAGGCGTTACACCTGATGAAGACGGCAATATAGTTATAAGGCGCAGGCTTTCAATGGCGGGCAAAGGGCTTATAAAGCTGAATGACCGACCCGTAACGGCTACCGAGCTTAAAGAGATAGGTAAACACCTTGTGAATATTCACGGTCAGCACGATAATCAGGCTCTTTTAGACCCGGAGCGACATTTGGACTATATTGACGCGGTGGCGGATGACGACCCGATTAAGGGTAAATATTACGCGGAGTTTCGTGAGCTGAACAAAATCAGGAAAGAACTTGCCGTGACAGAGACCGATGAGGACGAAAAGCGCCGCAGAGTCGGACTGCTAAAATACCAAATTAACGAGCTTGAATCTGCGGGAATAAAGCCCGGGGAATATCAAAAGCTTCAAAAAAAGCTTGCTGTTGCAAGGAATTATCAAAAGACCGCCGAGGCGCTTTCGCGCGCGTATTCAGCCCTTAAGGGCGACGACGAATTTGACGGCGCGGTATCGCTGCTGACAGACGCGGAAAAATCACTTTCATCCCTGCAGGATGATGAGTGGGATAAAAAGTCCTCCGCCTTGGCGGACGCGGCAGCGGCGGCAGAAGACGTTAGCTCGGCGCTTTACGATTTTCTTGAAAACGCAGAGCTTGCAGGCATAGACCCCGACGAAATAAATTCAAGGCTTGAAACGCTCGATAAGCTTATGGCGAAATACGGGAACAGCGAGGAAGAAATGCTCAGGTTTCTTGAAAAGGCGCGCACAGAGCTTAATGACACCGAGTTTTCCGATAAAAAGGCGGCGGAATTATCGGCTTTGCTTGATGAAGCTACGGAAAGGCTTATAGCCTTAGCCGAAGAGCTTACCGCAGCGAGGAAAAAAGCGGCGGCAGCCTTTGAAAGGCAGGTTTGCGATATTCTTTCCTACTTAAATATACCCGACGTGCGCTTTACGGTGCAGTTTGATAAGGGCAGATACACCAAGCGCGGGTGTGATACCGCCGAGTTTATGATTTCGGCAAACCGCGGCGAGAGCGTAAAGCCGCTTTGCAAAATAGCCTCGGGCGGTGAGCTTTCCCGCGTGATGTTGGCTATAAAAAGCGTGCTGCTAGGCCGTGACCCCGTGGGCACTATGATTTTTGACGAAATCGACACGGGAATAAGCGGCTATACCGCCGGCAAGGTGGGAACGCAGCTTAAAAGGGTTGCAAAAAACCGCCAGGTAATTTGCGTAACGCATTTGGCACAGATAGCGGCAATGGCAGACACACACCTGTTAATAGAAAAAAAGGCGGAAAAGGACAGAACCTTTACAAGCGTTTCGCCGCTTTCATATGAGCAGCAAATAAACGAAATTGCCCGAATAATGTCGGGCACGCAAATGACCGAAAATTTATATAATTCAGCGAAAGAGCTGTTAGACAGGAGCAAACAAATATGAAAATTTATGATGAACTTGTAGCGCGCGGACTTATAGCGCAGGTAACCGACGAAGCGGAAATACGCGAGCTTATTGACAACGGCAAAGCCACCTTTTACATAGGCTTTGACCCTACGGCAGACAGCCTGCACGTGGGCCACTTTATGGCGCTTTGCCTTATGAAAAGGCTGCAAATGGCGGGCAACCGCCCCATAGCCCTTATAGGCGGCGGCACGGGATATATAGGCGACCCCTCGGGCAGAACCGATATGCGCTCAATGATGACACCCGAGCAGATACAGCACAACTGCGATTGCTTTAAAAAGCAGATGAGCCGCTTTATAGAGTTCGGCGAGGGCAAGGCGCAAATGGTAAACAACGCAGATTGGCTTTTAAAGCTTAATTACATTGACCTGCTGCGTGATGTGGGCGCTTGTTTCTCGGTTAATAATATGCTGCGTGCCGAGTGCTACAAGCAGCGTATGGAAAAGGGCTTAAGCTTTCTTGAATTTAACTATATGATAATGCAAAGCTACGATTTTTACCACCTCTTTAAAGAATACGGCTGCAATATGCAGTTCGGCGGCGACGACCAGTGGTCGAATATGTTGGGCGGCAGCGAGCTTATACGCAAAAAGTTAGGTAAGGACGCGTATGCTATGACAATAACCCTGCTGCTTAATTCCGAGGGTAAAAAGATGGGTAAGACCGCCTCGGGCGCGGTATGGCTCGACCCCGAAAAGACCTCGCCCTATGAGTTTTACCAGTATTGGCGCAACGTTGCCGACGCGGATGTTTTAAAGTGCATACGTATGCTTACATTCCTGCCGCTTGAAGAAATTGACAAAATGGACGAGTGGGAGGGCAGTCAGCTCAACACCGCAAAGGAAATTTTGGCTTACGAGCTTACAAAGCTTGTGCACGGCGAAGAAGAAGCCGAGAAAGCGCAGGCGGCGGCTCGCGCAATATTTGCGGGCGGCGGCTCGCACGCCGATATGCCCTCTACCGAGCTGTCTGCCGATGACTTTACAGACGGCGAAATAGGCATTTTGGCTATGATGGTAAAGGGCGGGCTTGCCGCATCTAACGGCGAGGC
>CAKSQS010000026.1 GCA_934486705.1 uncultured Eubacteriales bacterium
GCAATTTACATTTTTATTGTGGAGCATAAGCGCATTAAAAAAATACCCTTTTCAAAAATGCTGCTTTATATTTTCACCTGGCCTACCTTTGATATAATCGGGCGGTACACCCAGTATGTGGCGCTGTTTAAAAAGGTTACCTGGAAACCCATACCGCACGAAAGCAAGGTTACAATAGACGATATTCACGAGTCGGGCGAAACAAAAGAAGCCGCAAATGTAAGATAACTGAATTGCTTGAAATTAACCGATTGTGTTTTATGCCGCACTGTTTAAGGCAAGCCTTAAACAGTGCGGGCTTTGGCTCTAAGCTTTTAGTAAATTCCGAGCCGTTGTCGGTTTGAACACATTGTATCTCTTTCGGGGAAAAGAAAAACAAAAAAATATTGACATAATGGGTTTAGTGTGATAAAATAATCTGGTCATATAAATTCGGAGAGGTATCGAAGCGGTCATAACGAGGCGGTCTTGAAAACCGTTTGCCCAAAAGGCACATGGGTTCGAATCCCATCCTCTCCGCCAAAAATCCCGTTCACAAAAGTGAACGGGATTTTTACTTTTTACCTCGTACCTCTTACCTCAAAATAAAAATTGTAAAAGCAAGGTTGCACCTTGCTTTTTTTGTATTACAGCGATATAAACATTATTCTGTTGCATTGTGCCGAGATGGTTTATTTCCTCATTTATTGCCCGTAACATCCTTTACCGAACAGCGCTCAACTATTTTGTAATTTATGTTACTGATAATGCCGACATTGTGCGTGGCGTCGGTTTCCTGTCGATTTATAAGTGATATTCCGGCGTAATAACCGATAGAATAACCGTTCTGAACAACGATAGTCAGCTTCGGATTGAAAATTTCACCTAAATATATATCATCAAAGCCGATTATTGATAAATCGTTCGGTATAGAGATGTTTTGCTGGGGGGCTTCCCATAAAACACGGTACGCCATATAAGTACCTACGCATAAGAGAGCGTCAAACAGCTCAATTTGGTCAAACGCTTTTAAAACCGAATCGCGGCTTTTTGAAAACTCATACGGAACATCGAAGATTATTCTGTTGTCAATGGGAAGCTTTGCGTCATTCAATGCCTTTATATAACCTGCCTGACGAATCCGTGAAGAGCTGGATTCATCGCATTTTAAAAGACCGATGCGTCTGTGCCCCTTGGTAATTAAGTAGTTGGTAGCCTCATAGGCAGCCTTTTCATCATCCATTTGCACTATTGTTCCGTTTGGTATGGGAACAGAGTCAAAGCATTGCACTACCGGCATTGCGTCTGCCAATTCCGTTATATCTTCAGATGATGTTTTCGGCGAAACCAGAATTGCTCCGCAAAAATTTTCTTCTATTGCAATTTTGTAAAAACGTTTTTCCGCTTCGCGGTTTTTGTATGAATGCATTATGACCGGCACAAGATTGTGACGCAGCACGGAATCGTACACTCCGGTAATGAAGCTGTCGTAAACCAGCTCGTTTGAAGTGGGTATGGAAAGCAAAATAAAAGGGCTTTTATTGCCGTGCAGGGGTGTTTTATTGAAAACGTAACCGAGCTCTTTTGCGGCGAGCATAATTTTACGGCGGGTTTCTTCGGAAACATTGTCCTTATTGTTAAGTACGCGTGAAACGGTCGCTGTAGACAAATTTGCGAGTTTTGCAACGTCGTTAATGGAAACGTTTTTTCTTTTATTTTTCTCCATGCGGTATCTTGCCTTTCTCCGATCTGATGATCATAATGCAATTATAACAAAAACATTTAATGATTACAAGCAAAAAAATAACCCGTATCGAAAGAAATACGACTTTTGTCAATTCCCGCACACTGCAAGGATATACTTTAAAGTTGCAATGTAAATTTACATAACTATTTTGACGTTTTTTCTAAAAAAAGCTTGCAAAACTGGTTTTTACAGTGTATAATCGATTTAGAAAAGAAGAATAACTACGATATAAATTACCAAATTTAACCGAAGGAACGTTTAAATGTAAATTTACATTAGAGTGCGACGTGTATTTCCCGTGTAAAATCCGTATACGGTGCTTTAATATTTTCAAGAGGTGAAGAAAATTGAAAAAATGGAATAAATACAATCTCAAAAAAGGCGCTAAGGGCTATGCGTTCATTGCGCTGTTTTTGATAGGTTTCCTTTTTTTCTTTCTTGTTCCGTGTATACAGTCGTTCAAATACAGCTTCGGTACAGTAAGTTATGATTCCGGTTTCAGCTTTAAGTACATAGGCTTAGATAATTATTATCGGGCGTTTCGTGTGGATGCAAAATATATAAGAGTATTGCTCTCCTCTTTGGGGCAGGCTATGGCAAATATTCCGATAATATGTATTTTTGCGTTTCTTATGGCGTGCCTTATAAAGGATTATATGCCGGGCAGAAATTTTTTCAGATCCGTGCTGTTTTTGCCGGTTTTAATTTCCTCGGGAGTTATTGCCGCCATGGACGCAAACGATATGCTGCAAAAAAGTATGATGCAGCTTGAAACGAACGGCGCAGCTGCAGGCAGTTCAATGACAGCCGTTTTAATTGATATGGGACTGGGCGAAAAGCTAAGCGGATACATTATGTATGCAGTAGACGGCGTTTTTAATGTTGCAAGCAATTCCGGCGTGCAAATGCTTATATGCTTAACGGCACTGCAATCAATTTCACCCGCGCTTTACGAGGCTTCGGCAATAGAGGGTGCAACAGGATGGGAAGATTTTTGGAAAATAACCTTTCCGCTTGTAACTCCGCAGCTGCTTGTATGCGTTTTTTACACGATAATTGCGCAAATGCTTTCAGCCGAAAATTCCGTAATGTCCTTTATTAACAATATTAACTTTACCGATTTTGAATTGGGGTACGGTTCATCGCTTGCGTGGAGCTATTTTGTTATTGTGGCGGCGGTGCTTGCGGTGTTTGTGGGCAGCCTTACCGCGCTTTCTAAAAAATACGAATGATACGGGGGATTGTAATGAATAGCTATACGCTGAAAAAACGAGCCGACAAGGCTCTTGTTACGGCGGGAAAATACATTATTCTTTTAGGGGTCTGCTTTATTATTCTGTATCCTCTTTTTTCAAAATTTGTTATTGCTTTTATGGATCGTCAGGATCTTATGGACGCATCTGTGAAATACATCCCCAAAAATTTCACTTTCAATAATATCCGCAGCGCAATAAGCGCCGTAAATTATTTTCCGAGCCTGCTTAAAAGCACGGCGTTTATACTTTCGCTTTCTGTTTTGCAAATATTTTCAACCATGCTTGCGGGCTACGGCTTTGCGCGTTTTGATTTTCCGTTGAAATCGGTGTTTTTTATGTGTGTACTGTTCACACTTATAGTGCCTAATCAGATAACCTCCGTTCCGATATACATATATTTCAATAATTTTAATCTTTTTGGTTTGCTTGGATCAGGCGGAATACGGCTCTTGGATACGCCCGTTCCGATGTTTTTGCTTTCGCTGACGGCTGTAGGGCTTAATAACGGCTTGTATATTTTCCTTTTCAGGCAATATTTCAGCGCTTTTCCGAAAGAACTGGAGGAGGCAGCCGGAATAGACGGAGCAAACGCTCTTCGTACCTTCGGCAGTATTATCGTTCCGAGCAGTAAGCCGATGATAGTTACATGTTTTTTGTTTAGCTTTGTATGGCAGTGGACCGATAATTTTTATCTTAATACCTTTTGGCCCAAAAACAGCTTTTTAATTACGCTGATTGAAAGGCTTCCGTTATCGGTGTGGATGCAGAACCCCGATGATTATTGGCGTTCTATTATGAATAACTGCGGCATTTTGTTGGTAATTGTGCCGCTTATTGTACTGTATTTGTTTTTGCAGCGCTATTTTGTTGAGAGTATGGAGCGGTCGGGACTGGTAGGATAACAGCTTTAAGGAGGAAGTCGGCTTGAATCGTCATTTATCGGTTAAAAGCATATTATCGGTGCTGTCGGCGGGTGCGCTGCTGCTCGGCATATGCCCTGTGTCCGCGCAAAATGCGGAGGTACGGCAGGAAATTGCCGCAGCAGTCTCAAACGGGTCGGATTACAGAGAGTATTCACTTACGGCGGCAGGCGCGGCGCTGTCCGATCAGAGCTTTACGGCGAATTTAGGGGAGCTTTACCTTGACGGAGCTGCGTTCGACGGCGAAAAAATATCGTTTCCGTTCGGTGCAAGCATAGAGTGGAAGCTTGAATCCGTGCCGGAGGCGCGTTATGAAATTGAATTGAAATATGCCGCCCGCGAGGGCACAAGCGGAAATTTGGATTATTCTTTGAAGCTTGACGGCGAATATCCCTTTGAGGAATGCCGCTCCTTAACGCTTTTCAGAAATTATGAATTGCCGAACGGTAAATTTAAAAAGGACACTTTCGGAAATGAACTGCCGTATGAGCCTGAGGAACGCTTTGAATGTACAACAGTGTGCGTGAGCGATAAAAGCGGAAAGCAGCAGAGTCCCTTTTTGTTCCGTCTTTCATCGGGAGAAAGGTTAAGCTTTACAAATAACGGCTGTGAAATTTATATTTACGGCATAGCCCTTGTGCCGAACGAAAAGTCAGTTTCCTATAAAGATTACCGCAAGCAGAATGATGATACCGAAATGGGAGAATATTCTCAAATAACAGAAGGTGAGGACGCGATTTCGGTCAATACGCCGCGCATCGGCGTTTCGTGCGACAGCAGCACCGCAGCGGTATCACCGGCAGCATGGGAAAACGATGTTATGAATTATATAGGCGGCGAGGGCTGGTCAACGCCGGGCGCTGCGGTTACATGGCAATTCAGTGTTCACAAAACCGGATATTATAAAATAAGTTTTCGCGCACGTCAGGATTATACCGGCGGATTGTTTGTAAGCCGACGCCTGTTTATAGACGGCAAGATTCCGTTTGAAGAGGCAAATGCGCTTGAGTTTCCCTTTGCAATGGGCTGGCAAGTGACGACGGTAGGTGATAAAAACGGCGATTACGAATTTTACCTTACAGAGGGACGGCATACATTGAGCCTTGAATGTGTGATAGGCAGTATGGGTGAATACGTATCCGAAATCGAAACGGCGCTTGATGAGCTTAACGGGGTGTACCGTCGGGTGCTTATGCTGACAGGCACATCGCCCGATACAATGCGCGACTATTCCATTGAGGAAAAAATGCCGGAGATAAAAGCCCCTTTAAAGGAAGCCTACGATATTCTTGATAAAGTAAGCCGATCGCTTAAAAGCATAAGCGGACAAAACGGCACAGATAATGTGGTTTTTAAAGACCTTTTATATCAGCTGAAAACATTTATATCCGATATGGAGACCATTCCCTCAAAGATGTCAAGCTTTCAAAGCAATTTGAGCGCTATGGCAACGTGGATAAACAGTCGGTACGAGCAGCCGCTTGATATTGACTGCTTTGAGGTGCATACCGGAGCGCCGAAGAAAATAAGCACAGACCTGTTTACGGCTTTCAAATTTTTCTGTGTGCGTTTTTTGCGGACATTTTCGGACGGATACACCTCTGCTGATTTGGGAAGCAAAAATACCGAAATAGAGGTATGGATTCCGACTGCGCGCGCAAGATCCGAGGTTATAAAGACGCTTATAAACGACAAATTTATTCCGCAGAATAATATAGACGTTAATATAAAGCTTATGACGGGTGCGGAATTGAACGCAATAGTTGCGGGGTTAGCTCCCGATGTATTGGTTGAGCAGGACGCCGGCGCACCGGTCAATTACGCCATGCGCAGGGCGGTTGCGGATCTTACGCAATTCTCGGATTTTGAGGAGGCAAGCAAGCGTTTTGCCGAGGCGACATTCATTCCGTTCAGGTACAACGGCGGATGCTACGCATTGCCCGAGACAATGACTATTCCCATGTTATTTTACAGAACCGATATTTTCGAGCTTTTAAATATTGACCCGCCGAATACATGGGATGATGTATACAGCATTATAGCGGTGCTTTCCGCAAATAATATGCAGTTCGGCGGAGTAAGCTTTGATATGCTTTTGTACCAGTTGGGCGGCAGCTACTATAATGCCGACGGTGTTTCAAGCGCTCTCGGAACTGACGCGGCGGTCAAGGCTTTTAAAATGTGGACGGAATTTTATTCCGATTACGGACTGCCGCTTTCTTACAATTTTCTTAACCGCTTCCGTTCGGGAGAAATGCCTGTTTCAATTGCGGATTATACCCTTGCAAATCAGCTTGACGTTATGGCTCCTGAAATATCGGGTGATTGGAGTGTTGCGCCAATACCCGCAATGAATACGGAAGCAGGTCTGAACCGCACCGCGGTAACCGCCTCTACCGCATGCTACATTATTCAGGCAAGCCGGCACAAGCCCGAAGCGTGGGAATTTTTAAAATGGTGGACGGACGCTGATACCCAATATCAGTACAGCACAAGGCTTGAAAACAAGTTGGGCTCGGTAGCAAGGATAGGCGTTTCAAATTTGAAAGCGCTGGAAAGTATTCCGTGGTCGGCAAATATCCGCAGCTCAGTCAATGCCCAGCTTCCGCATCTGACTGCCGTGGAACAGGTGCCCGGCGGATATTTCACAAGTCGGCATATCAATAATGCTTTCAGACATGTTGTATATTACAACGAGAATGTAAGAGAGACGCTTAATGAGTATATTAACACTATAAATGAGGAAATCGCGGAACGCCGCAGAGAATTTGGACTTTCGGTAAAATGAAAGAGGAATGCATATGAATGACGGTAAGCTTTTAAAAAAGAAAAAAACGGTTTTGCATTATTGGCGTGATTATGCGGCGATTGCTCCGTTCTTTATAATTTTCTTTACCCTTACGGTACTTCCCGTTGTAATTTCTATTTTTATAAGCTTTACATATTATAACATTTTGGAAACTCCGACCTTTGTGGGATTGCATAATTATCAAATGCTGCTGTTTCATGACGAGGTGTTTCAAAAGGCCGTTATGAACACGCTTGTTTTGGCGGTTATAATAGGTCCTGTGGGTTATATTGCCTCGCTTTTGATAGCGTGGATGCTCAATGAATTACCGAGCAGATTGCGTACGCTGTTGGTTTTCTTTATATATGCTCCCTCAATTTCCGGAAACGCGTTTCTGATATGGCAGCTTATATTCAGCGAGGACGCACACGGTTACTTAAATTCCATGCTTATGTACCTCGGTATAACCGACGGAGTGGTTTATTGGCTGAGTGACCCGAAGTATATGATGACGGTAGTTATAATCGTATCGCTTTGGATGAGCATGGGCAGCGGATTCCTGTCGTTCGTGGCAGGTTTGCAGGGCATACCCGCATCGCTTTTGGAAGCGGGAGTAATGGACGGAATTTCCAACCGCTGGCAAGAACTTTGGTTCGTGATCTTGCCGATACTGAAGCCTCAGCTTATGTTCGGTGCGGTAATGTCAATATCGTCGGCATTTTCCGTCGGGGCTGTTTCTTCCGCACTTTGCGGAATGCCGAGTACCGATTACGCGGTTCATACCGTGCTTAATCATCTTACGGATTACGGCGGCACGAGATTTCAGATGGGATACGCCTCGGCTATAGCAACATTGCTGTTTTTGGCTATGCTTTTATCGAATGCGCTTGTTCAGCGCCTGTTAAGAAGGGTGGGGGAGTAATGGCAAAAAAGAACGACCGTTTTTCTAAACGCTTTTCCCACTCGGTTGCGGGCGATTTGCTGAATTTTCTCCTGCTTTTGATTATAGCGGCCTTTATGGTTTTGCCGCTGCTGTATATTATTTCAAATTCTTTCAAAATAACAAGCGAGCTGTACCAATTTCCGCCGACGTTTTTTCCGCGCAATATAACGCTTGATAATTACAAATCGCTCGGATATGTTTTCAGAGATTTTTCGGTGCCGCTTTCACGTTATTTTTTCAACTCCTTAATTTATACGGTCGTGGGAATTGCGGGTAATATAATATTTGCTTCTATGGCGGCTTACAGGCTTTCGCGCAGGGTGTTTCCCGGTTCTGCTTTTCTTTTTAGGCTTGTTGTTATCGCATTGCTTTTTACCGCGTCTGTCACGGCGATACCCAATTATATTATAATGTCAAAGCTGCACTTTATAAACACGCCGTGGGCGATTATTGTGCCGTCGTGGGCTTCTGCAATGGGACTTTTCCTTATGAAGCAGTTTATGGATCAGATGGTGCCGCAGGCATTGCTTGAAAGCGCCCGTATAGACGGCGCGGGTGAAACGAGAATTTTATTCGGTATTGTTATGCCTATTGTTAAGCCCGCGTGGCTTACATTGATAATATTTTCGTTCCAGGGACTATGGACAAATGACGGCGGAGCTCTTGTATTCAGTGAAAAGCTGCGCACATTGCCGTATGCTTTAAGCACAATTGCAGGCGACGGAATTGCACGTGCCGGCACATCGGCGGTTATCAGCGTTATTATGCTTATACCTCCGATTGCGGTATTTTTGGCGTCGCAAAGCAATGTATTACAGACAATGGCCACTTCCGGCATGAAAGAATAACCGTTTATGGGGGTGTTTTTCAATTGAATACAAAAAGAGCGTTGAGATATTTATTCTTATGCCTTGCACTGCTGACATGTTTCGGCTTGTCCGTATCGGCTGTGGGGGATATGCCCGACGCCGAAAACTATACTTACACCTCCGACGGAGTGCCGGTTTATGCGCCGCCGTCATATCTGATAGAGCGGACAGTATACCCGAAAGAGATATGCCCCGACGGCGTGGGAAAGCTTGCCGATATTGCGGTTGCACCGAGCGGTGAGGTGTTTTTGCTTGATTCGGAGCGCAATCGGATCATACAGCTTGACGCAGAGTACAGAGCGGTTAAAGTAATAGATTCCTTTATGTGCAACGGCAAGGCTATGAGCTTTGCGGAGCCGTCGGGTATTTCGGCGGATAACGGAATTTTATGTATAAGCGACACGGGTAACGGCAGGGTAGTTCACTATGATACGGCAACAGGGAGCGGAAGAATAATATCCGCACCTTCGGGTGATAATGCATTGGTTGACTACAAATACCGACCCACGCATGCGGTACTGGATAAAACCGGGCGTACATTGGTTATAGCGGAAAACCAAACTCAGGGTCTTATGATTTTTAATAAAGAGGGAGAGTTTACGGGCTACCTCGGGGCAACGCAGGTCTCGGTTGACCTGGGCGAAATGTTTTGGCGGGCATTTGCTTCAAAGGAGCAGCGCAAGCGTATGAAAAAATTTGTGCCGACCGAGTACAATAACCTGTCTCTTGACAGTGCCGGTTTCATTTTTGCAACTGCCCTTTCCGATTCTAAGGTAAGCCGCCTCAATCTCGGCGGAAGCAACGTGTTGAGAAAAAATGAATTTTACGATCCGTACGGGGATATTGATGTGAAAACCTCCTCATTAAAATACAGCGCGTCTTCCTCAATTGTGGATGTGGCTGCAAAAGGAAACATATACAGTATTCTCGACCGAAACAATTGCAGGGTTTTTACTTATGATTACAGCGGCAATCTGCTTTATATATTCGGTTCTAAAGGAACAGGCAGCGGAATGCTCGGTACACCGGTAGCGCTTGATTATCAGGGTCTGAAAATACTTGTGGTTGACCAGGGTGACAATTCACTGAAAATTTATTCGCCGGAAAAGTACGCCGTAAATATATTGGAGGCGCTTGACTGCCATGATTCGGGTGATTACGGTAAGGAGCTTCCGATTTGGAAGTCCGTTCTTTCGGAAAATAATAATTACGAGCTGGCTTATCTTTATATAGGAAAAATCGCCTATATGAAGGGCAATTACCGTGAGGCAATGAAAAATTTTGAAATTGCGCAGAATAAAGAAGGATATTCAAAGGCACTTCGCAAGCAACAGTTTGAAACGGCAGGTTCCTTGCTCGTGCCGTTTTGCATAGCAATTATCGTTTTAATTCTTATAACTGTAATCATTAAAAGGGTTAACCGAAAATATCCGTCGGTATTTTTGCCTTTAAGGCACGTACGGCAAAAAATAAGGCAGAGCCGCGCAGCACACGAAGTGGGCTATGCGCTTTATGTACTCCGCCACCCATTCGACGGCTTTTGGTATATCAAAACCGAAAAACGCTGCGGTGCTTTTACCGCTACAGGCTGTTTATTGTTTGCTGTTGCGGCAAATATTGCCGAAATGGCGGGTACGCCCTTTCTGTTTACGAATACAAATGACAAAAACCTTTTGGTAAGCGGGTTTTTGAGTATTGCGTGTTTGCCGCTCATTTGGTGCGTTTCAAACTGGGCGTTTACAACGCTGACCGACGGCAAGGGCTCATTCCGTGATATATATGTTTACACCATGATTTCAATTTTGCCGCGGGCATTTTCTCAGATCGTGGCTTTAACGGTAAGCCAATTCCTTACGCTTGACAGCGCAACCGTGCTTTCGGTAATTCATGCCGCAGGCATTTTGTGGATGTGCTTTTTGCTGTTTGCCGGTACGCTTACGGTTCATCAGTATTCGCCGACAAAAACGGTGCTTTCCGTATTGTTGATAATTTTAGGTATTTTAGTGATTTTGTTTATGATTCTTTTATCTGTATCTTTAGTTGATAAAATGCTGCATTTCGGCACAGAGTACGTTCGTGAATTTTCATTGCGAATGTAGCCATTCCTTAGATAACATTGAAAGGAGCCTGTGGTATGAATTTCAAAAAGCGATTCATTAAGGGAATCGCTGCAGTTTTAACAGCAGCAATTTTTGCGGGAGGTCTTGTGCTGATAACCTCTGTTAATAAGGTTTCGGTTTCCTACGGCGTTGAAGACGGAGTAATTACATATATCCCATGCGGGGATGAGATAGCAGCGGGAACAGAGCCGATTGCCCAAAGGGACGGTTTGGGTCTTGTGCTTTCGGAAAAAGGTCAGGTCAGGCTGAAAAAGAACGGCGGCTCGGATTTTATAATCGCAAACAGTAATACCTGCTTCAGCTCCAATGATTTTGAAAACCTTTCGGCATTTTCTGTCGGATATATCGACGCCGATGGGAAATATGCCCAAATGCATTCTTCCGACTGTGTGGATAAGGGTCAGTACCGTACTTACTTAAAGGATAATTCTTTATATGTTCAGTATCTTCTCGGTGATGATGCCGAAAAGACCGCTTTCCCGACGGTTGTTCGCAGGGAAAAGTTTGAAAAGAAGATTTTAAGCAAGCTGAATGAAAGCGACCGCGCGTTTATGAAAAGGCAGTATTTCTTATATGCTTTATCGGAAATGGATGACGAGAACTATAAGAAAACAATGCTTATACAATACCCTGCGCTTCGAGACAGTGATATTTACGTGCTTGTAACTCCGTCTATAAGCAGCGGTTCAAGAATTGGTCAGCGGATTATATCTATTCTTAATAAGGTGGGCTATACCTATTCGGATATAACGGATGATAACTCCGAGAATCTTGCCGAAACCGCAAAACCGCTTACATTTTTGGTTACCCTGAAATATTCTCTGACCGACGGCGGCGTTAATGTAAGCGTCCCGAGGGATATGCTGCGCTATTACCGCGATACCCCCATGACGGAGCTTATTTTGTTCAGATATTTGTGCAGCGCCGCATATGAGGAGAGCGGCGCAGTGGTATTGCCGTGCGGAACGGGCTCGGTAATTTACACGGGCGGCGAGCATGACAACGGAATTTTCGGCAGCTTTGATTTTAATATATACGGTAAGGATCTCAGCGTCAGGCAAAGTGACGTTATTTACGATAACGTAGAAGAGCCTAAAGCAACGATGCCGTTTTACGGTGTTTACACTCCGTCCTGCGGAATTTTCGCAACGATTGACAGCGGCGCGGCTAACGTAAAGCTTTCGGCGGCAAAAACGGCGGAGGGCACATATGTCTATCCTACATACACACTGCTCCAGACGGGAAATACCGAGGTGGGCGGCAAAGGCGATTCTGTTGTTACTGCCTGCAAAGAAATATCGGAGGATCTATCCGTAACCTTTAACATTTTAGACTCCGGCTGCGATTATAACGATTTTGTTTCGCTTTACCGCAACAGTCTTATAAAAAACGGTACGCTTACGAAAAAAAACACGGCAGACGCTCCGCTGTTTTATGCCGAGCTTATAGGAAATGTTGAAACAGAGGATAATTTACTCAATACCTTTGCTTACAACAAAAGCGTTGTGCTGACGGATTTTTCCGATTCGGACAAAATTACCGAAGAGCTTATGAAAAGAGGAATTGATAATTTAAGTATTAAGCTTACGGGTTGGAACAAGGGCGGTTATCTTGCGCAAATACCCGGAACGGTTAAATTCAGCGGCTCTCTCGGCGGACTCGGAAAATTTAAAAAGCTGATTGAAAAAAACCGAAAAAGCGGTGTAGATACATATATCGGGCTTACATATCCCTATTATTATAACCATTCGGGTTCATACGCTTCGCGTTATACCGCGGAATATGCTGATAAAGCCAAATTGACGGTTGCGCAGCGTAATCCTGTAAGCGGGTTTAATGATTACGGCTTTTCAACTGAGGTTATTTCCCCGCAGCGCTTTGCGGCTGTGACCGATAAATACATCAAAAAGCTTTCGGGATATTCCTGCGGCTGGGACGTGGAAAATTTTGCGACGGCGGTAAACAGCGATTATAACCCGAAAAGCTTTTCGGATCGCTCTTCAACAAAGGAATATGTAAGGCAGGAGCTTGCACGTGCGGCAGAAAAGGGAATACGGCTTACGGCAAAGGACGCCAACCAATATGCGCTGCCGTATATTTCGGTGCTTACCGATGTTTCATACACGGCGCCGCTCCCCGCAATGATAGATATGCAGATTCCGTTCAGGCAAATGGTTCTGCACGGAAGTATGGAATACTGCATTGCGCCGCAGCGTGACGCGGCGGGCTCGCAGCACGCCCTGCTCAGTGCAATAGAATCCGGCAGCGGGCTATCGTATACCTTTACCTCGCGTGAAGATCATCAACTCAAAAATACCGAATACTCAATGCTTAACAACAATGTGTTTGATAACTGCAAAACCGATGCGGTAAATAATTATAACGCCTTAAAAAAGGCGCTTGACGGTCTTTCATCCGTGGCTATTCGTTCGCATAGAGCAATTACCGATACGCTTGTATGCGTCGAGTATGAAAACGGCGTGAAAATATATGTTAATTATGGCTTTGAGCCGACAAGTGTTGACGGGAAAACAGTTGAAGCCCGTTCATATCTGCGTTGCGAAGCATAACAAATTATATACAGAAAGGGAAAAATGGTATGAAAAAAATCGTTTCGGTGCTTTTTGCCGCAATAATTGCGCTTTGCAGCGTTACGGTTGCCGTTCCGCAAAAAATTCGCGGTGCGGCAACAGCTGCTGCGGAAAGTGAAAAGGCACAGGTCTACGCGAGCTTTTCTTTGAAAGCAAACTCAACCGCGGTAGAGAACGATCCGCGATTTTCAAGCTACGCTACTTTTGAAACGGCGCGCGAGACACGTGAATTTCACCTCTTCCATAACGGCGAAAACGACTGGTCGCACGCCGATCTGTCGCGTTATATCGGTAATAACGAGGAGGCTGACGAAGCATATTTGAGCTTTTGGTTCAGAGCGTCAGGTAAGGGCAAATTTAAAGTCAGATTCTTTCACACGAACGGTGGGGTATATTCCTCTACCAACGAAAAGGAAATAACGGTAAATAAAGCGGCGCAGTGGCAGGCTGTTAATATTCCTATGAAGGAGTTTACTTACAGTGCGGGTGATGATTATTGCTTTGCCAGATTTGATATTGTTACGGAAAATCAGTCGTTTAATAAGGGGCGTTTGCTCATTTCCGATGTTTGCGTACAGTCTGCGGCGGCACCGGAATATGTCCCTGCCGAGAGCGTTTATCTTCCCGAAACAGAAAT
Organism: uncultured Eubacteriales bacterium; assembly: GCA_934486705.1. Classification (GTDB taxonomy): domain Bacteria; phylum Bacillota; class Clostridia; order Oscillospirales; family Acutalibacteraceae; genus UBA737. Next base: position 13,851 of record CAKSQS010000026.1, read on the forward strand.
CGGCCTGCAGGTTAATCAATACAAGTCTTTAAATCCGATCTTCATATCAAAAAAAGGCGAATATGTTCTTCCCGCCGAAATGACATGGACATCAAGCGATACGAGTGTAGTATCGGTGGATGAAAACGGCGTTGTTCTGGGTCGGGCGGAAGGTACGGCTACGGTTACGGGCAGGATGAGCGCTAAGGTGTCCGTCAGTGCGGAGGTTACGGTCAGCGGTGTGCATACCGTGAATACAGTGGCGCGCTTTACAAATAACAGCTGTCAGTATGAGGTAAACGGCGACCCAAGGTTTAATTACAACCTCAGCTTCCAGGGGCAAAATACCGTTGTACTGTTTCACAACGGCACAAACGATTGGGCGCACGCGGATCTGACGGGATACGTGAACGCCGAAAGCGACGCATATGTTTCATTCTGGATAAAAACAAGCTATAAGGGTACGCTGAGCTTTAATTTCTTCCATACGTATAACGGTGAATACGGCGGAACAACGCCTGTTAAAATTGCTTACGATACGCCTGATAAATGGCAGGCGGTGGTAATTCCGATGAATGATATAAAATACACAGTAAGCGATAACCTTCTGTTTGCCCGTGCGGATATAAATTTTCTCAGCGGCGGAATGGATGAGAAAAAGGATTACATAAAGCTTTCTCCTATTACGGTTACGGATTCCAAACCGATAATTCCGGTGCTTTTTGAGCCGGAGGATATGAAGCTTAACCATAACGACTATATTATGAACGCGGAGTCTTCCTTTGATCTGGTGGCTGAATTTATTTCATCAAAGGGCGACGCCGCCCCCGAAGAGGTCAGCTGGAGCTCAAGCAACGAAAGTATACTTACGGTGGATCGCTCGGGTCATGTAAAGGCACTGAAACCGGGAACGGCATCAGTTACCTGCAAAAGCGAAAGCGGAAAATTTACCGATACCTGCAATATCACCGTAAGCGAGCGCGAAAAAAGCAGGCTGTTGTGGGAATTCGGATCTTCCTATGTATGGTCAACCCCAAGTGTTTCCGTGAGTGGCAGAGAAACGGACGACCCGAGATTCAGCCTTGCAATGGAGGCGGTTCGGAAAAATAACGACGCATATACAATACAGTTTTTCAGAAACGGTTCGGAGTCGGGGAATATAGAGGGCTGCACTGAGTTTGGCGTGCTCCGCTTTTGGGTTAAGGTTCCGCGGGATAACACCGTTTTCACCGTTTCCATGACCGCGAATAACGGCGCTCACTATACGGGAACATCATCCTATACGGCCAAGGTAGATCTGAGCAATGGTTGGCAGAGAGTGGAAATTCCGCTTTCCGAATTTGAGTTTGCGGGTGATTTTGAGTACAATTATCTGCGTTTTATAACTGTTTCCTCGGTTGAAGCTTCCTCTGTTCCGACGGGGTGTTTCAATACGGAAACGGGCGATACAATTAAATTTGCGGGTATGCAGGTTTGGGATCACAGTCCCGATGATCCTGCAGGACCTGAGTATGACCCGGTTGAAAGTCTTTCGCTTGAAACTGACTATTTTTCAATTAAGCAGGGCGCGCGCTGTAAATTGACGCCTGAAATTCTTCCGAAAACCGCCGACCTCTCATATACGTATGTTAACGTAAGCGATGGGATTGCCATTGATTCCGATGGGGTGGTAACTGCGGAAAAGCCCGGCACTTACACCGTAAAGGTTATTTCCGACGCAAGCGATAAATTTGCCGAGGCGATTATAGAGGTAACCGAAATTCCAAAGGACGAAAAGACAAAAATGGTCTTTGAAGTCAATTTTGATAAGGGAGTGTGGACCGATTCGAGGGACGGCTCTATGGGGCTTGTGTTTAATAGGCTTGAAACAACAGACCCGAACTATTATCGTTTCCGCAAAACAATGTCGTATTGGATAAACGAGCCCGAGGTGTATTATCCACAGGTTGTAGGAGAGTTTACAATGCTTTTCGGCGGGTGTGTAAGTCAGGATTCTCTTGATTATTTCAAGCTTAACCTTATGCCGTATCTTGAAACCGCAACACTGCGCTTTTGGGTCAAAGCTCCGCGTGATAACATACGTATGATGATAGGCTTTAACGACCCGCGTTATAACACAATCAAGTATAACTACACAATTGAAAAAGGCGGCGAATGGCAGGAAGTACAAATTCCTATCAAGGATATTTTTGATACTAATCCGTCATTTGACAGGAACAAGCTTATGCACTTGATATTCTCGGCCGCTACCGATATTGCCGCAGACAGCGAGCAGGCTTTGAAGACGAACGAGGTAATTGAGTTCGGATATATGCAGATTTGGACAAAGGAAGCACCGCCGGTGAAGTGGTACGAGATTGATAACACCCGCTATTTCTACGATGATTCCGACCAAAAGGTATGGCTTGCCGACCTTAACCTGGCATTGCCGGAGCTTACCGATGTTCGGTTCTGTGTGGATGCGGACTCGGTCTTCTTTGAAATGTATAGGAAATATTTATCCCCGAGTGAGCTTATATCCACAATGGATGTACGCGCAATGTATTTTAAAACGGGGCGCAGATTTGATAACAACACACTTTCGGATATTCTGCAAATAAGATTTGCACTTGACCACCCCTGCTTTAAGGGTAACTCACCGGAAAGCCTTACATATGCAATATTACGCGACGGTCAGCTTACAGAGCTCAGCGGTGCGGTAAAGAACGGTTATTTTGCTTTGGATATTGACGGCTTTGAAACAATTCTGATTTACAAAAAAGTTTCGGGACAAGGCGGCGTAAGCAGCGGAAAGACCAAATATATAAAACGCGTTACGGAGACTGTTGTAAAGGCGGATACGGAAGATACCGAAACAGACGAACCGACAAAAATAAGGAAAAAACGGTATCGCCTTATTAAGGGAACGGATGAGGAAGCAAGCGGCGTGATTTATTGGATTATCGGCGGCGCGGTTGCTTCGGCGCTTGCCGCAGCAGCGATTTTATTAGTAATCAAAAAGAAAAAGCATACAAGGAAAGGATGATTATTGATGATTAAATTTGAACAGACCCGCACGGTGAAAAGGGTTGCTTTGGCATTGGCAATTTTTATGACTTGCGGAATGCTTTCGGGCTGTAAAAAATCACCGTCGGGCGATAGGTACATCAGCGAGTATTATTATGAAGACGGTGAAAACGGCAACAAAAATAACAGCCGCGGTGCGGATTCTGCCTCCGGCAGCAACGATACCGCCGGTGAAAGCAAAGCGTCCGACGGGAAAACTACCTCGGGCAGCTCAGGCACGGGCAACAAGGTTAAAAATCTCAACGGCCGCACAATCACCTACATGACATGGTGGGAAGAACCGAAAAAGGGCAGTAATCAGCAGGCGGCTGAATACTGGAAGGCTAAAAGCATGGTGGAGAAAAAGTATAATTGCAAATTCAAGTTTGTTTATGTATCGGACGGCGACTGGCAATCCCGAATTACCGCTTCTATTTTGTCGGGCGATCCTATCTGCGATGTATTTTCAACCCAGTTCAATTCATTCTACGGTATGCAGAAAACAGGTCTGCTTTATCCGCTGAGCGATCTTAAATCCTTTAATTTCAGCGATTCCAAATGGTGGAAACCCACTATGGAGTTTGCAAAGGTTAACGGCAAGTATTACGGTATGTGCATATCGGGCGGCGAATTTAACGCAATTCTTTATAACAAGGATCTTTTAAAGAAATACAAGCAGCCTGATCTTTGGCAGCTGCAGAAAAACGGACAGCTGACATGGTCAAAGCTTATAGAAGTGGCTAAGGCATGCACGGATAAAAATAACGGCATTTACGGTATGGCACCGGCACAGTTCCCGAGCGATCTGCTTTACTTGGTGGGTAATGCTTACGGCGGCAAGCTGGTTGAACGCACCGGTAACGGTTTGGACTTTAAGTGTACCGTAAACTCACCGGCTATGGTTAACGCTTTTTCCGATGTTAACAGGTGGTACGCTGTTGATAAGATTGTAGTGCCGTGCAACGGTGATTACACCTATAACGGAAAGCAGTTTTCGGCGGGTAAGGTGGCTATGATAGTAGGCTCAAGCGCCCCTACATTCTATAACGGTGGCAGCTTTGAATTGGGAATGTGCCTGATACCCAAGGGCAGAGACGCTACGAAATTTGAGCCTTTCCTCGGGCTTTACAATGATTCGAGCATTGGCGGCGGTACTCTTACCTACATACCGTCGTGCATCAATAATCCCGAAGAGGTTGCGGCGGTATGGAATGAAATAGGCGGTACTATAGGACGCGAAAACTGGTCGATGTATTACGAGGATTATCTTTCCGACGATATAATAGATTGCCTTTATGCTTCCAACGATTATGTAAAGGCAGGAAAATTCAGCATAGACTACGGCGGAACACTGCTATCGCTATGGGACGGCGACAGCGCTTTATTTAATGCGACAATAAATTTCGTAAAGCAGTCAACCTCTGCGGCAAGCTTTATTCAGTCATTGGAAAATATGTATAATGCGAAGATATTGGACATGAAAAATACAAAATAAGGGGTGAATGCCGTGAAGAACAAATTGTTTTGTATAATGCTTTGTCTGATAATGGCTTTTACGGCGGCAGGCTGCAAATCAGATCAAACAACCTCCGATAAAAGCTCTTCGGATAAACCGATAACCTCATCCGACAGCAGCTCATCGGACAGTGAAAGCACAAGCTCTGCCGATAGAGTAAAGGATACGGTTATAAAAAAGGAAGAATGGGTTGCGGTGTCGGATGACGACACCGACGGCAATTCCGCTTCAACTCCTGCCGCAAGCAGCAGAACTATTGAACTCGTTATTGACGATCACCCCGGAGTACCGGGCTTTAACACCTATTATAATTATAAGATTTATGTTGACGGACGCATTGTAAACAAGAAGGAATACAACCTTACCTGCAACGTTCCCGAGGTCAGCTTTAAGGATGCGCAGATAGTGGTTCCGGCTGCGGTGAAGGAAAAGTACAACAGCATAAGCGTAACCGCAAGCATTGTGGGTGACAGCCTTGCGAGGGACTCGTATGTAATAACATTTCCGCGCTGGGAGGCAACCTTAATCGATGAATTTGAGGGAAACAGCCTGAACAGTGATATTTGGGCTTTGCGCCCGTCATGGCCGGCAGATAAGGTTCGCCGCTCCAATCCGAATAATATTATAGTGAAGGACGGCATTTTGACCCTTCAGGGTACTGCCGAGCCATGGGAGGGCGCTCCGTATTCAGATTGCTTTATTCACACCAAGGATAAATTCACGCAAACCTACGGAATGTTTACTGCCTCTGTGCAGGTGCCGAAGGAGGGCGCGAGCATAACCGCATTCTGGCTGCTGCCAAACCGCGGCGACTGGGGCTCTTCATATCTCTACCGAAACAAGGGAGCGGATTCATGGATAGGCGAGGTTGATTTGCTTGAATTTTCGCCCGGGTGGAACAATAATTACCAGGCTACAATGCATTCCTGGCGTGGAGACGGTTCAAGAGGCGGAGAGGGAACATTAAAACGCTATTTTGACTCCAAAATTACCGAAGGCTTTCATGAATATACCGCCGTATGGACGGAAAACGGTTTTTACTGCTATTACGATGGTATTTTGACCCTTTCGCAGGTAGGAATAGAAGCAACCGATAACCCGGCGTATATAATACTTGATTTAGAACTCGGCAAGCCCGAAAATGTTGATATTAAGCACTGGGCAGGCGAATTTAAGCTCTCCGAGTTGCCTATACAGGCTAAATTTGATTATGTAAAGGTATATAAACAAAAGAAATAACGGTGGAGTTGGGCTATGAACGGCTTGAAAAAATCACTCGCTGTAATATGCATAATTTCCTTGCTGTTTATGCAGCTCGGTTTTTGCGGCTATACCGCCGCGGCAAACGAAACTGCTGCGGTTTTTACGCGTCTTGCGTGGTCCGAAAGCGTTAAGAACGATCCGCGGTTCGGTACGGTATATAACGTACCCGTGACGGACAGTGAGCATCAGTTTTATCTCAGCGGAACAAACGATTATGAACATGCGGATCTTTCGCAATATATAAACCGAAACACCTCGGGCGTAGTGAACTTCTTTGTAAAATCTTCAAAAACCGGTACGGGGAAAATACGGTTTTTCCATACTTTTGGCGGCGAGTACCGCGGCACAAACACAGTTTCGTTCAGTATAAGCGTCGCAAACGAGTGGTCGGTTATAAATATTTCAACAAACCGATTTAAATACAGCGGCTCCGATTGTATGTTCGGGCGCATTGATCTTATAACATCGAGTCTTAATTTCGGCTCTGATGACTATTTAAAGGTATCGCCCGTTTCGGTAATGTCGGAAAAGCCCGCGCCTTACTGTAATGCGGATGATATAAGTCTTGAGAGTACCGAAAAAAATATAAAGGTTAATTCAAGGGTAAGGCTTTGTGTGAATTTCCTTTCGGACAGTGCAAGCGACGCCGCACATATTATACCCGTAAGCATTACTTGGGAAAGCAGTGATGACAGTGTTGCGGCAGTTGATGAAAACGGCTGCATTACGGGAATAAGCGAGGGAAACGCGGTAATTACGGCAACGGCTTCGGATATAAATAAATCTGCGTCATGTACGGTAGGCGTGTCAGGCGTTCTCATAAGCGAGATTGCGGCGGAATATACAAGAGCAGACCTTGCCGAAAGCGTTGAAAAAGATCCGCGCTTCGAATATGTGTACAATGTTCCTACAACAAGCAATATGACTTCGTTTTTTCTGAATGGTAAAAATGATTACGGGCAGGCAGACCTTTCCGAATACATAAATCAGGCATCTGCCGGCGTAGTTGATTTTTATGTCAAGTCTTCAAAAACGGGATATTCGAAGCTGAGATTTTTTCATACCGTAAACGGGGAATACGCTGCAACCGGCGAAGTCTCCTTTTCAATTGACAGGGCGGATAAATGGGTTTCGGTAAGCATTTCAACAGATGAGTTTACTTACAGCGGGTCCGATTGCTTTTTCGGACGTATTGATCTGCTGACTGCGGATATGTGCCTGAACGACGGAGATTACCTGACGGTTTCTCCCATAAGAGTCAGAACGCTGAAACCCGAGCCGTACCCCACGGCGAATGCCGTGAGCTTCAGTGAAAGCGTAAAAAATATTGAGGCCAATAAAAAGGTAAAGCTTGAATTGAATTATTATTTAAGCTCGGGAAATCCGACGGAAAGCGTTATTCCTTTTGATGTGCTTTACAGCAGCAGCAACACCGACATACTTACAGTAGACAGCGAAGGCTTTGCGGTCGGAAAAAGAAACGGTATTGTAACCGTTATTGCCGCGGCGGTTGATAACGCGGATATACGGGCTGAATGCACGGTGAGAGTTTCAGGTTCGGCAGAGCTTAAAGCTGCGGCACAATATTCCCGTACGGAATGGGCGCTCGGCATAGAAAACGATCCGCGCTTTACTACTGTTTACAGCGTGCCCTGCCCAACGCCGAACCCGATAATACTTTTTGCAAACGGTACTAACGATTGGGCTGACGGCGATCTTTCGGAGTTCGTAAATCAGCGCACGCTCGGTACGGTCTGCTTTTATGTAAAGTCCTCTAAGACAGGCAGCTTTAACGTGCGGTTCTTCCATATAAGAAATCAGGAATATATGGATACAAACGCGGTTTCGGTTGCTATAGATAAAGCAAATACATGGCAATCGGTAAATATACCTACGGATATGTTCAAATACTCCGGCAGTAATTGCCTGTTTGCCCGCTTTGATATACTGACTGACGGCTTATCACTCAGCGAAGAAGATAATTTTATGATCTCGGCAGTTTCGGTTATGACATATCAGCCAACCGAGTGTAATGTCAGTCTTGTGAAAACCGAAACTTCCGAAATTACAATGAGTGTTGACGAAATACAAAGTCTCCGCGCCGTTTTTGAGGATGACGACGGCAATGCGGTCACCCCGTTTGATATTTATTGGGAAAGCGGAGATACATCGGTTGCCGAGGTGAACGCACAAGGTGTTGTTCGGGCGGCGGGCGAGGGAAAAACCGAACTGCGAATATTGAGAGAGGCGGATAAATCGGTTCAGGCGGTGTGTACCGTTACGGTTTCGGGCGTGTTTGCGATGCGCGAGCTTGCCGTATTCCGAACCGACAGCGCTGCACAAAGCGTCTCGGGGGACGCGCGTTTTTCAAAAATTTACAGTTTTGAGGGAAATTCCCGCATAGCGCTTTATAATAACGGTATTAACGATTACGGCGTACATTCTGATTTTACCGCCTATCTCGGAAAAAGCTCAAGCGCCGTTGTAAGCTTTTACGTTAAATCTCCGAGAACGGGCAGCTACAGGGTATGCCTGTTTCATACCAACAGCGCCGAATACCGAGATTCCACATATCAGTATTTTACGGTTGAAAAAGCCGATACATGGCAGCTTGTAAATCTTCCGCTCGGAGATTTTGAATATACCGGGAAATGCTCTAAGATATTTGCAATATTCAATATTTTTACGGATACGCAGGGATTTGCCGAGGGCGAAATGCTTACGGTTTCGGCTGTTAGGGTACTTTCCAAAGCTCCGATTGATCTTACCGCCTCGGACGGCGAAATTTCGGGCGACGGTCTGACTACGGAAACCGTTCTCGGCTCGGCTCAGAAATCGGCTGTTCTGTTAAAAACTGACGGCACAGAGATTGAAAGCGGAAAAATAGGCACATGTATGCGGCTCGGCGTTTCGGAAAACGGTGAATTTATACCGTATGCGTCTTTTACCGTAAAAAACGATTTGAACGGCGACGGTATTCTTGCAGCTGCGGATTTAGCGGTGTTCAAAAAGCATTTGCTCGGCATATACAGCCTGAACAGCCAACAGATACATGCCGTTTCCGAGACGGGAAGGGTCAGTATAATTGAGCTTATTCGGCTTAAAAAAGCGTTGGGCTCGATATTGCTGACAGTTGAGGAGCACCCCGGAGTACCCGGCTTTGATGCCTATTATAATTATAAAATATATCTTGACGGCACCGTTACCGATAACGATGCGGTAACGCTTAAGGCAGACCGAGCGGGCGTACGCTTTGAAAACGGCGGAATTGTAGTTCCCGCGGCGGTCAAAGAAGAATACGAAAGCGTCACGGTTACTGCGGAGCTTTCGGAAAAACGGTATGTGAGTGATACATATAAAATAGTCTTCCCGCGGTGGGAAGCCACTATGATCGATGATTTTGACGGTGATAAGCTTAACAGCGAAATTTGGTCGCTTCGCCCCTCGTGGCCGAGCGAGACAGTGGCGCGCTCAAACCCGAATAACGCCGTTTTAAAGGACGGTATTCTGACATTGAGGGGTACATCCGATTCGTGGGAGGGTGCACCGTATTCCGATTGCTATATTCATACCAAGGATAAATTTATGCAAACCTACGGAATGTTTACCGCATCTGTTAAAGTTCCGCAAAAGGGGGCAAGCATTACCGCTTTCTGGATGCTGCCGAACTACGGAGATTGGGGAACGGGCTACCTCTATAAAAATAAAGGCACGGATTCATGGATAGGCGAGGTGGATATGCTTGAGTATTCGCCGTCGTGGGCGGCGGAGTATTTCCAGGCAACAATGCATTCCTGGCACTCGGACGGTTCGCGCGGCGAGGGTAAACTTAATCATTATTACGATACTCAAATATCAGAGGGCTTCCATGAATATACAGCCGTTTGGACCGAGGATGCATTTTATTGCTATTATGACGGTATACTTACCCTGTCACAAACGGGAATAGCCGCTACGGATAACCCGGCGTATTTAATACTTGATTTAGAACTCGGAAAGCCGGAGGATGTCTCTGTCAGCAGCTGGGCGGGCGAGTTTAAAAGGTCCGATCTTCCGATTGAGGCGCAGTTTGATTATGTTAAAGTATATAAACAGGTGAAATAAAGCTCTTTATTTTGGTTTCGACCGCACAGTCAGTACCGGTCACAGCAGTGCGGCAAACATAAAAACGGTGTATTCGCAGCATGCTTATGATAGGAGGAGCAGTAATGCGTATAAAACCGTGATATTCCCACGCAACAGCTTTCTGCGGAATGCCGTAGCCGCAGGAAAAGGCAAAACGGTAATATATTAAAAAGAGAGGTAAAATTTATGAGGCAATTCAAAAAAATCCTATCGGTTTTATGTGCGGCAGCACTGCTTTGTACGCTCAGCTTTATACCGTACAGCGTCGCTGCCGAAAGCACAGGTCAGTCATTCACCAATAATTCTTTTAAAACAAGCGTAACGGGTGACCCGCGCTTTTCCGAGGTTATGACCTTTGCGGATATCGGTACGGACAGCTATAACATGACAGTCCCCGACGGTGATACATCTCACAGCTGGGTGGTTACGGATTTGTCAAGCTATATCGGTACTTCCGCAGCCATTGATTCAAATGCCGTAATAAGCTTTTGGCTCAAGGCGGATAAGGCATTTGCAGACAACTCGCTTTTCTTCCATTTCTTCAGCAATAATACGTGGAACGATTCAAGCTATGTGTATATTGATTACACGACAGCTAACCGTTGGCAGCTTATAACAATTCCGCTTTCCTCGTTTACAAGTACAAATCCTTCGCAAATTTCAAGATTTGTTTTCCGCTTTGCGGAAAACGCGTTTGAAGGCACATGCACGGTAATGATAAGCCCTGCCGTTGTTTATACCGAGACTCCCGATATGAGCGGACTCCACGAGGCTGACACAATAGAGCTTGACGAGGCGGAGCTTTACCTTAAAAAGTACGAAATGACAACGCTTACCCCCTCGGTGTCAAGCAGCGAATATGATACGGGCGTGTATCCGTGCGATATTATTTGGAGTTCTGATAATACCGAGGTTGCCGTTGTTGACCAAAACGGCAGAGTAACTGCATGCGGCGAGGGCAAGGCGACCGTAAAGGCAGCCAGCCTTTCGGATGACAGCGTTTATGTTACATGTGATGTATTTGTTGAGGGTGTGCTGACATGCGAAACGGTTGCTTCCTATAAACTCAACAGTATTGCGCAGACGGTAGAGAACGACCCGCGCTTTAACACGGTTTATAACGTTTCTGTTGCAAACGATACGACGGCTTTCTTCTATAACGGTGAAAACGATTGGGCACACGCCGACCTTTCCGATTACATAAATCAGTCTACTGCCGGTGTTGTAAGCTTTTATGTAAAATCATCAAAAACAGGCACGGCTAAGCTTTACTTTTTCCACACCGCAAACGGTGAATACATGGCGACAAACACTGTTTCGTTTACAATTGATAAGGCTGACAAATGGATTGCCGTTAATATTCCTACGGATAAGATAAAGTACGGCGGCACCACCTGCATTTTCGGACGTCTTGATCTGCAGATAGGCGGCTTGGAACTTGGGGAAAACGATTACTTCACGGTTTCGCCGATAAATGTTATGACAATGCAGCCCGAACCGTATTACGACGCGGACAATATAATAATGAGCGAGACTGAAAAAACCGTTAAGGTTAACGAAAAGACTAAATTGGACGTCACATTTACTTCAAGCGTAACGGGCAGCTCCGAAAGGGTGATTCCGTTTGATATTATATGGAAAAGTGAAAACAACGAGGTTGTTTCCGTAAATGAGTACGGTTATATAACAGGCACAGGCGAGGGCACAGCCACGGTTACCGCTGCATGCGCATCGGATGATACGGTAGCGGCATCCTGCCTTGTTACGGTTTCGGGCACATTGCTGTCAGAGACAGTGGCATCCTATAAACTGAACAGTATTGCGCAGGCGGTAGAGAATGACCCGCGCTTTAACACGGTTTATAATGTCCCGGTTGCAACCGATACTACGGCTTTCTACTATAACGGTGAGAACGATTGGGCACACGCCGACCTTTCGGGCTATATTAACCGTGTTTCCTCGGGTGTTGTAAGCTTTTATGTGAAATCCTCAAAAACAGGCACGGCTAAGCTTTACTTTTTCCACACCGCAAACGGTGAATATATGGCAACAAACGTTGTTACGTTTACAATTGATACGGCTGACAAATGGATCGCCGTTAATATTCCGACGGATATGATAAAATACGGCGGTACTACCTGCATTTTCGGACGTCTTGATTTGCAGATAGGCGGTTTGGGACTCGGGGAAAACGATTACTTCACGGTTTCGCCGATAAATGTTATGACAATGCAGCCCGAACCGTACTATGATGCGGACACCGTGATGCTTTCCGAAACGGAAAAAACAATGAAGATAGACGAAATTGCCAAGCTTGAAGCGGTATTTACAAGCTCCGAGGGTAAAAATGCAATTCCGTTTGATGTTACATGGAAAACAAGTGACGCAGGTGTTGTTACGGTTGATAGTAAAGGCGTTGTTAAAGCGGCTGCAAGCGGGGAAGCGGATATTTCGCTTATCAGATCGTCGGACGGTTCGGTGCAGGCAACCTGCCATATAACCGTTTCAGGCACACTTGAAATTGAAGAGCTGGGACGTTTTTGGTTGGACAGCGCTGCTCAGGCAGTTTCGGGTGACGCACGTTTCGGCGAGGTTTACAGCTTTTCGGGGCAGGACCGCATTGAGCTGTGCAATAACGGAACGAACGATTGGAGCGATCACCTTGATTTCACCGATTATTTGGGCAAGACGTCAAACGCGGTAATAAGCTTTTACGTTAAGTCCGCGAAGGTCGGCAGCTACAAGGTTTGCCTGTTCCATACCAACAGCGCGGAATATATGGATACTTCCTATCAGTATTTCACGGTTGAAAAAGCGGATACATGGCAGCTTGTAAATATTCCGCTCGGCGGATTTGAATATTACGGCGCAAAGTCGAAAATTTTCGCTAAGCTTGCGATTTATGCCGGTAATAACGATATTACCGTTTCTGCGGCAAGAGCGCTTACAAAAGCTCCGGTTGATCTTACAACCTTGGACGGCGAGCTTTCGGGCGACGGATTGACTGCGGAAACCGTACTTATTTCGGCGCAGGATGCCGCCGTAATACAAAAGGAAGACAAAACCGAGGTAACAAGCGGCAGTGTCGGTACCGGAATGGTTCTCGGCGTTTCGGATAACGGAGAATTTGTTCATTATGCGGTTTTCGTTGTTAAGAACGATTTGAACGGTAACGGAAAAACCGATGCGGGAGATATAATTCTGCTTAAAAAACAGCTGCTCGGCGTTGAGCAATTGAGCAGTGCACAGATACACGCCGTTTCCGAAAACGGAAGATTGAGCATAATTGATCTTATACGCCTTAAAAAGTCTATGGCTGATACCGTTTCGTAATTCGGTTTAAGCCTATTCTGCTCTGACGCCGCATTTTTGCGGCGTCAGGGAAACTTTGAAAATATATGCGTGTTTTCGGGTGCGCAATCCGAAAATATGCAGCAGAATATGATACTAAATTAAGGATGGATATACATTGAGGTTAAATAAATACGAGGGGAATCCTATTTTGAAACCGAATCCCGAAAACGCTTGGGAGAGCTTAGGAGTTTTAAATCCCGGGGTCTGCCTTTATGAAGATAAGTTTTATATGCTTTACCGCGCGGCAGGGTATGATGAGGAGCATAAAATAAACTTAGGATTGGCAATTTCCGAGGATGGAAAGAATTTTGTGAGGCAATCGGAAAAGCCGTATTTTCCGTCGGGATTTTATGAGGCTGATGCCGGCGGCATAGAGGATCCTCGCATAGCTCGAATGGGAAGCAGTTATTTTATGACCTATGCCAGCCGACCGTATTTTCCGGGTCAGTATTGGCGGGTGGATGAAAGATTGGCGTTTAATACCTCGCCGAATCCCGCGCCCTTGGGCGCGAAGAGAAACAATACGGTTACATACCTTGCATATACCGATAATATGAAGGATTTTAAAAAGCTCGGGCGTATTACCGACAGCCGGCTTGATAACCGTGACGTTATTCTGTTCCCCGAAAAAATCGGCGATAAATTCGTTATGTTTTCCCGCCCGTTAGAATGGGTCGGGGAAAAATACGGCTGTGATGTGCCGTCAATCTGGATGAACTTTTCGGATGATATGCTTGAGTGGAATGCATCGGAATCGATTTTGTTTGCCAAACCCGAACAGGAATGGGAAACCAAAAAAATAGGGGCGGCATGTGTGCCGCTGCTCTGCGATGAGGGCTGGCTGTTTTTGTATCACGGTGTCGGTAAAAAAGATAATATTTACTGTGTGGGTGCTATGCTGCTTGACGCCGAAAGACCGGAAAAAATCCTTGCGCGCACTGCCGAGCCGATAATGAGGCCGGAGTTTGATTATGAAACCAAGGGTTTTTACAACGGCTGCGTTTTTCCGACGTCAATGATTGAAAAGGGCGAAGACCTGTATATATATTACGGCGCTGCCGATCGCTACTGCTGCCTTGCCACATGCAAAAAGCAGGAGCTTATCAAACATTTAATAAATAATTGCAAAAGGTAGGAATTAAGAATGTTAATGGATAATATTGCGGTTTGGTTTCCCGATGTACCTATGTCATACTCACCGTCCGCGCCGGATTACAGCAAAACGCTCAATTGGAAAGAAAGCCCTTTAAGCGGCAGGTTTAAGGCAGTATGGGGCGGCAGCGGCCGAACCGTAAGCCGAATTACACTTGATTTGGGTGCTGTATGCAGGCTTGATAAAATAGCCTTTACGCTGTCGATTCCGGATAATAATTTCTGCTGCAGATACGCAGAGCTTATTTATATTGATCCGAACAGCGGCAAGGCACGTTGCCTTGCTCACAGAGAAAATACGCAAAATGCGCCTGCGGAATTTTCTTTTACTTTAAATACAGATTGCAGCGCTCGCTTTTTGCGGGTGGATATCGGCTATCATTCATGGGTGGGCTGCTTAGTCCCGCAAATAAGCATAGAGGGCGAACCTTGCGGAGAAACGGCAAATACAGATCTTGAAGCAATGAAAAAGCTGAGTGAAAGCGAATTTTTAAGCGTGGATAAATACGGTCAGTGTTGTTATATCAATTGGGAAAATAAAATCAAAAGCGATGAACAAATGCAAAGGGAACTTGCCGAAGAAAAATCGGCGCTTGCCGATTTTAAGCTCAATGAAACAAAATATGACCGTTACGGCGGAATTATAGAGCCTACCGTTTATGAAGCTACCGGTTTTTTCCGATTGACAGAGATAAATAATTGCTGGTGGTTTATTACGCCGGAGGGGCATCGTTATCTTATGAAGGGCATAGACCTTGCATGCTACAGGGAATCGGGATATTATACCCCGCTTTATAAAAAGGATACAAAAGAAATACGCGATGTATTTGAAAATGTTCCCACCAAGGAACAAATGCCCGCTTTGTACGATACAAGTGTTGAAAGATTTGTACCCGAAAATATGGTGAGCCTTTCCTTTTTGCAGAATAATTTAACAATTAAGTACGGTCGTTCCGATTTTGAAAAAGAATGGGAAGAACTCACCGAAAAAAGACTTAAAAGCTGGAATTTCAATTGCCTTTCAAAATGGGGTTTCAATAAGGGTATTAAGATGCCTTATGTTATAAGCCTGCGTGAAAACGGCAGCTTTCGTTACATCAGCTGGGCGCTTGACCCGTTTGACCCGAATTTTGAGAAAAATGTAGCGGCTGTGACAAGAAATACCGCCGCCGATAAAGTCAACGATCCTTACCTTGTAGGGTATCATTTTTGCAACGAGGCAGGTTGGGATAAGGAGATTATAGAAATTGTTCTTAAAGAGGATAGCTCTTCTCCGGCTAAGCAGGCGTTTGTGAATTTTCTTAAAAAGAGATATAATGACAATATACGCGCGGTGAACCGCGTGTACGGAACAGCGGCGGATAGCTTTGATAAACTTGCGGATGTAAAAATGTCCGTGAATAATATGCCGGATGATGATTTCGGCGGCTTTGCCGAATTGGCGGGCGAGGTTTACTGCCTTAAAGCGGAGCGTGCAATAAAGAGTGTGGATTCGAATCACCTTTTCTTAGGTTTGGCGGTTGTCCCCACATGGCGTTCCTGCTATCGCTTTAATATAGGCTGTGCAAAGCACTGTGACGCACTCTCGTTCGATCTGTATACCGATCGGGCGGATTTCCTTAATGATTTTGCGTGGCTTAACAAGCCCTTGCTTAATCTTGAATTTTCTTTCACGACTACAGAGCGCGGTCACAAACCGTTTTTTTTGCCTACGCATTGCTTTTCGCAAAAACAGCGCGGTGAAAAATACGACGCATATGTCCGCGATATGTTCTCGGTGCCGCAGTTTGTAGGCAGCGGTTTCTTCATTCTTTACGATCAACCGTCAACCGGCCGTGAAAACGGGGATGGCAGCGCAGGTGAAAGCTTTAATTTCGGATTGCTTAATATGCAGGATCAGCCCTATACCGAGGCGGTGGAGCGGATAAGCCTTACCAATGCGTCACTGGAAGAGGTGCACATGGTATCGGGTACCAAGCATGCGTTTAAAAACGGTACGCTTTAACATATTACGGGTAGTATTACTGCGGGAATATCAAAAAGCAGGAGATGCTTACAATGAAAATATATGCAAGCGATATAGCAAGGCTCGACAGCAGCGTTATAAACGGCGGCGGAACTGACGTTACCGATTTATTGCAGGCGGTGCTGGATAAAGCGCCGGAATACGGCAGACTTCACCTTATTATGGACGGAGCGGCGCTTGTGCGCGGGCTTAAGGTTCACGATAACACCACCATAGAATGTATGGATAAAAGCTGCGGCTTTTACCTTGCGGATAACAGCGATTGTGCGGTTTTATTTACCGCAAGGTTCAGCTATGACGAAAACGTCAGAACCAAAAATATAACCCTTATAGGCGGAACGTATAACCATAACTGCCTGCACCAGGCGCATGATGTTCCGAGCAACGACCCGAACGCGGTAGCGCAAAATATGCCGGAGCAATATATTCCAGAAGAATGCAACCACTATACGGTAGCACTGGAGTTTATAGGGGTTGAAAATCTTAATGTAAGGGATGTGACCGTAAGAGACCAGCGCACATTTGCCTTTACGGTAGGCAATTTTAAGCGTGTAAATATTGAAAATACTTGGATAGAGCTTGAAAACGAGATACCGTTCGGCAATCAGGACGGTTTCCATTTCTGGGGACCGGGTCAGTTCCTCACCATGCGCAATGTGGGCGGCAGAACCGAGGATGACTTTATGAATATAGGACCGGACGAACGGGACGGAGAATCCTCAATAACCGACGTGCTTATAGACGGCGTGTTTTTAGACCACGCGTGGCAGGGAATACGTATGCTTTCCCGCGTAAAAGGCAGACTTGACCGCGTGACCGTAAGAAATGTAACGGGAACATACCGTTCGTTCGGATTTTACATAAATCCTTGGTTTATAAGCGATACAAACGGAAATTACGGAAGTATAACCTTTGAAAATATTGACTTGCGGAGCGAGAAAGATTTACTTGCCGGTCCGAATCCGCTTTTCCTTTTCAGTATAGGCGGGGATATAGAATCGCTGACGCTCAGAAACATAAAGTGGTATCACCCGTATGATAACCGAAACCTGCTGCAAATAGGCTACCCGTATCACGATACCGAAGAGCCGTTTGTAAAAACGCCGAAAATAGGTACGCTGCTTATAGACGGGCTTGAAATAAACGAAACCGGCGTCGATAACGCCGATACGGTGTATACCGTGCTGCGCGGAATAGTGGAAAGGCTTATTATACGCGATGTCGATATGACGAGAGCCTACGCGGAAAAAGAAAAGGGCTGCTTTTTAAAGGTAAAGCCCGACGGAGAAATAGGCAGGCTGACATTAAGCCGCGCGTATTTTGAAAACATAGCCTCGCTTTTAGATTTAAGCGACGGCAAAACCGAGCTTTTGCAGCTTGAAAATGTTACCTTAAACGGCGTTGCAAACGCCGAAACAGGCAAGGCTGATAAAACCATAGGTGAATTTACCGATTTGGGTAAACAGAATATACCGTATAATCTGAAAAAAGACGCATACGCAGAGCTTGAAAAAAACACGGTAGCCGCTGAAAACCAGCTTAAAGAAAGCGAGTTTGTAAGATTTGAAAACCCCGGCAGCCGATGAAGATCCTCACCGGTATTCGCCCGAAATAAATAAGGTTATCAATTCCTTGTTTGATAATGTCAACGACTTTATACCGAATTATAAAACCGCGTCGCAGTCTGCTCAATCGCTTATCGAACAGATTCACAACGCCGCAAAGAACGGCGGCGACGTTACCCAGGTAATCGCTAACAATAAGAAAACCATTCAGAGCATTATCGATGATTCGCTCGGTCAGAAATAATAGCCGATAATAAAAATCATTAAAGAAACACACCCAAACACACTTACGTATAAAACCGAATATGCGTTCGGGTGTGTTGTAAAAAAATATAGGTGGTAAATAATTATGTTTTCATATTCCGAGTTCAGGCATAACTACACAAAATCCGTAATGAAGTTTAAAGAGCCGCTGTCGGCGGATTACAGGGTATATGTAAACGGGAAAGAAATACCCGTATATACCTGCCGCATTTCAAAATATCCGTTCAACAGGGTATGGCCCGGCTTTCAAAGACCTTTTGAGCAGAGCGAGGGCGCGTCGTTTGTAAATATAGTAAGCGACGAAGAGCTGAATGTTGAAGTGGCGGTAAACTATGAATACAAAAAGGCGTTTGTAAAGCCTTATTCAAAGGGCGTGGATTGTAAAAACGAAAAGGACAGAGTGACCTTTAAAATTGCGGAAAACGGGCAGTATGTGCTTGAATGCGGCAGCTACCACCGCTGCCTGTATATTTTTAACAGTAAACCCATAGCGCCGCCTAAAAAAGAGGATGTAACCTATTGGTTCGGTCCGGGAATACACTTCCCGCAGCGCATAGAGCTTAAAAGCCACGAAAGCATATATGTAGATAAGGACGCGCTGGTGTAC
>CAKSQS010000027.1 GCA_934486705.1 uncultured Eubacteriales bacterium
CCGATAAGCTTTAATTCGGAAGTTCCGCTTGCAGCCCATGCAGCGCTGCTGTCGTTAAGATTTACCGTCAACGGGTCGCCTGCGTTATTTGCGTTGCCCTTAAGATAAAATTCAAATACATAAGTTTTGTTTGCCGCCATTGATTTCAGCATATAACCTATGCTGGATGCGTTTCCGCCAAGGCTTTGAGAATAATCGCGGTAGAAATGAACCGAACCCGGGTTTGAATATCCGTCGGTTGATAACTCAACATAGCTGTATACTTCGCCGCGGTTATTATACTGCGTATCTGTCCAGTTTTCAAGCGTTGTCGCAGGTACTGCAAACGTGCTGTTGGGCAAAAGGTTTGTTCCGTCGCCGTCTTTTTCGTATATCTTAATATCGTCCAAATAACAGTCCGCACCGGCGTATCCGCCTACGCCTATGCGCAAAGGCAGCCACTGGGTGGTTGTCGTTGTAAATTCGTACGAATACTTTGTCCAATCTGCGGCATTTACTTTGGTAAGCTTTAATTCGGAAGTTCCGCTTGCAGCCCATGCAGCGCTGCTGTCGTTAAGATTTACCGTCAACGGGTCTCCCGCGTTGTTTGCGTTGCCCTTAAGATAAAATTCAAATACATAAGTCTTGTTTGCCACCATTGATTTCAGCATATAACCTATGCTGGACGCGTTCCCGCCCAAATTTTGAGAATAATCGCGGTAGAAATGAACCGAACCCGGGTTTGAATATCCGTCGGTTGATAACTCAACGTAGCTGTATACTTCGCCGCGGTTATTATACTGCGTATCTGTCCAGTTTTCAAGCGTTGTTGCAGGTACTGCAAACGTGCTGTTGGGCAAAAGGTTTGTTCCGTCACCGTCTTTTTCGTATATCTTAATATCGTCCAAATAGCAGTCTGCACCGGCATATCCGCCTACGCCTATGCGTAAAGGCAGCCACCGGACGGTAGTCGTTGTAAATTCATACGAATACTTTGTCCAATCTGCGGCATTTATTCCGGTAAGCTTTAATTCGGAAGTCCCGCTTGCAGCCCATGCAGCGCTGCTTTCATTGAGGTTTACCGTCAACGGGTCGCCCGCATTATTTGCGTTGCCCTTAAGATAAAATTCAAATACATAAGTCTTGTTTGCCGCCATTGATTTCAGCATATAGCCTATGCTGGATGCGTCTCCGCCCAGATTTTGAGAATAATCGCGGTAGAAATGAACCGAACCGAGGTTTGAATATCCGTCGGTTGACAGTTCTACATAGCTGTATACTTCGCCGCAATTTTTATATTGCGTATCTGTCCAACCGTCAAGCGAAGGCTCATAGGCATACAGAGGCTTCTCTTCAAACGCCTTGGTCTCTAACTTATCAACCGTTATCTGTGTGCCGGCAGCACCGCGAAGAATTATACGAAATTCAACCGAGGGATAGCTGCCGTTTACGGTAAAGTTTGCCGTAACATCGGTCCATTCCGTGCCGACGCTGCCCTCTGCGGTCTTTTCGTATTTCAGCGGCTCTGCATTGCCTGCGGAGTCAAATCCGTATCCGCTTACTATGTAATATGCCTGTGACGAAGCTTTAAGCGAAAATGATAACTGATAATCGCCCGCCGCAAGCTCTACCCTGCGGTAGCTCAGTGCCGTGGCTTCACTTCCCGTAGACTTTGTGCCCTTTGTAACGACCGGCTGCTTTTCGGCGTTAAAGCTCAGCGTGTCTTCGCTGCTGTTATCGCTGAAATGCCAAAGAGTGCCTTCAAAATTGCCGTAATCACCGATTACGCTGTACGCGTAGGTTTCATCCTGCGCGCTTGCCGGTGCTGTTCCCGCTGCGGCGGCGACTGCCAAAGCAACCGCCAACACTGCGGAAAGCCTTTTTTTAAATGGAAACGCTTTTTTCATAAAAATTTACCTCCAAACTTATTTTCGGCGTCCTGCCGGAATTTTTATATTTACGCGGCATCCGCCGCGCAGAGCTTAATTTATGGGTATTTCCCCGAAGAAAATGCCGCGAATGGTGCTTATTTCCTCGCTTGTTACGCCTATGGAAAGCAAGTAATTCTCGGCTTTTTCGGCAGGGGTATCACCCGAAAGCGCATTAAATGAGCTTAAAAACGCTTTCATTTCCTCTGTGGTTTTTGAAGAACGCAAGCCGACAAATGAGAAGCTGGTATATTCATAATCCTGTATGAGTGTTTTTTCATCAACTCCGAGCAGAGCATTGAGAATAAAACATACCGTACCCGTTCTGTCCGCTCCGTAAACGCAGTGAACATAGATCGGATAATTATTTACATCGGCATATGACGCAAATACCTGACGGTAAAGCTCCTTTTGGCTATTCGAAAATGCCACCGCATACGGTGAAATTCGGAAATTAAGATACTGTGCAGATGAAATGACGCTCTTTGTTATTCCCCCGCTTTCGGAGCCCGAACGCAAGTCGAGGTCAAGTCCGACAGCAATATCCCGACTCAAGAGCTTATCGCCCTGCGAGGTCAAAACAGATTTACCCTTTTCATCCGGCTGCGCGCCCCTGAATGCCAAGCCCTGAAGTGTGGTCTTGCCGAAAGAGGTCTCATAGCCGCCGAGGTCACGAACATTTAAAACTCCGCCGACAGTCATCACGCGCGGACCTATATCTGCGGTTTTAAACGAGCTTTCCGCCTGTCGGGTAATTCCGTTTGCCGTGGCGGTTATTCTTACATAATATTTTGTATTTCTCAAAAGATTATTAACAGCTATGCTCTTATCGGTTGTATTAACCGTTACCGCGTCGGAGTAATCCGCCCTTGTACCGTATTCAACCTTGAATTTCGCACCCTCTACCGGACATTCAAGCACTATTTTTACATCCTGCGCGGAATCACTCATATACACCGCATAATCGTCAACCGTGGGATTTTCGGCGGTAAGATAAGCCTTTGCCTGATCGTTATAGGGGTATGCCGTATCGGGTGCAATCATTGCAACATAAGGCACAGACCCGTAATCGGTAAGTCCGAGCAGCAGTCTCTTGATCATTGCCGAATCGATGGTGTTTATGTAACCGTTGCCGTTTATATCGGCGGCATTGGGGCTTGTATATTCCGCTATACCGGCATTTACCTTTTTAAAGCGTATCATATCGAGTATATCAAGGCTGCCATCGGCATTTACATCCCCCGGCTCGCATACCCTGTAAAACGCAATGCTGTCGTAAAGTATCTCCGCGCCGGATGAATAAAAGGCGTTATCAAGCTGTACCTTTACCCGCGAAAGCGTGGCATCCTCCGGCAGGGTAAAGGTATAATTCATCTGTTGCCAGCCGTCGGTGCCGTTTGTAATTACCGTGTTAAGCCCCGACTCTGCCGGAACAGCAGAGGAACCGTTTCCGCGAAGCGACGCGCCGAGCCGCATATTCCCGACAGCCTTCACATAAAAGCGAAGCTTATATGTTGCCCCGGGTATGACTGGTATATAATCGCTTGTTCTTACCTTGTAAACGCTGTCACCCGATTCCGCCGAGTGTGAAACCCGAAGGGCCGCGCCGTCATATCCCACGGCTTCGGCGGATATAGTATCCTTACTGCCTGCAGGCAATGCGTTTTGCTCCCAGCCGTCAATTCCGGAAGAAAAGCCGCTGTTTTCTATCAATGTTTCAAAGAAATAAAACTCGGCTTTATCGGCGGTTAAAAGATTTTCCCATTTTCCGCCCGAATACCTGAAAGAAGCAGGACCTATGTGCTTTTTATAATAGTTATCGGTAAAATCGCCATCAAGCGATAATATATCGCCCTCGTTCGCGCTGTATGAAATATCCATACTGCCATCCGCATATGCCTTAAATTTAACGTTGGTATTTTTTTCACCGTTAAGCAGCACTGCGCCGTCAGCCGCCTTTAGCTCGCCTATTAAAGCACGCTCCGGCAAAGCTACGGTAAGCCCTGCGGCGTTTCCCGATATAAGCGACGGCGTTATTTTGCTTTCGGTCTGCTCGCCCACGGCGGGGTCGGTGCAAAAGCTGCCGAGCCCCTCTAACATATCGTTGCCGTCCTTATCGATCACACGCAGATTGTCGATATACAGATCACTCATACCGTTATACTGGCTGAAAAAGATTATAAAATCGCTGCCGCCGTTTGTTTTAAAGCTGCCGGAGACCTCAGTCCAATCGGCATAAATATTTCTGTCAATAAACTTAAATATATTACTTGTATCCGTAAGCGATGAAAAGTAGAATGCCTCAGACAGCAGCCCCTTTTTACCCTTGACATTGACCTTAACGGTGTATTCGCCGGCAGGTATCGATTTATTCACGCAAACGCGTATATCTCCGTTTGCGGCAACATTTTTAATGTGCAGCGCTCCGTTATCAAAGCAGCCGTTGCCTACGATTTCGGCTTTTCTTATAGACGTGTAGGTGCCGTCAGAATATTTATACCAGCTGTTCGCAGTTTTACTGTCATTCAGCGCAAGAACATCCTCGGGAATATCCGGCTCATCGCCCCCGCCCGACGCCAAGCGGTCAAAATTACCCATTCCGTCAAGCACATCGTTTCCTTCGGAATCGAGTATTTTGAAATTATCAATATAAATATCGGTTTCCCAGTTATACTGGCTTACGGTTATGCCGAAAATGCTGCCGCCCTTGCTTGTAAACGGAAGCTCAACCTTTTCCCATTCGGGATAGCTTGTTTTGCTTATTAAATCGGCGTAATCCGATTGCCCGCTCTCCTTAAAATAAAACTGCTGGTCTGCAAGCTTTAAAGAGCCCTTAATATTGAATTGCAGCGTGTATGCGCCTGCGGGTATTGTCTTTTTAAAGCCTACGCGCATATCGCCCTGTTTTTCCGTAGGCTTATTTACAATATGCAGCGAGCCTTCATCATCACATCCGGGCTCGGCTATTTCAATAAACCGCACAGAGGTATCAGTACCCGAAAGCCATGTTCTGTACCAATAGTCCTCGGTTTCGCTGTCATACGGCTGCTGCATTTTGTTTGTTTTTTCGCCTGTACCCTCTGTGCAGAAGTTTCCCGCGCCATCCAGCATATCGTTACCGTCAGCGTCCAAAACCTTGAAATTATCGATATATATGCTTGTTGCGGCATTGTATTGGCTGAAGAAAAAGCCGTAGGTGCTGCCGCCGCATGAGGTAAACGGCAGGGAGATCTCCGTCCAGTCGGAATAGCTCTTTACGCCGGACATCAGTTGAACCCGACCCTCGTCATTTCCGTCCTCCACAAAGTAAAGACTTTCCGCAAAGGTTCTGCTGCCTTTGATTTTAAAATTAAGACTGTAGTCTCCCGCGGCAATCGCTTTTGTAAGCTTAACGCGCATATCGCCCTGATTGCCCGAGTTCACAAAGTGCAGCGAGCCTATGTCGTCCGCGCCATCTGCGGCTATTTCTATATAATGCGTAGCGTTATCGGCTATGCTGCCGCTCGGATAGGTTCTGTACCACCCGTCGGATGAATAATCAGGCGATATGGTGCCCGGTATTAAATTGCCCGCGCTCACTGCCGCCGACAAAGGCAGTGATGAAAAAGCGCTTAAAATAATTGCAAAGGATAACAAGTACGGAAGTATTTTTTTAATCATTCTTATGATCCTTTCTGTATTAAATTAACCCTTAACGCCGTCTCCCGAGGACATACCGTTTTGCAGCGGCTTTTGGAATATGGCGTAAATTATAAGAATAGGCACAAGGGCTATTGTCAGCCCCGCAAAGGTTCTGCCGTAGTTTACATCATACGTTCCCGAGTTTGTAAGGTAGGAAAGACCTATTGCCATTGTGTATTTTGTATTATCGCGAATAAAGGTAAGCGCGGTAATGTATTCGTTCCATGTTCCCATTATATTGAGCAGCGCCACAACAAAAAGCGAAGGCTTTGAAAGCGGCACTATTATTTTAAAGAATATGGTAAACTGGCTTGCGCCGTCTATTGTGGCAGCCTCTAAGAGTGCGTTGTGTATTCCGCGCACGAAGCCCGCCATCATAAACACCGAAAATGGCATACCCTGTATTGCGTAGATAACCGAAAGCCACACAAGCGAATCGGTGATTTTAATGGAATCCGCAAAATAGTAAAGGGGCACGAGCATAAGCACCGACGGCACCATCATAGCCACCATATAAAACTTTTCAAGCCCTTTTATAAAGCGGTTGTTGTATTTGGCAATAACATAAGCGTTAGCGCCCACTATAAGCAGGGTTATAGCCAGGGTCAGCACCACGGTGAAAAGACTGTTGAAGAAGTAAGAGCCGAAGCTTGCCTCGTTCCACGCCTCAACAAAATTGCTCCACTGCGGGGTTTTGGGCAGCGCCCAGGGGGATGCGAAAAATTCCTGATTGCTTTTAAGCGAGGTATAAAGCACCCAAATAACGGGGAAAGCCACCGTCACGCTCCACAGCACAAGGAAAATTCTTATTATTCCCTGCCCTACCATAGCCGAGCGGGACAGGCGCGGAGTATTTCTTTTTTTACTCATTTACACTGTCCCCCCTTGACATAATGCGGTTGACTATGAAGGAAGCCGCCGCGGAGATTATAAGCATAAGTATTGCCGCCGCATAGGAGTAGCCCACCTGCGGCCACTGGCTGTCAAAGCTGTTTTTGTAAACAAACACGCCCATAACCACCGAATCCTCGCTTACGGAGCTGCCGAGCATTGCTTGCACCATTGTAAAACTCGAACTGAACGATTGATACAGTATGGTTATAACCATAAACTTTGCCTGTTCCCATACCGCCGGCATAGTTATGTAGCGCAGCTGCGTCCACTCGCCCGCGCCGTCTATTGTGGCGGATTCGTAAAGCTCCTTGCTTATTCCGTTTATGGCGGTAATCATTATAAGCATAAATAAGCCTATACCGCACCAGCTTGCAACAAAGGTGATAACCCCTATGGGGTGGGTAAAGGTCCACCCCATATCGGGAATAAGCTTTGAAAGCCCCACGCCCCTAAGCAGCGGGTTTAAAATACCGAAATTCGGGTCTAAAACAAAGGTCCATATAGTGGAGATGATTATAACCGACAGCACGTTCGGCATAAAGAAGATAAAGCGGTATATGCCCGTTTCAAGCTTTGAGAACCTAAGGCGGGTAAGCGACACGGCAAAAAGAATTGTAAGCACGATTATTATAATTTCTTTACCGAGGATTATAACAAAATCGTTCTTTATAGCAGCTAAAAATTCCGAATCGGTTATTACCTGTATGTAGTTCTGAAAGCCTACGAAGTTATCCTTTGTCAGGGCGTCGTAGCCCGACCATTCAAAAAAGCTTGTGTAAAGCGATGAAAAGATCGGGTAAACGCAGAAAAGAATGTAAAGTAAAAGCGGCGGCAGACAAAAAAGCGAGAAAAAGGCGATTTTCGATTTATCTGCGTGTTTGCGCTTTTTCGGTTTTGTATTTGACATTGCGGTCATTCCTTTTAATGTAAATCGTCAGCCTATCCTACTTTTTTCTTGGTTGCCTTTTGCAGCTCGGAAACAACCTTATCCACCGTCATATCGCCCGATACAAGCTTGTTTATGCACTGGTTTATGGTTGCGTCCACGCTGCCCCAGGTGGTAGAACCCTTTGAAATAAGGGTTACTTCGGATGAGTTTATCATCTCGTTTACCTGCTTTGCGGACTCGGTAAGGTTAGCCTTTGAAACGTCAGTGCGGGTTGCGCTCGGAACGGCGCAAAGCTCTGCAAACTTAGCCGCAACCTTATCGGTATAAAGGAATCTGAGGAACGCCTCAGCCGCCTTCGGGTTTTTAGCCTTTGCGGCAATGCCTACGCTCGTAGCGGTGGCAACAACGGTTGTTTTCTGACCCGCGTCCTGCAAAACCGAGGGGTAATAACGCATTTTAAAGGTTGCGGGGGTCGAGCTCTTCATTTCGTTTTCAAGCCACAAGCCGTTGGGTATAAGCGCCGCGTTGTGCTTAAGCCAAGCCGCCTGACTGGTGATATGATTCATAGAAAGTCCCGAAGGATCGAAATATCCCGCTTTTGCAAGGGTTTCTATTTTGGTTAAAACCTTTTTAAAGCGCGCGTCGCTCCAGACCGATTCGCTCGCCGCGTTTGCCACGTCATAGAAATACTGTGTATCGTTTGACGCCAAAGCCTCGGAAGCCACCGCCGGCATAAGCATACCCCAAACAAGGTAGCCCGAGTATTGACCCGTGTAGATAAACGGATACATTCCCGAGGATTTTACGGTTTTGCAAAAGCTTTGCAGCTCGGTGTAATTCTTAGGAACGCTCCAGCCCTTAGAGCTGAACAGGCTTTGATCGTACCACATACCGTAGGTGGAAAGCAGAACGGGCATTTCGTAAATCTTGCCTGTGTTCTTATAGGTGCTTACAAGTCCGCTTTTAAGCTGGCTGCTTATGGGCGTTGAAGTGCCGTAAACCTTGCCGTTTTTATAAAGCGAGCTTAAATCTCTCATCTTGTTTTCGCTCATCCAGGTAGAGGCGGGCATATTGCTGCCGTCAAGCAGAACAAAGTCGGGCGGGTTATCCTTTGCCCAGCGGGTCTTCATCTGCGCGTTTACGTTGGTATCAAGGTGCGCGTTTATTTCAAGATTCGGCTGTAGCTTCTGGAACTCGCTTATGGCGTACTCCCAGCACTCGCTGCCGTAGCCGCCCACGAATATCTGTAATTCAAGCGTGCCTTTAAGCTTTTCTTCGGATGAGTTATTAACCTCGCCCGCGTTGTGCGCGGTGTTATCGCCCGAATCGCTTACAACATTGCCTGCGCCGCCCGAGCTTCCGGAGGATGCGGAGCTGCTGTCGGTGCTCTCGGTCTTGCTTTTCTCGCCGTCAATATAGCTTACGGTCTCGTCTATCTCGCTGTTTACCGTAGTCTTTGTAAGACTGCACCCGGCAGACATTGCAAGAGTTCCGCATGCGGCTATAATGCAAATGCAGCGAATTAGAATTTTTTTCATAAAATTGCTCTCCTTTTAGTTTTTTGGTTTTACTTTGGGACTCCGTATCGGAGTCCCAAAGGTTTTTAAAGCTCTGCGGAATTGTTTCCGCCCTTTTCCAAAGTAATTGAGGTATGCGGCGCGCCGTTTAAGGAAAGATTTACGCTTTGCCCCGCGTGGCGTGCGGCATAAGCCTTTTTAACCGTTGCCGTAACGCCATCAAGCCCTCGCTTTTCTTTAAGCTTATCAAGCCTTACAGTACCCTTTTTGATTTTTGCGGAAAATATGCGCTTGCCGTTCTTGGTGAAATAAATATTTTTGCCGAGAAGAACGATAAGCAGAATTACTATTGCCGCCAAAACCGCCAGCGCCGCGGCGCACAGGGCTATAATCACAGGCAGGTTAAGAGAAACGGTGGTGTAATACTTCGTGTTTTTCTTGGTTATTGCCTGTCTGCCGTTATCATCGTCCGTGCTGCCGTTATCCGGCTTTACATCGGGTGCAGTCGGCTCAATATAACCGTTGTTTCCGTTATTACCGTTATCGGGCACGGTCGGGTCTGCAGGGTCGTCGTTATCGTCAAGCGACAGCTTTTCGTAAAGCCTTGTGTAGTAAACCGCCACGGTGTGGCTTTCCTTTATGTTGTTAAAGGTGTAGCTGCTGCCGTTTACGGTGGTTTTCACGCCGTCTATAAGCAGGTAGCCGAGCCTGTACCCGCTGTTCGGCTTAAAGGTAAGGGTCACCTTTCCGCCGTATTCCGCTTCGTTCAGTCCCTCGGGGCTTACAGTGCCGCCCGCGGTTCTTGTGAAATAAAGCTTTATTTTATTATTCTTCGAAATGCGGAAAAGCCTTGTTTCGCCCTTATCCGAGCTGTAGGTAAAGCTGTTTACGCTCTTAGCAATAACCTTGCGGTTAAACACATCGTATACCGTGTAATTACCCGGCAGCGAAATAGTCTTTTCTCCGCCGAAAAGCGAATGAACGGAAATATAATTGTTATCGGCGTAAATCACGTCGCTTGCGGTTTCATCATAGCTGTGGCAGCCGCAGTGCTTTAAAATGTTCCTTAAAATATCAGCCGGAATACAGGGTACTGCCGAGTAAATATTCGTCCAGTTATTTCCCTTTTCGTCGGTCATTTCTTTTAAGGCAAAGCCTACGTTGTTTGTTCCGTAGCCGTTTTGCTCGGTGTGGTAACCGAGGGTTACGGCGCTTTCATCATCCACCGCTATAACGGGGGCTAAGGTTCTGTACTCTATCGCGCCGAAGCTGACGTCTGCCAGCCCCGCTGTTACCCAGCTGTTATAATTTTCAACCTCAACCGTGCCCATAAGCTTGCGCTCGGAATTGGGGCTTTCAATAAGCTTCATATTCATTCCCGTAAGGGCTGAAAGGTTAGCGACCGAGGTGGTGTTTCCGTCGGACATACCCGATGTGAACACCCATATAATAACGTTGCCGTTCTTTTGCAGCTTTTCGCTTATTGCGCGGCGCTCTGCCTCTGTAACCTGCGTGGTCGAGAGCATAATATTTATTTTATGCTCGGGTACAAGCCCTTTTTCAAGGTCGTCAAGCAGGTATGTATCATACGGTGCGCCGAGGCTGTAAAGCTCCTTGCGCTGCGCTGTCAGCAGCCCCTTATACAAAAGCTCGTTTGTAAGGTCAGATCCCGAATACGGCATATACGCGGGCGACTGCTCATCGTAAAACACCGCTATATCCGAAACGCTCTTGCGTTCAAGCCCTAATGACAAGGTCATTTCCTGCATCATGGCAGACGCGGTCTCCCACAGCTGCTTATCGGTGAAATAAGTACCCGCAAGGCTGTAGAGATACAGCCCGCAGCCCTTTGAAAGGGCATATGCAAAGTTGCGCTTTAACTGCTCTATGGATTGCTCGGCGGTGCGCGTCCAACCGACTGATGCACGCGCGTCGGGCGCTTCAAACATCGTTGTGGTGTGGTTGCGGTTGTCGTCCTCCGCTATATAGAGCTTTCCGTGCGCGGTAACGCTGTCAACTGTCGACATATAATCGCCCGAATAGCCTATTTCGCGCTCGCCGTAATTCCACGGGCAGGTTATGAAATCAATACTGTCGGATTCAAGTATCTTCTGGAAAGAGGTCTGCGAGGTAGAGGCTGCCATATCGTAGTTCATAACGTTGAGCAGATAGCCCGCGTATGTTCCTACGAAAAGCCTGTTATTGGTGGCCTTTTTCACAAGGGATGCAAAATAAAGCATTGACTCGGTCTTCTTCTCGCCCATAAACAGCTCGTAATCTATTGCCCGGCGGTTCTTGCCCGCGCTTAAAATGCTGCCGAACTCTGTTTCGCTGCGCGCCGTAATGCTCGGAACTGCAGCAGATGCGAGCGTTACCGAATTATTGCCCCAGGCGGCTTTCAGCGCCGCGTCGGTTTTATACTTTTCTTTAAGCCATGCGCGGAAGGCGGTAAGCCCTACCGATGAATAATCACCTACCTTTGTGCTGCCGTTTATTCCCCACCACTGCCATTCATAGGTAGTGCCGCCCGTAATTTTAAAGCCTATAATATTATTGGCATAGGGCTGCTGCATAAGGTAATTTATTATTTCGGTAACCTTTTCGCCCGTTTCCTTTTTCCACAGTTCGGAGGAGAAGGACTCCTTGCTCACCGTGCCGTCGTTAAGCTTTACGCACTCCTCGGGGTGAGCGTCCAGCCACCACTGCGGCGGCGTGGTATCAATCGCCATAACAAGCTGTGAATTGGGGTTTGCGGCAAGCGTGCCCAAAATCTGCTGGTCTATGGTCTCGGTTTTTATAGTCCCGTCGGACATCCAAAGCTCGCCGAGCGTTTCGCGCGGCAGAATAAACGCAATTGAAGTGTCTATACCTACGTTTGCAAGCCCCTCCATTTCGGATTGGTCAAACTGGGTATCGCGCTCGGGGCGGCTGTACCATAAGGGCGCCTGCGCCACACCGTTTACAAATACGGTAGGCTTGCCGTTATACATTTTAATTTCGCTCTTTGTCGAAACCTCCTGCTTGTACTGCGCAATTTTCAGGCTGCCGACCTTATTGTTAATGTAATAATCGCTGATTACCGCCACGGTGTTATCAAACTGCACCGTGTAATCGCCCGCCGCCAAAAACTGCGGAACGGTTATTTCAAACTCGGCGGTAAATTCCTTGCCCGTAGGCCACGATTTTGTGGTTTTGCCGTTTGCTAAGGTAATAGTGCCCGTGCAAATGCGGCTTGTGGAGTTGCGTTTCCAGAAATAAATCTTAAAGCTTGCAGCCTCGGGCAGCTTTTCCGGAATTTTGAGCTTAGCCGTAACCTTTACGGTATCGCCCGCGTAAATCGTGTTTTTCGGGAAAGTAAACTCATTGGTTTCTATTTTGTAATCGGAATATTCCGAGAAATCAAAGTCAATTGCTCCCCAGCCGCCGCTGCCTACATTGGCGTAAATTTCCGCCTTTGTCCAGCCGCCTGACGACATATCGTAATCGGGCTTCATAAAGTTATCGGCGTCGGAGTCGCTCCACTGCGGGTTCGGGGTCTTGCTTTCCCCTATCGCCTCGCGCGCAACATACACGTTTTCATCGGTGTAGAACCTCAGCACGGAATTGTTATCCATCTTTACTATTCCGTCGTACAAAAGCGCATATCTGTAAACGCCGTTGTACAATCGCACCGCAATAACGTTTTTACCCTTTTGCAGATATTCCGTAATATCAAGGGTCACAGGCAAGCTCCATGTATCGCCCGTGCGGGTTTCCTCGTAAACCTTTTCTCCGTTTATGTAAACATCGGCTCTGTCGTCCGCCGTTATCTGCATCTGCGCCGATTTTACGGTGCTTTCAAGGTTTATTTCCTGGCGGTAATAGTAGTAGCGCTCGTTGTTTTTCTGGCTTTCTATGGTATCGTATTCGGCGGGGTGAACTATCCACGCGCCCTCCCAACCGAGGTTTACGCTCGGTTCTGCGGTGGTGCGTATAGCTGCGTCGTTTAAAGCAACGTCGCCGTCGCCCCCGCTCTTTTCAAACCGCAAAACGTAATACGCCGCGTTTATTGCCGTAAAATCAACCTTCATTTCGGTTGAAACGGGTGCGCCCGATATTTCGCGCTCAACAACCGCGCTCACAGGCTCATTCTTCCAGTTATAGCCTATAAGACTTAATTTACCTGCTGCCATGCCCGCGGTTCTGTAATGTGCGGTAAACTGATATGAATAATCGGTATTTATTATATTGATTTTCTTTTCAATAGCCGCGCTGTCGCCCGTGCCGCCCGAAATTATCGCTTCGCCCGCAGTGCCGAAAGCGGGATTGCCCTTAACGTCGGTCTTTTTAAAGCCGCCGAACATTCCGTCCGATGAGGGGGATGCAAAATCCTCTGCGTAAACCGTTTCGCCACTCTCGGTGTAGTTATAATACTCTATCGAATCAAAGTATACGTTGGCTTTTCTGCCGCCTATGCGAAGGGTGAGTAAAACGCTGCTAACATTCTTTGAAGCGGTGTAGGGTATTCTGTATTCCTGCCAGTCGCTCAAGGTGCTGTCGGAATTAAGCACCCTATCCTGCCCCGTCCAGCTTTGAACCAGCTTGCCTGCGCTGTTATAGCAGGAAAGCGACGCGGTAAACGAGCCTGATGCGGAGTCCTTACTGCGCATATGAATAACAAACTCTATTTTATCGCCCGCGGTAACGTTTATCCGCTTTTGCATAGCGGCGGTGGTATAGTTGATTCTGTTATACTGCTTTTCAATGTGCAGCGAATTATTCCCGCGGTAGTAAACGCTTTTATCGGCGGAAATTTTCGCAATACCGTCGGATGTGGCAAAGGTCCAGTTAATAGGCTTGCCGCCCGCGGTGTATTCAAAGTCAAGGTTCGGGTCTTCTACCTCGCTCGTTTCGGTAAGCGCCACGTTATCTATATACATATCCATAGCGTCCGAGGTGCTTGAAACAAGCCAGATCTTAACGAATTTCGCGTCCTTTGCGGTTTTAAATACCGCGCCGCAGTTTTTCCAGTCAAACGAGCCGTATTCATACGCCTCGGTCACCCATTTGAATGCTTCGGACTCATCCTTAACGTTATCGCCGCCCGCGTTTTTATACTGCCTTACGCATATTTGCAGCGAGCCTTTTTTGTTGCCCTGCGCCATTGCGTCAAAACTGAGCAGGTAATTGGTATTTCCCGTTACTGGCAGCATAATGCTTTGCAGGTAAAGCTGAACGTCGCCTGTTTGCGGCTTGCTTATGTGCACCGCGGCGCTTCCGTCCATTGACGCGCCCTCTGCCTTTACCGCAGTGTATGCCCCAAAGCTGCCCTCTTCAAATTCGCCGGGGTTATTCGGGCTTTCGCGGCGCTCGTACATATTCCAGTTAAATACCTTTTGACCGTTTTCGCCGCTCTCAAAGTCTAAGTTCGGGTCGGTCGCGTCGCCTAAATACTCAACCGTGATATTATCGAATAAAAACTCCGCTCCCGCCTTATTTGAGCGTATTTCAAAGCGCATCTCGTAAAATGCGGAGTCGCCGCCCGCAGTAAAGTCTGAGGTGTAGCTGTGCCATTCGCCGTCGTTATTTTGAGAGTTTGCGGCGGTAAGCCAGTTGTAGGATGATGTCTCGCTTGTATCGCTGCCGTTTTCTTTATAGGTTCTCACATACGGGAAAACGCTTATTTCCTCACCCGAGTATTTTCCTTGGAAAGTAACTCGGTAAACGCCGTTTGCCGCGGCATTCATACGCTTGCCGTAAATAACTGCAAATTTATTGTTATCCTTTTCGGCTGTCGCTTTCATAGCGCTGCTGCCGTCAATACCCTCGTTTGCAGCGTATTTAACCTTGAATATTTCGGAGTCCTCGCCGTCGCAATAATATTGCCAGTTAAGCGGCATATCGTTCTCGGGGTTTTTAATTTCAAAATCGTAGTTTTCGGGGTTTTCAAGCAGTTTAAGCGTAATACTTTTAAGCGTTGCGCTGCTTTCCGAAATATATGAAACGCGCATAAACTTTGCGCCGTTCGGCACAATAAATATGCCGCCCGAGCTTTCGGGCTCGCACTCGCTGCCGTTATTAAAGGTTATTTTAAGCTTTCCGCCGTTACCGTTTACCGCCGTGCGGAATATTTGCCCGCCCTCAACATTGTAGCGGTAAGAAACCGCCGCGGAATTTTTGCCTAACGAAATAACCGATGAAGCCTTGTCGTAATCGGTCTTGCCCGAAAAGCTCCAGCCGGGGGCAGAGAGCACGCGCATATTTTCAAAATCGCCGTTTTTAATCAGCTGTCTTGAAGTATCGGGGTCTGAGTAAGAGTAAAAGCCGCTGTTTTCTATAAGGTTTGTTTTCGTCGCGTCGCTCTTCTCGTAAACCGTTATATTATCAATATGGCAGTCAACGCCCGCATATCCGCCCGCCGATATTATAAGCGGCGCCCACTGGGTGTTTGTTACCGTAAATTCGTAGGATACTTTTGTCCAATCGGCATAATCCGCAATATCAAACTGCAGCCCCGCCGTTCCAGACTTCGCCCACTTGCCGAGCCCCCAACCGAGTTCAGCCGACAGTGGGTCTCCCGCCGTTTGGGTCTTTCCTTTTATCCACAGCTCCGCAACATAGGTCTTGCCGTTTTCAAGCACTCTAAACTCATATGAAACCGCGGCGCTTATATTCGGCGTATTATTTTCGTACTCGCGGTAAAAATGTACCGAGCCGTCATCCGCATTGCCCTTATCCTCAAGCCTTACGTAACAGTTTTCAAGGTCGGGATTTGAATACCCTACCGCGTACTGCCAACCCTCTAATGAGGGTGCGCCCTTAAGCGGGCAGAAAGAGGCGTTATCAAGTTGCATTTTATCGCCCGCAGCGCCCTGGAACACAATTCGCAGCTGAAATTCCTTTGCGTTTTGCGGCGCTGTGAAATCTGCCGTAACGGTGTTCCACCCGCTTTGCAAATCGCCTTCTCCCGCTTTTACCTGCTCGGGGGCTTTTCCGTTATCGAAAAACCAATACGCCGTTATAATATAGTATGGATTACTTCCCGTCCCCTTTAAATCGGCGCCGAAACGGTATTTTTGCCCCTGCTCCACCGAGATGTTCGGGCTTGCAAGCGTAACCCAGCCCGCACCGGGAGCGGCAGATGCGCCCTTTGTCATTTCAAGCGCTCCGCCGTGGGCAGTATCGGTTATAAGCTCCAGAGTATCGTTCGTTGCGTTATCGAAAATGCTCCACTTAAGCTCCTCTTCATTAACCGCTGCACCGTCAAAATTACCGTTGAATTTATCGGGTGATAAATATGTATATACAATGTCCTCAAAATCGCCGTTTTTTATAAGGTTATTTGAAGTTATGAGGTTATATCCGCCGCTTACACAAAAATCGCCCTTACCGCCGAGCACATCCTTGCCGGTAGCGTTATTCACAACCTTAAGGCAGTCTATATAAAAATCGGTTTTTCCGTTATACTTGCTGAATATAAGGTAAAAATCCCTGCTGCCGTCGGAAGTATATGTATAGGAGTAATCCGTCCAGTCTTCAAAGCTTACGCTGCCGGCGGTTATGTTTTTCGCCGTATCTATATGCGTACGGTCGGTAAAGCGGAACGCCTGGTCGGGCGCTGTAACGCTGCCCTTTACCTTCATAGAAACGGTGTATTCCCCCGCAGGCACGCTGTCTGCGGTAAAGGTAAGCCACATATCCGTTTCGGGCTCGGTGTTGAAAATATGCAAAGCGCCGTCGCTTTCAAAGCCTTGCTCCACCGTTTCAATACCGTGCGTTTCGGTGTTCTCCCACACTGCGTCGTTATAATGGCGCGCCCATTCGCCGTCCTTATAACCTGCGGCGTCTCTGTTTTCAAATATCGGCGCCGCAGCGCTGTATATATAAATGTAAGCGTTATCAACCGTGTATTCGTCGCCCGCCTTACCGTTTGCCCCGAGCCTTATAATAATACGCGCGTAATTTGCGCCCTCGGGCACGGTAAAATCGCCGCCGAGCTCGCCCAAATCGGCGGTAGGATTGCTTTTTTCAAGGCTTACTGCCTCGCCTATCAGGTTTTCGCACTTTTCATCACCGAAAAAGGCAATCAGCAGTTCGGCGTCCGCCTTTGCGGCGGCAGAGCCTACGGAAACCCCCGCACGGTACTTTTTGCCGCTCTTTACGAAAACCGCGTCCGATAAAAGCTCGGAAGCCTTTCCCGAGTGCTTGGTTATTTGGGCTTCGTAGCCGCTTTTACCCGTAACTGCGGCAAGCTTATCCTTTTCCGAAACGCTCCAGCCGGAAAAGCCGCTGAACGTTTCATCCGGCTCCGCAAAAACGGAAATTACGGGCAGCGAACCGAACGCAATAACAAGGCTCAGCGCCACCGCAGTAATTCTTTTCCTCAACCCGACGATGCCCTTAGTCAAAATAACACACTTCCCTTTTGATTTGCTGATTTTATTATACATTAAGCACAACAAAGTGTCGTCACACTTTTTTTACGTTTAGGTTACTTTTTTTTACTACTTTTAATAAGGGCGGGCAAATAGTGGTAAATAAGGTTTTTGTTAACAGTGTGTTCATAACTTATAGTTATAATTAGACAAAAATAATTTGTAATTATGAGGTGAATATGAAAGGTAGGCGCTTTTCGGGAAAAGTTACCATACGTACGGAGCTTTTGTCGGTTTTTTTAACCGCTGTTTTAATACCGATAATTATTTTCAGTATTTTCACGGTTCGTTCAAGCAATATTGCGCTTGAGCGCGAGGCTAAGGAAACCTACACCCAAATGACAAAACAGATAGCGATGATTTTTTCGGAGTATATATCGCGCGTGGACCAAACTACACGTATGGTGGATAACACCGCCGCCGTACCTGAATATCTGCGCAATAAATTTACGGAATTTGAAACAGACCCCGTATCCTTAGCGGAGCTTGAGCATAGGGCACAGGAGGCGCTCGAATCGGTTGCGCGCACAAATGAGGACGTTTATTCCCTTATAATAACCTCGCTTGAAGACGAATCTATCTCCTACACGGACGGGAAGTTCGACCGCCCGTCATTTTCAATTGACGATGATTACTACGCGCCGCTGCGCTCTTCAACCGGCAACACGGTGCTGCTGCCCGTAAAAACCTCAAAATACGAATTTTCCGCCGACGCCCGCATTTTCTCGGTTGCCTGCCGCCACCTTGATACATCCTTTGAAAACAGCACAGGGCTTAATATGTATACGGGCTACGTTATTTCGGAATGCCCCGTTTCGCAATTTTCGGAAATATGCGCCGCGGGCAATTTCGGAAAAGGCACTATTCTTTATATATTTGATAACAGCAATACCCTCGTTTACACCACGGGCTCTGAAAAAAACATTCCCTCCGCACTGACAAACGGCGGAAAAAACATAGGTAAAATTAAAATAGACGGCAAAAAATATTTGCCCGTAAGCAGCTCCGTGGCGGATACGGGGTGGTCGGTTGCGGCGGCAGTGCCTTATAATTTCGTCACCTCAAGCGCAAAAACCTTGCTTAACCGATTGGTTTCGTTAAGTCTTATTTGCGCGGCGGTTATAATAATAATGACGGTAATAGTATCGTTTTCTTTCACAAGCCCCATAAAAACGCTCCAGTTTGCAATGAAGAAGCTCAGCGACGGCGACCTTGAAACGCGTATTTCGCAAAAGCGAAACGATGAGTTCGGCGACCTTTTCAATAATTTCAACAGCTTGGCAAGCGAGCTTAACAACCTGATCTACGCCGTTTCGGAATCGGAAAAGCGGGAGACCGAGGCGAAATATCAAATGCTGCAAAGCCAGATAAACCCGCATTTTCTCTACAATTCGTTAGATACTATAAGAATGATGGCGGTGCTTGACGATAAAAACGATATTGCCGAGGCGCTGCTCAATCTCTCGGCGCTTTTCAGGTATCATATACGCAACAGTGATAAGCCCGTTACCGTAAAAGAGGAGCTTGCGCAGATAAAGAATTATTTGTCCCTGCAAAAGCTGCGCCTGCAGGAAAAGCTTGAAGTAAATTATGATGCCGACCCCGAGGCGCTCATTTGCTATATGCCGAAAATTCTTTTGCAGCCTATACTCGAAAACTGCTTTTCGCACGGCTTTAAGGATATTTCGCATAAGCTTGTAATAAACGTCGGCATAAAAAAAGAGGGACGGGATATTTATTTCACGGTATCGGATAACGGCAGAGGTATGACGGTAGACGAGCTTGATAAATTAGCCGAAAAACTCAGCCGCCGCGATATGCCCGCCGAGCACGGCATAGGGCTTTATAATGTAAACGAGCGCCTGCGGCTCTACTTTTCCGATAACCGCGGCTTGATAATTCAAAGCCGCGAAAACGAGGGTATGTCGGTTTCGTTTTCAATTCCCGCGTCGCCCGATGCAAACGCGCTGTATCAGTTTAAAAAGCCGAGAAAGGAGAATTAAAAGCTATGCCCGAAAAAATGCTTACGGTTTTTCTGGTGGATGATGAAAGCATAATACGAAACGGTATGAAAAAGCTGCTTGACTGGGAAAATATCGGCTTTACCCTTGCGGGCGAGGCCGAAAACGGCAAAGAAGCGCTGCCGCTAATACTTTCGCTCACGCCCGATATTGTCATAACCGACCTTAAAATGCCCTTTTGCGACGGCATAACCCTTGCAACCGAAATAAAAAAATCTCTGCCTGCAACAGAGGTTATTATTCTTACGGGGTATGATGAATTTGAGTATGCAAAGCAGGCTATTAAAATAGGCGTTTTTGATTTTCTTTTAAAGCCGGTATCTCCACGTGAGCTTAAAGAAACATTAGAGCGAATTAAAGAAAAGCTTACCTCCGACAGAGAGCTTGCCTACCCGCTCGGCAGCGAAATAGCCCTTAAAAAAGCAATAGAAGAAAAGGACCTGCCGAAATGCACTGATATATTAAAGCAAATTTTCACGGAGCTTAAAGCGTCGCCCGACCGCGAAGCCGTTTACGCCGTAAGCCGCAAGCTTTCGGATGAGCTTGTAAGGGTCTGCCGCGAGCAGCTTTCCGCCCTTTCGGTAACACCGCCGCAATTCGGCAAAGACAGCGGCACCGAGCTGATTTTCAACGCTCTTAATAATTATATACTCGGCTCGTTTGAGGAATATGAAAACCACAATTCCTCGCAGCTGGTTCAAAAGATAGTGCACTATCTTGAAGAAAACTACGCGCAGAATATCACCCTTTCCTCTTTAGGGGAAATGTTTTATTCCAACTCAAGCTATATAAGCCGCGTTTTCAAGCAAAAAACAGGAAAAAATTACAGCGATTATCTGCTTGATATACGCATTGAGCAGGCAAAAAAGCTGCTTATCGGCACTACCTTTTCCATAGGCAGAATAAGCGATATGGTCGGCTTTGACAACACAAAGTATTTCAGCAGAATTTTTAAGGAAAAAACCGGCGTTCAGCCGATTGCGTACAGAAAAAGCGGGGCGAAAAGCGATGAGTAGACAATCGCTGTTTCTTAAAAAAATTATTGCCCTCGGGTGCGCGGCGCTTTTATTGCTCGCCTGCGGGTGCGATATGAATATGCGCGTCTCCCGCAAAGCGGTAGGAACGGCGGTAAGCGCCGAGCTTAAATTATGCTGCAATTCCTATTATTACCACGCGTTTGAAAGAGTAATACGCACCATAGGCTCTGAATATCCCGATTTAAAGGTAACCTTTACCGAGGTCGAAAGCAGCGCCGATATTTTAATTACCGACCGTATGGACGATGAGCGCGCCAAAGGCTTTGCCGCGCTTGATAATATAGCGGATATTGCGGAATTTATTCCCGAGCTGCTTTACCGCAGCGGCGGGGAAATTATAGGTCTGCCCCTCTTTTTGGAGACCGACGGAGTATGGATAGATAAGCTGCCGTACATTCGCGAAAACGCCGCTGCCCCCTGCCGCTTTCCGCAAACGTTCGGCTCGGAATTTATAAGGTCCAACCCAATGCTTACTGACGATGAAAGCCTTTACTGGGGCTTTATTGCGCCGCTTTGTATTTCACGCGGCGGCTCTGCCGAAGAAATAGGCTCGGGCAGGCTTTCCGAGGAGCTCTCTGCGGCGGGGCTTGAAAGGCTTAAAAAAATGGCGGATTCGGGAATTTTAAAGAAATCACGAAACCCGTCCGATTTGTTTACCTCGGGCAAAACCGCAGGCTGGCTTTGCTCCTACCTTGATATAATTAAAATTCAGCAAAATATGCCGCTTTCTTCAAAGCTTGTATTCACACCCGGAATAAACGCATACGAAAACGAAAATATAAACCTTATAATCCGCGCGGATACGCTCTTTGTATCTGAAAAAGCCAACCGAAAAGCCGCAGAGTTTTTTATGACTGAGCTGTTCGGTGACGACAACATTTTAAGGCTTATTACAGATACTCACCTGCCCTCGGCGGTCAAGGTAAACTGCAAAAACCACTCGCTGCCCGAAATATTCCGCGAGTTTTTTTCCGTGCTTTCCTCAACGGCTGTAAATACGGTGTATGTAACCGATAAACGCTCCGACAGTGCGGTTTCGCAGCTGAACAGCCTGATAGACGGCATTTTCTCACCGTGAAATAATTTTTCATTTTTTATCCCTGAAATGTTTTTCAAAAAAATATTGCATCCGGTTAAAAAATCTGTTATATAAGATTAAGGGGGTAAAAATATGAGAACAGAAATTAAAGCAGCCGCTTTGTTGCTTTGCGCGGCGTTACTTACGGCAGGCTGTAAAAAATCACAGAATAACTCTTCATCGGTAAAGAGCACCGTTTCATCACAGCCCGCGGTTTCCGATAATGCAAGCTCAGATGTAAGCTCCGCCGAACCCGCGCCGTCTTCCGAGCCCGCGTCGTCCGCTGCAGAGCCGCCTGCCGAAAGCACGGTTTCAAAGGCTTCCCAACCCGCTTCAAAGCCGGAGACTAAGCCCGCGCCTGCACCCACACCTGCGCCTGTCAGCCCCGAGGATGAAAAATTTATGCAGCTCGATAATACACGCCGCGAGTACGGTCCGGGCAGCAGAAAGGACAGCGCAAACAGACCTACGGGCGCTGTTGCCGCGCAGGAAAAGGCTGCAAAATACGGGGCGGTATTTATAGCGCCGCAGTCAAACAATGTGTACCTGACATTTGACCTCGGGTATGAAAACGGTTATACCGCAAAAATCCTTGATACTCTTAAAGAGAAAAACGCAAAGGGAATTTTTTTCGTTACAATGGGCTACTGCAAATCCAAATCTACATCGGAAATAGTTAAACGAATAATTAACGAGGGGCACATTCTCGGCAATCACTCGGTAAGCCATAAATCATTTCCCACGCTCACCGTTGCGGAAATGAAAAAGGAAATCCGGGGGCTGCACGATTATATTAAAACCAAATACGGCTATGAAATGTTCCTTTTCAGACCGCCCATGGGTGAATACTCCGTTCGCTCCCTCGCGGTTGCCCAAAGTCTCGGCTACCAAACAATGAACTGGAGCTTTGCCTATAAGGACTGGGATACGAAAAACCAGCCCGACGAAGCCGCAGCGAAGCAAAAAATGCTGAACGACGTTCACGGCGGGGCTATCTATCTTATCCACGCGGTATCAAAAACAAACGCGGCTGTCTTAGGCGATGTTATAGAAGGCATTCGCGCCAAGGGCTTTGAAATTGCCGAGTTTCCTCACAATTCCTGACGATTGATATTTAAAAAAGCAAGCGGTCGCTGAATTTGCGGCTGCTTGCCTTTTCTTATAAATGCGGTCTTTGTTTTTATTGTTTCTTTTTCTCGGGCAGTAAAATTGTTATCTCTGTACCCTCGCCCGGCTTACTTTCAGCCGAAATTTTACCGCCGAGACTGAGCGCTATGTGCTTTACTATTGAAAGCCCCAGCCCCGTGCCGCCGCTTTGCTTTGAGCGGCTTTTATCCACACGGTAAAACCGCTCGAAAATGCGGTCTATATGCTCGGGCGCTATGCCTATGCCCGTGTCGCTCACCTGAATAAATGCGCTGCCGCCCGCAGAGCCTACGGTCACCTTAACGCTGCCGTTCTCGCGGTTGTATTTTACCGCGTTATCGCAAAGGTTATATATCATTTCAAAAATAAGCGATTTCCCGCCGTTTACAAGGGTGCTGCTGCCCTCTGCCGTTACGGTTATTCCCGCTTTTTGCGCTACGCCCGAAATGCTCTTTACCGCATCGTTTGCTACATCTAATATATCTGTCGTTTCCGTTTTCTCGGTATCCTCTGCGCCCTCGTCAAGCTCTGAAAGCCTTATAATATCGTTCACAAGGGCAAGCAGGCGCGCAGCCTCGCGGTTAATATCCCCGCCGAAGCCCTTAACATCCTCGGGCTTTACAATGCCGTTCATAATCATATCGGATATTCCGCAAATTGAGGTAAGCGGGGTTTTAAGCTCGTGCGATACGTTCGCCGTAAATTCGCGGCGCAGCTTTTCGCGTTTTTCCTTTTCGGTTATATCAACAAGTAGTATAACCGCGCCGCAGGGCTCGCCGTTTTCATCGTAAACCGGGTTTGCGGTTATATTGAAGTATTTTCCGTCAAGCGGTAAAACGTCGTCGCCCGAGCGCTTTTCCTTAATATCGTCAAATATTTTTCTGAAAACCTCACTGCGGTTGAGGGTCAAAATATTGCTGCCGTTTATATCGCCCTGCGTTCCGAAGAATTTTTCAGTGCCCTTATTGTGGGTCAAAATATTGCCGTTAATATCGGTAAGCACCAATCCTTCGCTCATATTCTCGGCAATCGCCTCAAATTCGCGGCGGCTGCGCATGAGCTTTGCTATCTGGCGGTCAATTTTGCGGTTCTGCGCGTTTATTTTTGAAATAAACGGCGAAAGCTCGCTGTATGCCGAATCAGCCACGGGTCTGTCAAGGTCAATTTCGTTTATCGGCTTTACTATTTTTTTAGCTATAACCGTCGCTAAAATATTGGCAAGCACAAACACCATAATCGCAATGGCGCAAATAGGCGGCAAAAGCTCAAGCACTACCGCCCAAACAGTAAGCGACGCGCCCGCAATACGCAAAATGTTGCCGTTTTTAAGCTTTTTTGCGTAATAGCAGGTCTTTTGACCTAAGGTTTCCGAGCGGCGCGTATCATACCCCTCGCCGTCGGCTTTCGCCTCTTTTACCTCGCGGCGACTCGAGTGATTTTCCATGGCGTCGGGGTTGCTCTTATTATCGTAAAGAACCTTTCCCGAGGGGTCTATAAGGGTTATTCTGTCGCTTATACCCGAATATTCGGAAAGGTCGTTTGCCTCTGCCGCAATGCTTATTATTTCCGCCCTGCTGCGAAGCTCCTTGTATGATTTTTCATCATATATCTGATACTGCACTCCCACCGTGAAAATAAGGCAGGCAAGCATTGTTATAACGGTTGAAATAAGTATTCCTCTGTAAATTTTTCCGGTCATAAAAATACCCCTTTTGTCAAACTATTTTATAGCCGACTCCCCGTACTGTTCCTATAATATCTCCGCTCTCCCCGAGCTTTGAGCGCAGGCTTCTTATGTGCACGTCCACCGTGCGGTTTTCGCCGTCGTAATCGTAGCCCCATATATCGTTTAAAAGCTGGTCGCGCGTAAACACAGCGCCGCGGTTTTTAAGCAGCAGGCACAAAAGCTCAAATTCCTTTAAGGTAAGCTCGGTTTCCTTTCCGTCCACCGTTACAATATGCTTTGTCTTGTTTACATAAAGCTTGCCCACGGTGTATTCAACGTCTGCCGCCGCGGTTCTTCGCAGCAGCGCCTTTATGCGGGATATAAGCTCCATTGTGCCGAAAGGCTTGGCTATATAGTCATCTGCGCCGCTGTCAAGCCCTACCACCTTATCGTATTCGGTGGATTTGGCGGTTAACATAATAACGGGCAGCTGCTTTGTATCGGGGCGGGAACGCAGCCACTTCAAAACGGAAATTCCGTCCTCCTCGGGCAGCATTATATCAAGCAGGGCAACATCGGGCTTTTTATGCTCCACCGCCTCTTTAAAAAGCGACGGCAGCGGAAAGCCCTCCGCCTCCATTCCGGTTTGTCTTAACGCGTAAATCACAAACCGACGTATGCTCTCGT
Organism: uncultured Eubacteriales bacterium; assembly: GCA_934486705.1. Classification (GTDB taxonomy): domain Bacteria; phylum Bacillota; class Clostridia; order Oscillospirales; family Acutalibacteraceae; genus UBA737. The sequence goes on from CAKSQS010000027.1 coordinate 24,938, forward strand.
CGTCTTCAAGCAGATATACCATTTTTCCACGTCCCTTTTTTATTTTATCTGTGCGTGCCGGTAATTGAGTATTCCACCCACTCGGCTATATTCACCGCGTGGTCGCCTATGCGCTCAAGATATTTCGCAATCATTAAAAGGTCAATGCAAAACTCGCCGTTGGCTTTATCCTCGGTTATCAGCTGCACAAGCTCATCCTTAACGCAGTTGAAAAGGTTATCCACCTTATCGTCATATGCCATAACTGCGCGCGCTAATTCCACATCCTTTTTAACAAAGGAGTTAACACTGTCGGTCACCATTTTGGTGGCGGCGATTGCCATATCCTTAATGTGGATTTTGCTTTTAACGTTGCTGTTTTTAATAAATTTCGCAATTTCGGCAATATCATATGCCTGGTCGCCTATGCGCTCCATATCCGAAATCATTTTAAGCGCGGAGGATATAACCCTTAAATCGCGCGCTACGGGCTGCTGCTCAAGCAGTAATTTCATACAAATAGACTCAATATCCCGCTCCTTGCGGTTAATTTCGTCCTCGGTTTCAACCGCCTTTTGGCAGAGCGCGTCGTCGTCATCCAAAAAGCCTTTTACCGATGCGCTTATGGCGTCCTCGCAGAGCGCGCCCATTGTTATAAGCTCTAAATTCAGCTTTTCAAGCTGACTGTCAAATTTATTTCTCATAATCAACCGAACCTTCCCGTAATATAATCCTCGGTGCGTTTATCCTGCGGCGTTGAGAACATTTTCTCGGTCTCGGAGTATTCCACTACCTCACCCAAAAGGAAAAACGCCGTGTAATCGGAAATTCTTACCGCCTGCTGCATATTGTGCGTGACCATTATTATGGTGTATTTCTTTTTAAGCTCAAGCGCAAGGTCTTCTATTTTAGAGGTAGATATAGGGTCGAGCGCGCTTGTAGGCTCATCCATTAAAAGCACCTCGGGCTTTACAGCCAGCGCGCGCGCAATGCAAAGGCGCTGCTGCTGCCCGCCCGACATTGCAAGGGCGCTTTTTTTAAGCACGTCCTTGGTTTCGTCCCATATAGCGGCGTCGCGCAGCGATTCTTCCACAATTTCATCAAGCTTTGCCTTTGAGCGTATGCCGTGGGTGCGCGGACCGAAGGCTATGTTATCATATATCGACATAGGAAACGGGTTAGGCTTTTGAAAAACCATTCCCACGCGCTTGCGCAGCATATTCACGTCCATATTGCCGTAAATATCATCACCGTCCAGCAGCACCTCGCCCGTAATGCGGCAGCCCTCAACCAAATCGTTCATACGGTTAAGGGATTTAAGCAGGGTCGATTTACCGCAGCCCGAGGGTCCTATAAAGGCGGTTATGCTGTTTTCCCGCATACCGAGATTTATATTTTTAAGCGCCTTAAAGTCATTATACCATAAATCAAGATTTTTTACAGTAAATTTTTCCATAGTTTTTTATTTCCCCTTTGCCGTAATTCTTTTAGCTATAAGACCCGACAGCATATTTATTATAAGCACAAGTATCAGCAGCACCACCGCCGTGGCATAAGCCTCATTCATATAAAGCCCCTCGCTCAGTAGCGCGTACATATGAACAGAAAGCGTTCTGCCCGAGTGCATTAGGTCCTTCGGTATTCCCGCAACCGTGCCCGAAGTGTATATAAGCGCCGCCGTTTCGCCCACAATTCTGCCGACAGAAAGTATAACGCCCGAGAGTATTCCCGGTACGGCGGAGGGCAGCACCACCTTGAAAACCGTGCGCAGTCTGCCCGCGCCCAGCCCGAAGCTGCCCTCTCTGTATGCGTCGGGCACGCCGAGCAAGGCTTCCTCGGTGGTGCGCATCATGGTAGGCAGTATCATAATAGCCAAAGTCAGTGCGCCCGAAAGCATTGATTGATGAAAATGGCAGGCGATAACGAAAATCAAGTAACCGAAAAGTCCGTAAACTATTGACGGTATTCCCGCAAGGGTTTCGGTAGTAACTCTTACCACCTTTACGAGCGGATTGCCGCGCTTTGCGTACTCGGTTAAATAAACCGCCGAAAAAATGCCTATAGGCGCAGCAAGTAAAAGGGACAGAGCCGTCATTATAACCGTGTTTATTATTGCGGGCATCATTGAAACGTTTTCGCTGTTGTACTGCCACTCAAAAAGCGAGGGCTTAATGTTAGGTATGCCCTTAATAAGTATATACGCCACAAGAAAGACCACAACCGCCGCCGTAAGCAATGCCGCAAGCCAGGTTAAAAGCAGCATAATAAGCGAGCCGGGGTGATTTTTGTAATTTAAAAATTTTTGCTTTAAGGAGATTTTATTTACAGCTTCCATTACTTTTTCTCCTTTTTAACAAGTGAAAACAAGAGGTTTATTATAAGAATAAACACAAACAGCACAACCGAGGTTGCTATAAGCGCCTCTCTGTGTAAATCGGCAGCGTAGCCCATTTCAAGCACTATGTTGGAGGTAAGTGTGCGCACACCGCTGAAAATGCTTGTGGGTATTATAGCCTGGTTGCCCGCAACCATATTAACCGCCATAGCCTCGCCTATTGCCCTGCCTATTCCCAAAATAACGCCCGCCGTAATGCCCGATTTTGCCGCGGGCAGCACCGTTCTGTAAATGCTGCGCTCGTGCGTAGCGCCCAGTGCCAAAGCGCCCTCGTAGTAGCTTTCGGGCACGGCGCGTATTGCCGCCTCGGAAACGCTTATAATGGTGGGCAAAATCATAATGCCTAACATTACAGAGGCGGTAAGCACGCTTTTACCCGAGCCGCCGAACAAATTCTGCATTGCGGGCACAATTACCACCAGCCCGAAAAAGCCGTAGACAATAGAGGGTATTCCTGCAAGCAGGTCAACTGCGGGCTTGAAAATTTTGTAAAGCCCTTTTGGGCAAAAGCGCGCCAAAAACACCGCGCATAAAACGCCTATCGGCACGCCGATAATAATAGCTCCCGCCGTAACGTAAATGCTGCCTATTATCATCGGCATTATGCCGTAAAGGTCTTCAAGCGGCTTCCAGCGCTTGCCGAGAAGAAAATTTGAAAAGCCTATTTTGCCCATGGTAGGTATTCCGTTTGAAAAGAGGAACACGCATATTAAAATTACCGATATAATGGAAACGCAGGCGCAAAGCATAAACACAATGCGCATTGCCGTTTCTTTTATTTTTGAAATTGTTGTGTTCATAAATACTCCTGTTATGCGGCAAAGCCCTCGTGATTGAGGGCTCGCCGGAAAGAGGTGATCTTTTATTTTATTTCGCTCCACTTGGTAAGTGAGCCGGTGTAGATGTTTTTGATCTGCTCGCTTGTAATCGCGTCAAGGGTGTTATCCTTATTTACTATTACCGCAATGCCGTCCAGCGCAATCTTAATTGAGTTAAGTCCCGCTTCCTTTTCGCTGTCCTTAACATCGCGCGACGCCATACCTATATCGTATATTCCGTCAATCGCGCCCTTCATACCCGAGGATGAATCGTTTTGCTGAACGTCTATTGTAACATCGGGGTTTACCTTCACATAAGCCTCTTTAAGCTTTTCCATTACAGGTGTTACAGAGGAAGAACCGCCTATGGTGATTTTGCCCTTTTGACCGGATGCTGTGTAAGCGCCTGTGTTGCCCTCGCTTATATATCCGTTCTTTTCAACTACCGCCTGACCGTCTGCGCTTAGTATAAACTTGATAAAGTCGCTTGCAACTCCCGTAGCGTCGCCCTTGGTGGCAATGTTAAACGGACGTGAAACCTTGTATTCGCCGCTCTTTACGTTATCGGTGGTAGCCTCCGCTCCGTCAACCTTTAACGCCTTAACCTTGCTCTTATCAAGCGAGCCGAGCGAGATATAACCGATAGCCGCCTTATTGCCCTGAACCGTTGTAATCATAACCGAGGTGGAGTTTGTGGTTTCTGCGGTATCAATTGTTTTATCAACCTTTTTGCCGTCGGCGTCCTTTTCCTCTATTCCCAAAAGCTCAATAAACGCGCCGCGTGTGCCCGAGCCTTCCTCGCGGGTCAGTACCGATATTGCGTCTGTTCCTGTTCCGCTGTTTTTACTGTCTGTTCCGTTGTCTGCGCCGCAGCCTGCAAGTGCGAATACCGTCATAACGGCTGCAAGACCTAAACTCAAAATTCTTTTCATTTCTTTTTATCTCCTTTTCATTTGTCTGCCCCTATTATATTTCCCCTATGTTAAGTCTGTAATCAAAGTAATGTTAAATCCGTGTTAAATCTCGGCTTAAAAAATTCTTAAAACTTTTCCCTGTTGTTTTTTTGAAAATATGTGTTATAATTGGTGTATAAAAAACCTCGCAATCTGAAAGGAATGTTTATAAATATGTCTTTCGGGAAAGCAGGAAATAATATCCTTCTTTTTTTCAGACAAACCCTTCCCCGCTTTGTAAGGGATAATTTTGAAATTAAAAGCTCAAAATGTTCAAAAATAATCGGCGCTGTAATATGCGCCGTTACTCTCATAGCCGTTATATTGGATGTCAACGCGTATACCTCGCAGGAATTTGCCGCCAAATGGATCATTTTAGCCTTTGCGCTTATGTGCCCGTTTATTCTCGGCATAGTCGCGGCGTATTCGGTGGTTATCAAAACCGATAAATTAAATAAGGTGTGGCATTTCATAACGCTTTTCTTAATGCCGTTCGTCACAATTACAATGACCGAATGCTTAAATAACGTTTTTATTTATAATATGACGTATTTGGGCTTTTTCGGGAATTATATGCTCGTAATAATAATGTATTTTCTCGTTTTCGCCGTTTCGGGCAGCTTTCGGCTTTCTTACCTTATAGTCAACCCCATTTTATTCGGCTTCGGCGTTGCGCACAGCTATATTATGGACTTCCGCGGCACGCCCTTTTTGCCTATGGACTTTTTAAGCATAAAAACCGCCGTGGGCGTTGCCAACACATATAATTACACCCCGACATATAAAATTATGACGGCGGCGCTTATATTTATTTTCATTATAATTATAGGCGTTAAAACCCAAACTCCGAAATATAATGTTCTTACAAAGGTAATTTCGCGCGCTTTTGCGGGCACTTTTTCTTCGGTTATTCTTATTCTTTTTTATTTCACCAGTATTTTTGCGGATATGGGCGTAAAGCCGGATTTCTGGAATCAGGCAAGGGGCTACCACAACTACGGCTTTGCCTTTAACTTTTTCTGCAATACAAAATACCTTTATATGTCGGAGCCGGGCGATTACGACCCCAAGCAGATAAAGGATTATGTAAGCAGCGTTATAAGCGATACCGATAATAAAAACAACACCGACGACGATTACACAAAGCCGAATATTATTTGCATAATGAACGAATCGCTTTCGGATTTAAAGGTGCTCGGCAACCTTGAAACGAACGATGACTATATGCCCTTTATGCGCAGCCTTACCGAAAATACGATTAAGGGCAACCTTTATGTTCCGGTAATAGGCGCGGGCACTTCAAACACCGAATTTGAGTTTTTAACCGGCCACACAACCGCATTTTTGCCCTCGGGCAGTAATGCGTATATGCTCTATATTAAAAACCCGATAGCCTCGCTTGTTTCCACGCTTAAAGGGCAGGGCTATTCCGCCGCGGCGCTCCACCCGTATTATGCCGAGGGCTGGAACAGAACCAAGGTTTATAATTATTTGGGCTTTAATAAATTTACAAGCCTTGAAAATATTATTGATATTTCCCTTATGCGCGAGTATCAGACAAACGGCAGCGACCCGAATTACCTGCAATCGCTTATAGAGCAGAATTACCCCGGCGAAAATATGCTTATACGCCAGTATATAAGCGACTCTTATGACTATAAGCTTTTAATAAGGGACTATGAGCAGCGGGATAAATCCGTTCCGTTTTTCTGCTTTAACGTTACAATGCAAAACCACGGCGGATACACCACAAGCTGCGTAAACTTTGACGAAAGCATTTACGCAACCTCGGTTTCAAAGCCGTATACCAAGGCGAATAAATACCTTTCCCTTGTAAAGGCGAGCGACAACGCCTTTAAAGAGCTTATAGAATACTTTAAGGATGTTAAAGAGCCTACGGTCATTTGTATGTTCGGCGACCACCAGCCCTCTGTTGAATCGGAATTTATAGCCGAGGTTATAGGCACGGGCAGCCTTTCGGGGCTTAACCCTGCGCAGGAGCAGAGCCGCCACGTAACGCCCTTTATAATATGGGCGAATTACGATATAGGCTCGCAGACTATTGATAAACTAAGCTCCAACTATCTGTCCTCCCTCGTTCTTAAAACTGCGGGCGTAAAGCTGACGGAATACAATAAATACCTTTTAAAGCTTTCAGAAACACTGCCGGTTATTGACACTGTGGGATATATAGACAACGAAAACAACTACTATAAATGGAGCGACGTATCCCCCTACAGCCATTTGCTCGATGAATACGAAAAAATACAGTACAACAATATTTTCGACCAGAAAAACGCCGATTCGGATATATTCTATATAAACGGCTATGTTCCCAAGGCCACAGATGAAGAATTGACCGACGAAAGCGGAGAGGAGAACTGAATGCGCAACACCTCGCTTTGCCACATAGAAAAAAACGGCAAATATTTAATGCTGCACCGCGTTAAAAAGGAAAACGATTTAAACCGCGATAAATGGGTAGGCATAGGCGGAAAGTTTGAAGACGGCGAAAGCCCCGAGGAATGCAACGCGCGCGAGGTGCTTGAGGAAACGGGGCTGACGCTGCTCACGGCACACTACCGCGGAATAGTAACCTTTGTTTCGGATAAATGGGAAACGGAATATATGCACATATTTCATTCCGAGGATTTCACAGGCGAAATTAAAGAGTGCGACGAAGGAACGCTTGAATGGATAGATAAGCAAGAGCTTTACAGCAAGCCCATTTGGGAGGGCGACAAAATATTTTTAAGGCTTTTGGAAAAGCCCACGCCATTCTTTTCGCTGAAACTTGAATATACAGGCGATAAATTGGTAAATTCCGTTCTGCACTTTACAGAACAGAAAGAGGAAGTTTTATGAATATATGTATTTACGGCGCGTCAAGCAGCACTATTGCAAAATCGTATATCAACCCGACAGAAGAATTGGGCGAAAAATTAGCCAAGCGCGGGCATAACCTTGTTTACGGCGCGGGCGCGTTAGGGCTTATGGGCGCTGCCGCACGTGGCGTTTTAAGGGGCGGCGGTAAAATAATCGGCGTAGTTCCCGCCTTTTTCAAGGTGGACGGCGTACTGTTTGACGATTGCACCGAAATGATTTTTACCGACACTATGCGTGAAAGAAAGGGCATAATGGAAGAAAAATCAGACGCGTTTATTATGACCCCCGGCGGGCTCGGCACGTACGACGAATTTTTTGAAATTCTCACCCTAAAGCAGCTCGGCAAGCATACAAAGCCCGTAGCGGTATTTAATATAAACGGCTATTTCGACCCGCTGCGCACAGTGCTTGAAAATGCGGTAAACAAGCAGTTTATGACCCCGCAAAGCCTGCGCCTGTGCGAATTTTTCGACCGCCCCGACCGACTGCTCGATTATCTTGAAAGCTATTCCGATTCATTCACCTCAATCGGCGATTTTAAAAATATAAAATAATGCCAAACAGTTAAATATCCAATGTCTAAAAATCAAAACCACCGGTTCAACCGGTGGTTTGCTCCACCCCTATAAGGGGTGATTACTGGCTTGACCCCTAAAAGGG
>CAKSQS010000028.1 GCA_934486705.1 uncultured Eubacteriales bacterium
AGAAATACTTTTTAAAAAGCTTGAGCTTCATAAAGCTATTTTACCTCGAATTTATAGCCTACGCCCCAAACGGTTTTGAGCGACCATTCATCCGAAACGTTTTCAAGCTTTTCGCGAAGCCGCTTTACGTGTACGTCAACCGTGCGGGAATCGCCGTAATAATCAAAGCCCCAAACCTCGTCGAGCAGCTGATCTCTTGTATAAACCCTGTTCGGGTTGCTTGCAAGATGGTATATAAGCTCAAGCTCCTTGGGCGGAGTATCTATTTTAACGCCGTTTACCTCAAGCTCGTAATTGGTAAGATTTATGCGGAGCTTATCGTACCTTACTTCGTTTATTTGAGAGCTTTTATCATTGTCGTGGGTTCTTCTCAGCACCGCTTTTATTCTCGCTATTACCTCTTTTGTATCAAACGGCTTGCTTACGTAATCGTCAGCCCCTAATTCCAGACCTAATATTTTATCAAAGGTCTCGCCCTTTGCCGTAAGCATTATTATAGGTGTTTCGCTCGTTTTGCGAATTTCGCGGCAGACCTGCCAGCCGTCTAACTTCGGCAGCATTATATCAAGCAAAATAAGGTCGGGCGAGTATTTGGCTGCGTATTCAACCGCCTGCTCTCCGTCGCCTGCCACCACGGTATCAAATCCGTCCTTTTCAAGATAAAGTCGCAAAAGCTCGCAAATGTTTTCGTCATCGTCTACAATAAGAATTTTATATTGCATTTGTTTCCCCTCGCTTACACTTATTTAAAAACAATAATATAATATTATTATTACGAGAATATGAATAATTGTAACTTTATTTTGAATTACGTCGGCAAACCTTGTAATATGCAATGCGCTTTTTTTGCAAAATAAAAACTTTTTATTGACAGATGCATAGAATTTGAGGTATAATCTTAAATTGATAGGTTATGGCTTTTATTTTTTCTTCGCCTTTAAGGGCGCGCCTGACCGCCAACGTGTTAATTAAGGAGGGTTTATAAATGAAAAGGACATATCAGCCGAAAAAGCTGCACCGCAAAAAGGAGCATGGCTTTTTAAAGCGCATGGCAACTTCCAATGGCCGTAAGGTGCTCGCTCGCCGCAGAGCAAAGGGCAGAAAGCAGTTGACATACTAAAGCCGCCGGAGAGTGCGGCTTTATCGGCATTCTCACGGGCGGGAACTACGCCCGCAAAATTTGAGCCACTTCTACGTGGCTTTTCATTTTATTGAGACTATGAAAAGTATTTCTAAGCTAAAAGAGAATTATGAGTTTCGCCGCGCTTATAAAAAGGGAAAATCCTTTGTGTCGCCGTTCCTTATTATTTATGCGACAAAGAACCGCCGCGGCGGAACGCGTCTCGGTATAACCGCCGGGAAAAAAATAGGCGGCGCGGTTCAGCGCAACCGCGCAAAGAGAGTAATAACCGCCGCTTTCAGAGAGTGTCTCCCGGGAATAGAGCCGGGGTACGATTTTGTAATTGTGGCAAGAACCCGCATACTTGAAATTAAAAGCACCGACGCCGCGCACACTATGAAGAAATTGCTTTGTGCGGCGGGTATTTACGATTATGATAAGCAAAATATTGATAAAGCTGATTGAGCTTTACCGTAAAAATATTTCTCCGCGCAAGATACCGTGCTGCCGCTTTACGCCCACATGCTCGGCGTATGCTATAGAGGCAATAAAAAAGCGCGGAGCGTTTGTCGGAACACTTTTAAGTATTTGGAGAATTTTAAGGTGCAATCCGCTCTGCAAGGGCGGGTATGACCCCGTGCCCGAAAAAAGGGCGAAAAAGACTGAAAAAAACTAACCACAGCCGCCAAGGGCGGCTTGAACGGACGGTGCGTTAATGCAAGCATTATTTAATATTATAAACATTCCATTCGGTTGGGTGCTCGAATTTCTTTCGGGCATTTTCGGCGGAAATTTCGCCGCCGCTGTTTTTGCGTTTACACTTATAATCAACCTTATTCTTATTCCGCTGAGCATAAAGAGTCAGAAATCCTCGGTTCAGCAAATGCGCATTAAGCCGAAATTAGACGAGCTTAAAAAGAAATACGGCGACGATAAGCAAAAATACAGCGAGGCTATGCAAAAGCTGTATCAGGAAGAAAACGTATCTATGTCGGGCGGCTGCCTGCCTATGATCCTGCGCCTGGTGCTTATGATGAGCATTTACTACCTTATTATGTCCCCGCTCACCTATATGTCCCATGCAAATAAAACGCAGGTTACAAACGTTACTACCGCCATAAGCGAAAGTCTTACCGACCTGCAAAAGAACAATGAAGAAGAATACAAAAAAATAATCGACGAAATCTCTTGGAAAAAGGGCGGTAACAACGAGCTTAGTATAGTTAAAATTATACGCGAAAAGCCCAAGGTTATAAAAGAGCTGCTCTCCGATGAGGAATACGCGAAAATAGAAAACGACCTTAAATCAATTACAGTCGCCGATGAAAAGGCGAATGTAGACTATTCCTTCTTCGGAATAGACTTAACTCAGACACCTAAATTCTCGTTTGATATTTTCCATAACGCGCAGCTTATTTGGGTAATGCCGATTTTGGCATTTTTGGCGCAGATGCTCACAAGCGCGCTGTCGCTTATTATGCAGAAAAAGCTTAACCCCGATTCGCCCAATATGGCGGGAATGATGCTCACAATGCCGCTGCTTTCCCTGTTTATCGGTTTCACGCTGCCGGGCGGCGTTGCGTTCTACTGGGCGTGCTCGTCACTTATAGGCGGGTTTATACAGGTGGGCGTTCAGCAGTTTTACGGCCCGCAGCGTATGCTTGCCCGCGAGCGCGTAAAGGAGCTTACAAAGCAGTGCGATTTTGAGGCTTTGCAAATGAAAAAAGCCGAACAGGCGGCTTTAAACGACGAAAAGACAGAATAAAGATACCGCGGCGTGAAATTCCGCCGCTCACAAAAGGAGGATTTTTCTTGATAAAAGAAGCAAGAGGATACGGCAATACTATAGACGAGGCAAGAGAAAATGCCGTTGCAATGTTAAACGCGTCGGAAAACGACGATATTCAGTTTGAGGTTATAGCAACCCCTAAGAAAAAAACGCTCGGACTTTTCGGCGGAAGAAAGGCGGAGGTGCGCGTTTTTGTGGAGCAGCCCGATGAAAAGCCCGCAAAGCAGAAGCGCCCGCAGCCCAAAAAAGAGAATAAGCCCGCAAAGCAGCCGATAAAGCAGGAAAAGGCCGTAAAAGTGCCGGCTGCCCCCGCAAACGATAAAAAAGCCGCGCCTGCCGCAAAACCCGAAAAACCGCAAAAGCCCGACCCGACAGAGGGCTTCGGCGAGCTGAAAGAAACAAGCGAGCTGCCCGCAGACTCAAAGGCTGCACGCGCAGCGGGCTATTTAAGAGCAATACTCGATAACCTCGGCTGCTCCGATATAACAATGAAAGCCGCAACCAAGGAAAACGCCGTGCTTATAAGCCTTGAGGGCGAATCGGTGGGCGTTATAATAGGTCACAGGGGCGAAACCCTTGATTCAATTCAGTATTTAACCAGCCTTGCCGCAAGCAACGGCGGCGGATATTTCAAGGTTACCATAAATATAGGCAACTACCGCGAAAAACGCGAAGAGGCGCTTATAAACCTTGCAAAGCGCGTTTCCGAGCAGGTTATAAGAACCGGCCGCAGCCGCAGCCTTGAGCCTATGAATCCTTATGAGCGCAGAATAATCCACACCGCCGTGCAGGAAATTGACGGCGTGGTTTCAACCTCGTTCGGCGAGGGCGCTGCGCGCCGCGTTGTAATTGGCGTTGAGGGCGGAGAAATGCGCCCCCCGAGAAGAGGCGGCAGGGATTTGCGCGACGGCGGTCGCCGCAGACCGTCCTCAAGAGCGACAAGCGCCGCTCCCGCACCGAACAGAGAGCCTAAAAAGGATAACGACGCTCCTCTTTACGGCAAAATCAACTGATTTTAAAATTTAAAAATTCTTAACGGATTGATTTCGATTATCAGGCAACAATAATATTGTTACCGATATGTTGTTGTTCTGAATTTTTGTACGGGGAGTGCGTTCTTTGGAAAAGTTTGTAATAAACGGCGGTCGCCCGCTGCACGGCGAGGTTCGCATAAGCGGCGCAAAAAATGCCGCCGTTGCCATTCTTCCGGCGGTTTTGCTTTCCGACGGTCCTTGCGTTATAGAAAATCTTCCTGATATATCCGATGTTTCCACCATTCTTAAAACTATGCAGTCTTTGGGCGCACAAATAAGAATGATAAACAAATCTACCGTGGAAATTGACCCGCGCCATGTAAATTCCTTTGTTGTTTCCAAAAAAATGGCAGAGGGAATGAGGGCTTCAAGCTATTTTCTCGGCGCGCTTTTGGGCAGAATGCTGCGCGCCCGCGTAGCACCGCCCGGCGGATGTGATTTCGGTGTTCGCCCGATTGACCAGCACATAAAGGGCTTTGAGGCGCTGGGTGCTAAAATGACCATAGAAAACGGAATGGTTGACGCAAAGGCAATGTCGCTTACAGGCTGCCTTATATACCTTGACGTGGTATCCGTCGGGGCGACGATAAATATAATGCTGGCTGCCGCTAAGGCGGACGGTCTTACAATTATAGAAAACGCCGCGCGAGAACCGCATATAGTGGATCTTGCAAACTTTTTAAACTCAATGGGCGCTAACATAATGGGCGCGGGCACGGGCGTTATTAAAATACGCGGTGTAAAGCATTTAAACGGCACGAATTACAGCATTATTCCCGACCAAATAGAGGCGGGAACGTATATGGCGGCGGCAGTAGCCACGCGGGGCGATATACTTGTAACAAACGTAACGCCGAAGCACCTTGAATCAATTATAGCAAAGCTGCGCGAAACGGGCGCGGAAATTACGGAGTTTGATGAATCGGTTCGCGTAAAAATGACGCGCCGCCCGCGCAAATGCAACGTTAAAACAATGCCGCACCCGGGTTTCCCGACCGATATGCAGCCGCAAATAGCGGCGGTTTTAAGCATAGCCGAGGGCACAAGCATAATAACCGAGGGCGTGTGGGACAGCCGTTTCAGATATGTTGAGCAGCTTACCTTTATGGGCGCGGATATTCAGGTTGACGGCAAAATGGCGGTTATAACCGGCGTTGAAAAGCTAAAGCCATCCCCCGTGCGCGCGGTTGACCTGCGCGCAGGCGCCGCAATGATAATTGCGGGGCTTTCGGCAGAGGGAACAACCGAAATTGAAGAAATTGACCATATAGACCGCGGCTATGAAAACGTGGTTGAAAAATTCTCCGCTTTGGGCGCGGATATAAAGCGCGTTAAAACCTTTGATAATTTTCAGGCTTTAAAGCAAGCATAATTTATAATTCGTAATGCGGAATTCGTAATGCGGAATTATTATTACAGTGTAAAATAGCTCCCGCAAATAATGGGGGCTATTTTTAATTTTTAAATTCGGGAGTAAAAAAATGTCGAAAATATGTCCGCTTTTCAGCGGGTCTACCGGCAACAGTACATATATAGAGGGGTCAACCGGCGCTGTTCTTACCGACGCGGGCGCGTCCTGCAAAGCCCTTGCCGCCGCAATTTGGGATATCGGCGGCGAAATTGAAAAATTGGCGGCGGTGGTTATAACCCATGAGCATATAGACCACATAAAGGGCTTAAAGCCCCTGCTTAATGCGGCGAAAGACGCGGTGCTTATCTCCTCTGCCGAAACGCTGAATTTGCTTAATGCCGACGGGAAAATACCGCCCCACACAAAAACCGCGGCGATAGAAAACGAAACGCTTGAGGCGGGCGGTATAGGCATATCCCGCTTTGCCACAAGCCACGACGCGGTTGCCCCCGGCGGATATTGCTTTTTTATGCCCGACGGGCGGAAAATTTCCGTTTGCACCGACCTCGGCGTTATGACCGATACCGTGCGCAGCGCCGTTGCGGGCAGCGACGCGGTGCTTATAGAATCGAATTACGATATTGATATGCTGAAAAAAGGACCGTACCCCGCCGAGCTTAAAATGCGCATAATGTCGGACAGGGGGCATTTATCAAACAATGCCTGCGCCGCCGAACTGGCGGGGCTTTTAAAAAGCGGCACAACGCGGTTTATTTTGGGGCATTTAAGCAGAAACAACAACACCCCGCTTTTAGCGCTTTCTTCCGCTAAAAACGCGCTTACGGGCGCGGGCGCGGCGGTCGGTTCGGACTGCATTTTAGAGGTTGCAGCCCCTAAAAACAACGGGGTGACGGTTTTATGATGAAAGTAACTCTTATAGCCCCCGAGGGGCTTAAAGAAAAATATTTGCGCGAGGCGGCGGATGAATATATAAAGCGGCTGCGCGGCTTTTGCGATTTAAAAATAGCGGAGTTTTCGCCCTTTAAGCTGCCCGAAAAACCGAGCGCCGCGCAAATAGCCGCCGCGCTTGACCGCGAGGCGGAGCAGATTTTAAAGAAAATTCCCGAGGGCAGCCGCACAGCAGCCCTCTGTATTGAGGGGAAAATGCTTTCAAGTGAGGAATTAGCCGCCGAAATACGCGCGGCGGATAATTCGGGCACACCCTTTGCCTTTATAATAGGCAGCTCGCACGGACTTGCGGAGCGTGTGAAAAAAACCGCCGATATACGGCTTTCCTTTTCAAAAATGACCTTTCCGCACCAGCTTTTCAGGGTGCTGCTGCTTGAGCAGCTTTACCGAGCCTATAAAATCAACTCGGGCGGAGCATACCATAAATAAAATTGTTGATAACAGCGTATTTACCTGTTATAATTAAAAAGAGTAAATCACAGGGGGAATATAAAATGGCAAAGGTTATTCTGCTGGCACACACGCCGAACCCCGAGCACACGGTGGCTGCGGCGGCAAAGCTGTGCTACAGCAGCTCGGATATAACAGGGCTTACCGACAGCCTGACCGACGAAAAGGCGGCGGCATTTGTAGAAATGCTTTCGGAAATAGGGCACGAAAGCCCAATTGAGCACGCAAGCTTCACCTTCGGTATCGAGGGTGTTTCTCGCTCGCTTTTGGCACAGATAACAAGGCACAGAATGGCGTCCTTCTCGGTGAAAAGTCAGCGCTATGTGCGCGAGGGCAGCTTCGGCTATGTTACCCCGCCCGAAATTGCGGCAGACCCCGAGGCTAAAAAGCTTTACGACGAAATAATGGCGGAGGACCAGAGAAAATACGACCGCCTTGCCGAAATATTAAAGGAAAAGCATATAAAAACCTTTATGGCAGAGGGTAAGGACGAAAAGACCGCAACCCGCCTTGCCGAGAAAAAGGCGATTGAGGACGCGCGTTTTGTGCTGCCTAACTCCTGCGAAACGCAGATGGTTATGACAATGAACGCCCGCTCGCTTAAAAATTTCTTCCGTATTCGCTGCTGCAACAGGGCGCAGTGGGAAATAAGGGATATTGCCGACCAAATGCTCGCACTGGTTTCATCCGTAGCGCCCGAGCTTTTCAAAAATGCGGGGCCTGCCTGCATTTGCGGCGCTTGCTCAGAGGGTAAAATGTCCTGCGGAAAGGCGGACGAGGTGCGCCGCCATATAGGAGAGCTTAAAAACAATGGGTAGGCTTATAGTAATTGAGGGGTTAGACGGCAGCGGAAAATCCACCCAATTAGAGCTTTTGCCGAAAAAGCTTAAAGCGCGCGGAATAGATTGCCGCACGGTTTCTTTCCCGCAGTATGAAAGCGATTCGAGCGCGCTTGTAAAAATGTATCTGCGCGGCGATTTCGGCACTCACCCCGATGATGTGAACCCCTACGCTGCATCCGCTTTTTACACGGTGGACAGGTACGCCTCTTATAAATCCGTTTGGGGCGATTATTACAACGCGGGCGGAACGGTCGTTGCTGGGCGATACACCACCTCTAACGCCATTCATCAGGCGTCGAAATTAAGCCCCGATAAATGGAAGCCGTTTCTTGATTGGCTTTATGATTTTGAGTATAACAAAATAGGTATTCCGCGACCCGACAGGGTAATATTTTTGGATATGCCGATTGAGGTGTCGCAGGGGCTTTTAAACCGTCGCTACTCAGAGGACGGCGGCAAAAAGGATATTCACGAAAGTGATGTTGAATACCTTGAAAGCTGTAGGAGGGCGGCGCTTTTCACGGCGGAATATTCGGGCTGGATAACCGTGCATTGCGCTAAGGACGGCAAGCCGCGCGGAATTGAGGATATATCCTGCGAAATACTTGAAAGGGTGCTTTGATATGGTTTACGTTTTTTTAGCAAACGGCTTTGAAGAATGCGAGGCGCTTGCTCCCGTTGATATTCTGCGGCGCGGCGGAGTAAAGGTTAGCACCGTAGGCGTGGGCGGCAGAGAAATAACGGGCGCGCACGGAATAAAGGTCTGCTGCGATATAGGTGAAACCGAAATTAAAGAAAGCGATATTCAGGCGGTAATACTGCCGGGCGGAATGCCGGGCACGCTCAACCTTGAAAAAAGCGCGGCGGTGCAAAAAGCGCTTGATTATGCCGCCGAACGGGGCTTGATTATCGGCGCGATATGCGCTGCGCCCTCGGTGCTCGGGCACAAGGGGCTTTTAAAGGGCAAAAAAGCCACCTGTTTCCCCGGTTTTGAAAAGGACCTTATCGGCGCTGAATTTACGGAAGTACCCGCCGTGCGCGACGGCAGCATTGTAACCGCCTGCGGTGCGGGAGCGGCTTTTGATTTCGGCTTTTTGCTGCTTGAAACGCTTTCGGGTGATAAGGCGGCAACCGAGGAACTTAAAAAGGCAATGCTTTATAAAAAATAAATTTTGCGGAGAGGAAAACAATGGACGAAAAAAATCCCGATATTACCCCCGAAAATACCGAAAACAATACATTTGAGGACGATTTTGTAATCGGCAAGGGCTTTGAAATAAGCGAAGAGCCCATAATGCCCGAGCCGAAAAAACAAAAAGCCAAGCACTCTGCGGGCAAAAACACACTTAAAAACATAATTTGGATTCTTTGCATAGTGGTAGTGTCGGTAGGGCTTGCTTTCGGCATAATTTTTGCGGGAGCGGACTATATGGGCATAGGCTTCGGCAGGGGCAAGGACTGCGAGGTAGTAATAGAGCAGGGAATGTCAACCGGACAGATAGCCGAGCAGCTAAAGGAGTGCGGCGCGGTTAAAATACCCATACTTTTCAGGGTATACGCAAAACTTAAGCACTACGACGGCAAGTTTAAATACGGGCTTTACACCTTTAATAACGAGGCGGGCTACGAGGCGCTTTCGGTTATGCTTATAGAAGAGGGCGCAAAGGCGAACAGCATTAAGGTGACTATTCCCGAAATGTCCTCGGTTGATGATATTGCGAAAATTCTTGAAGAAAAGGGCATTTGCGAAAAAGCCGATTTTATTGACGAGGTTCAGCACGGCAGCTTTGATTACGATTTTGTAAAGGCTATACCTACCGAAAAGGTTTATTACAGGCTTGAGGGTTACCTTTTCCCCGAAACATATAATTTTTACTCATACGATTCCAAGGAGTGCGCGCACTTAGCCATTGACCGTATGCTCAAAACGCTTGACAGCAAGCTGACCGAGGGTGTGCGGGCTAAAATATCCAAAAGCGGCTACACGCTGCACGAGGTTATGACCATAGCCTCAATAGTAGAGCTTGAGGCGGGCGGCAGCCCCGAGGAAATGCCGAATGTGGCGGCGGTGTTCTATAACCGCTTAAAGAGCGATGAATACCCGAAGCTGCAATCCTCCCCAACACAAAAATACCCCTACGGCTCGGGCAAGTATGATACCTATAAATCGGACGGCTTACCGCCCGGCCCGCTGTGCTCGCCGAGCGAAAACTCCATAAAAGCGGCAGCCGACCCGACTGCGAATTTCGATTACTACTACTTTGTGACCGACGCTAAAATGAAGTTTTACTATAATAAGACTTTGACCGAGCACAACAGCACGATAAACCGACTTAAAAGGGAGAACAACTGGATTGGCGATAAATAAAATTCCCGAGCTTTTGTGCCCTGCGGGCGACCTTACGCGGCTTTGCGCCGCCGTTGATTACGGCGCTGACGCGGTCTACCTTGCGGGCGAGGAGTTCGGTATGCGCACCGCCGCGACGAATTTCGGCGAGGAAGACCTGAAAAAAGGCATAGAATACGCCCATAAGCACGGCGTAAAGGTGCATATTGCCTGCAATGTTATACCGCACAATGAGGAAATAGCCCGTCTGCCCGATTTTTTAAAAAGCGTAAACGCTTTGGGCGCGGACGCACTTATAGCGGCGGATATAGGCACAATAGGGCTTATAAAAAAATACGCGCCCGATACAGCGCTGCACGTTTCGGTGCAATCGGGCATATGCAACTACGAAACAGCGAACGCGTTTTACAATATGGGCGCTGAAAGGGTGGTTTTGGCAAGAGAGCTTTCCCTTGCGGAAATTGCCGAAATACGCGCGAAAACCCCGCGTGAATTGGAGCTTGAAGCCTTTGCGCACGGCGCTATGTGCGTTTCGTTTTCTGCAAGATGCTTGCTTTCAAGCTATATGACCGGGCGGGACGCAAACCGCGGCGACTGCGCACAGCCCTGCCGCTGGAGCTACTCGCTTATGGAAGAAAAGCGCCCCGGGCAGTATTTTGATATTACCGAGACCGATAAGGGCACTTACATTTTGAACGCAAACGACCTTTGTATGGCGGAGCAGCTTGATAAAATGGCAGCCGCCGGCATAGACAGCATAAAAATTGAGGGCAGGGCGAAATCGCACTATTACGTAGCCGTTACCGCAAACGCCTATCGCGGCGCGCTTGACAGCCTGAAAACCGCTGACGGCGATTGGAAATGCCCCGAATGGGTAACGGACGAGCTTGATAAAATAAGCCACAGAACCTATTCCACAGGCTTTTACTTCGGTACGCCGCAAAATGCGCAAACCTATCAAAACGCGGGGTACATACGTGATTATTCCGTGGCGGCAATAGTAGAGGGGTATGAAAACGGCTGTATTACAGCCGTGCTTAAAAATAAATTTTTGCGCGGGCAGGAGTTTGATTGCTTAGAGCCCGGCAGACCGCCCTTTACCGTTTCGGCAAGCACGCTTTTCGACGGTTATGGAAACGAAATTGAGGTTGCGCCCCACCCGATGATGAAGCTGAAAATTCCCTTTGACCGCCCCGTAAAGCCCGGCGCAATGCTGAGAATGAAAGTAACGTCTTAATTATAAAAAATCCGAATTGAATATTTAAAATAATCCACCCCCGCAGCTTAAACGACAGCTGCGGGGGTGGATTTATTATTCGGTATTATTGTTCATAGTTGAAAGCAAATGGTTGACAGCTTGCTTTTGTTCCAATGTTAGGTTGACCCAATTATTAAACAGCTCTTTCAATTCGGGCGTCAATTCTACCATATCACCCTCGGCAAAGAATTGCGAAAGCGTAATGCCGAAGCTTTTACATATAATTTCGAGGGTAGGAATAGACGGTACTGTATTCCTCTTGAAAATATTGCCGATTGTAGTTTCCGCAAGCCCGCTGTTTTTTGAAAGTCTGTATTCAGTCCAACCGCGTTCTTGCAAAAGGCGTTTGAGTCTGTCGTTAGTATCCATAACATACCACCCTTTCCAAACTCATTTTACCTTTAACTTTAAATGTATTGTACATCCTACTTGTAATGTTTATACATCTATGTTAGAATGTATTTGCATTTAAAATCAGGGGGAAACTTTAATGTTAACGGAAAAGGAAAAAAGATTGCACAGAGTATGCTTTACGGGACATCGTCCCGAAAAACTGCGCAGGATAAAGCCGGAAATAGTAAAAGATTTAAAAAAGGAAATTTTGCAAGCCACAGATGAGGGCTTTAACGTATTTATCTCCGGAATGGCGCGCGGCGTAGATATTTGGGCGGCGGAAATTGTATTGCAGCTGCGGGCGGACGGAAAGAATGTCAGGCTGATTTGCGCCTGCCCTTATAAAGGGTTTGAGGAAAATTGGAATATTTATTGGAGATTGAAATACAAGTCTGTTTTGAAAGAGGCGGACTATGTGAAATATGTATGCCCCGAATACAGCAGGGGCTGCTTTCAAATAAGAAATGAGTGGATGGTAGATCATTCCGCAAAGGTTATAGCGGTATTTAACGGTGAAAAAAGCAGGACAGGCAATACTGTAAAATATGCCGCCCGCAAGGGGGTTAAAATTTCTTTTATTAAGGCATAGCGGGGGTAGGGTGACGATTGCAGGTATGATTGCTTGTAACAACCCCTCAGTTTCGCTGCGCTCAACAGCTCCCCAAACACCGGGGAGCCGATTTCTGCTACCCATAGGCTCCCTTCTTTTGCGTAGCAAATAGAGGGGAGCTGTCGAGTGAAACGAGACTGAGGGGTATTCTTCTAACGTCTACTGTCTAATATCTAACATCTAATTTGCAACAACCCCTCCGTGTCGGACAAGCCGCCCCACCTCCCCTTACACAGGGGAGGCTTTTTGGCTTCCTTCTTTTGCGTAGCAGACAAAAGGGTTTCCGTTTTCGGAGAAAAAGCTGTCACGCCAGTGACTGAGGGGTATTGAATCTAACGTCTAATATCTAATGTCTAATTTGACTGAGGGGTATTCTTCTAACGTCTACTGTCTAATTCCGCTTTTTTACGCTAAAAAAGCATAAAAATAAGGTTTGCCGCAATACACAAAAGCACGCCTGCGGCGGTAGGCAAAAGGAATGCGAGCGCCGTCCATTTAAGGCTGCCGGTTTCCTTTTTTATTGTAAGCAGGGTTGTGGAGCAGGGCCAGTGCATAAGCGTAAAAATTATAAAGCAAACCGCCGTGCGAACGCTCCAACCGTTTGCAGCAAAAAGCGCGAGAGTTTCTGATAAGCTGCCCGCTCCGCTTAAAGTGCCTGTTGCGGCGTAGGTCATAATTATTATGGGTATAACCGTTTCGTTTGCGGGAAAGCCCAAAATAAAGGCAAGCAGTATAGCCCCGTCAAGCCCCATTATTTTACCTACGGGGTCAAGCGCCGCGGCGCAAATGCTTAAAATACTCGCGCCGTTTATGCTTATATTCGCAGCAAGCCAGATTATAAGCCCGGCGGGGGCGGCAACTGCGGCGGCGCGCCCCAAAACAAACAGGGTTCTGTCAAAAACCGAGCGGACAATAACCCTGCCTATTTGCGGGGTGCGGTACGGCGGCAATTCCAATGTGTAGGAGGACGGAAGCCCCCTTAAAACGGTTTTTGAAAGCAGGCGCGTTAAGAGCATGGAAACGCCTATGCTGAAAATTATAGCCGCGGTTAAAAAAATTGCCGCAAGAAAAGAAGACCCGCCGCCCGACGCACCTATAAAAAACATTGTTATAACCGATATGAGCATGGGAAACCTGCCGTTGCAGGGCACAAAATTATTTGTAAGTATTGCGAGCAGCCGCTCCCGCGGGGAGTCTATTATGCGGCAGCCCACAGCCCCCGCCGCATTGCAGCCGAAACCCATACAAACCGTGAGCGCCTGTTTTCCGCAGGCGTTGCAGCGCTTAAAGGGGCGGTCTAAATTATAGGCTATGCGCGGCAGATAGCCCGAATCCTCAAGCAGGGTGAAAAACGGGAAGAATATCGCCATAGGCGGCAGCATTACTGAAACCACGGTTGCCGTGACCCGCCATATGCCGAAGATAAAGGCGTTTTTTATAACTTCGGGTACGCCTATCAAGGTAAGCCCATACAACAGCTTGCCCTCTAAGTAGGAAAAAAACGAGGACAGCAGCTCGGACGGATAGTTAGCCCCCACCACGGTGAGCCAGAAAACCACGGCTAACAGCGCCGCCATTATTGGGAACGCGGTAAATTTGCCGGTGAGAATTTTATCAAGCCGTCTGTCGCGTGCGGAATACTTTTCCTTTTTGTATTTCACCGTTTGCGCGGCAATTTCTTCTGCGGCGGACATAAGCGCCGATACGGTAATATCCTTAAATCTACCCTGTGTTATGCCGTTTTCATCAAGTGTTTTTTTCGCTTTTTCCGCCGCCGCGAAAAGCGCGGGGCTTTTCATAAAGTCCGCTCCGAAATATGCGCTTATTTCTTTTATAAGGGATGGGTCGCGATCGAGAAGCTTTAAAGAAAGCCAGCGGCTGTCAAGCCTGCCGCGCGATAATTTTTCAACCTCGGGCAAAAGCGCCGCAATCGCTTTTTCAACAGGCGCGGGGTAGCGCACCCTAAAACCGCCCCCGGCCTTGCTTTCCGCAATTCGGTCGAGCGTATCGGTAAGCTTTAAAAGCGTTTTTTTATTCCGCGCCGCCGTTCCCACAACGGGAACGCCCAGCAGTGCCGACAGCTTTTGCAGATCTATTTCAATACCGCGTTTTTTTGCTTCGTCCATTAAATTTACGCAAACTATAACGTTTTTTGAAATTTCGGCAGTTTGCAAAACAAGGTTCAAATTTCTTTCAAGGCTTGTGGCGTCGCACACCACTACCACCGCGTCGGGCTCGCCGAAGCAGATGAAATTCCGCGCGACCTCCTCCTCGGCAGAGTGCGCCATAAGCGAATATGTTCCCGGAATATCCACCAAAACATAGCCGCGCTTTTTTGTGCGGCAGTAGCCCTGAGCATTGCTGACGGTTTTGCCCGGCCAGTTGCCTGTATGCTGATTAAGCCCCGTAAGCGCGTTGAAAACGGTGCTTTTGCCCACGTTCGGGTTGCCCGCAAGGGCAATTATTTTATCGGTTTCGGAAAGTTTTTTTATTTCAAGGCCCGAATCGACCGCGCCGACCCCGACCGAGCTTTTGGTAAGACCCATGGCATACGTCCCCCTATGTGTAATAACTCTTTTACATAATATTCAGGGTGGGGGACATAGGTTAAAAAGCTTATTGATTTTTTAACCGTTTTTGAGTATGACGGCAACGGCTTCCTTTTGACATATATCAAAAGGAAGCCGTTTGTGAATCTTGTGTTTTAAATTTTATTCAACCGTAACCGATTTTGCAAGGTTGCGGGGTTTATCAATATCGCAGCCCTTATAAAGCGCCACGTAATAAGCGTAAAGCTGGAAAGGAACTACCTCTAAGGACGCTAACAGCAGCGGGTCGATTTTAGGAATGTAGATAACGTCCTCCGCCTCTTTTGCCACTTCGGTGTGTCCCTCGGTGGCGCAGGCTAAAACGTGCGCGCCGCGCGCCTTTACCTCTTTAATGTTGCTAAGCAGCTTATCAAAAAGCTCCTCATATGCGGCAAGGGCTATAACGGTTCTGCCCTCTTCAATAAGGGAGATAGTGCCGTGCTTTAATTCGCCCGCGGCGTAAGCCTCGGAATGAATGTAGGATATTTCCTTTAATTTGAGCGACGCCTCAAGCGATACCGCGTAATCGATATTTCTGCCTATGAAGAAAAGCGATTTCGGGTCGCCGCAGTGCTTTGCCATTTCCTTTATTTGCGGCTCTGCCAAAATTACACGCTCGGTAAGCTCGGGCAGCCTTAAAATATCGTCGAATATTTTTTCAAGCCGCGCGCCGTCGGCGGTTTTAAGCAGTCTTGCCGCCCAAACCGCAAAGAGGTAAAGCACCGATAGCTGTGTGGAATATCCCTTTGTGGTGGCAACCGCAATTTCAGGGCCTGCCCAGGTGTAAATAACGTCGTCTGCCGCGTTTGCTATTGAGCTGCCAACCACGTTTACTATTGCGAGGGTGTGCGAACCGCGTTTTTTCGCCTCTTTAAGCGCGGCGAGGGTGTCAGCCGTTTCACCCGACTGGCTTATGATTATTGTAAGCGTTTTATTTCCCGTTATCGGGTTGCGGTAGCGGTATTCGCTGGCGTAATCCACCACTGTGGGTATGCGCAAAAGCTCTTCAAAAACATATTTGCCCACCATTCCCGCATGGTATGCCGAGCCGCAGGCTACAATTTCTATTTTTTCAATATTTTTGAGCATTTCGGCGTTCAGCTTTAAGCCCTCAAACACAATTTCTCTGCCGTTAATTCTGCTTTCAACCGTCTGTTTAACGGCGGCAGGCTGCTCCATTATTTCTTTCATCATAAAGTGGTCGTACCCGCCCTTTTCCGCGGCGGAAACATCCCAGTTAATAACGGCGGGGTTGCGGTGCAGCTCGTTTTTATCGCCGTCATAAAGCTTTGCGCCGCAGGGCGTCAGCACGGCAATTTCGCCGTCCTCAATGTACATAATGTCCTTTGTGTGGGATACTATTGCCGTAACGTCCGAGGCAATGTAATTAGCGTCATCCGACAGCCCCAATATAAGCGGGCTGAATTTGCGCACGGCTATAAGCGTATCGGGGTAATCGGTGCAGATAATGCCCAAAGCATACGAGCCCTCAAGCTTTTTAACGGTTTTTGCAACCGCATCGAAAAAGTCGCCTGTATAGCAGCGGGCGAGCATTTGCGGTATAACTTCCGTATCGGTTTCGCTTTTAAACTCCACACCATCCGCCTTTAATTCTTCACGCAAGGTCACGTAATTTTCAATAATTCCGTTATGCACCACGGCAAACTTGCCGTCGCCGCTTGTATGCGGGTGGGCGTTTTTATCCGACGGCGCGCCGTGGGTCGCCCAGCGGGTGTGACCTATGCCTATAGTGCCGTGTATATCCTTGCCGCCGTTTGTCTTTTCCGCAAGGTTTTTAATTCTTTCGGTAGTTTTGCATACCGTCAGCTTATTATCGTTAAGTACCGCTATTCCGGCAGAGTCGTAGCCCCTGTATTCAAGTCTTTCAAGACCCTCAAGCAAAAATCCCGCCGCCTGTGTTTTACCTGTAAATCCAACTATTCCGCACATAAAAATACACCTTTCCGCAGCAGTACGGAAAGGCGCAGTTATCCCTTGTAAGCATATAAAAACAAGCCGAAACAGGCGGGTATTAAAAGCCCGTCATTTCAGTTGGCCGCCGTCCGTACATACCGACGTATAAATATTTTTTTCTGACATAGCGAAGCGTCTCTGTTTCCGGAATTACTCCCGGGGTTTAAACGCGCGTTTACGACATGCCTGCCGTGGGGCATCCGCCGAATATTTCGATGCTCCCCATCCTCGTCAACCGCTATGCCATATGTACGGTCCCGGCGCTTTAATTTATAAAAATAACGGTTTTTTCTCCTTTAAATTATTTTATGGCACAATATCCGTTTAATTCATTTTACGCGAAAAGCAATAAAAAGTCAACAATTTTTATCGGTGGTTTGACAAAGAGGGGCGGTTATGGTAATATTTTAATAAACGGAGGCGTGTGTATGCAACAAATCAAATTTACAAAAATGCACGGCATAGGTAACGACTATATATATATTAACTGCTTTGAGCAGAAAATAGAAGACCCGCAGGAGTTAGCTATACGTATGTCGCCCAGAAGAACGTCGGTCGGCAGTGACGGACTTATACTTATCTGCCCGTCCGATATAGCGGACGCGAAAATGCGTATGTTCAATATGGACGGCAGCGAGGGCAAAATGTGCGGCAACGGAATACGCTGTGTGGGGAAATATCTTTACGATAACGGCCTTGCGAAAAAGGACGTTATAACGGTGGAGACCTTAAGCGGCATTAAAACCCTTAAAATCGGGGCGGAAAACGGGAAAGCCGAGTTTATAACCGTGGATATGGGTAAGCCCTGTTTAACCCCACGTGATATTCCCGTGATTTTTGGCGGCGAGCGTATGGTAAACGAGCCGATTAAAATAGCGGGCGAGGAATACCGCATAACCGCGGTATCAATGGGAAACCCGCACGCCGTGGTTTTTTGCGGCGACATACAGGGGCTTGACCTTGAAAAAACAGGACCCGCATTTGAAAACGCGCCCATATTCCCAGAAAGGGTAAATACCGAATTTATACGCGTTATAAGCGGCACAGAGCTTGAAATGCGGGTGTGGGAGCGCGGCAGCGGGGAAACCTTTGCCTGCGGCACGGGCGCTTGTGCGGCAGTGGTTGCGGCGGTGCTGAACGGTCACTGCAAGCGCGGCGAGGAAATAACCGTAAGGCTTAAATGCGGTGATTTAATGATAACTTATGCCGAAAATTTGCACATATATATGCGCGGGGCGGCTGAAAAAGTGTATGACGGGGTGTATGAATTATGAGTCTTAATATCAAGTTAAACGAAAATTATTTTAATGTGAAAAAAAGCTATCTTTTTTCGGAAATTGCCAAAAGGGTAAAGGAATATTCCACCGAAAACCCCGATAAAAAGATTATAAGGCTGGGCATAGGGGATGTTACCCTGCCGCTGCCCGAGGTGGCTGTTAAAGCGCTTAAAAGCGCGGCGGACGAAATGGGCAGCGCCGCCACCTTCAGGGGCTACGCGCCCGAATACGGCTATGATTTTTTAAGGGAAAAAATAGCGAATTATTATAAGCGCTTTTCGGTAAACAGAAATTCCGAGGAGATATATGTATCTGACGGGGCTAAAAGCGACGTGGGCAATATAGTTGATATTTTGGGCGATAATGAAATACTTATACCCGACCCTGTGTACCCCGTTTATCTTGACAGCAATATTATGAGCGGGCATAAAATAAGCTTTTTAAAGGGTACGCGTGAAAACGGCTTTTTACCGCTGCCCGGCAGCACCGAGAAAAAGCCCTATGTAATTTATCTTTGCTCGCCCAATAACCCCACGGGCGCGGTTTACAGCCGCGAGCAGCTTAAAATATGGGTCAATTTTGCAAACGAGACCGGCTCGCTTATAATATTCGATTCGGCTTATGAGGCGTTTATAAGCGGAGATTACCCTCACTCTATATACGAAATTGAGGGAGCGGACAGCTGCGCCGTTGAAATTTGCAGCTTTTCAAAAACTGCGGGCTTTACGGGCACACGCTGCGCGTGGAGCGTATTCCCCGATAAGCTGACGGTGGGCGACACAAAGCTTTCGGCGCTTTGGGCAAGGCGGCAGGCCACTAAATTCAACGGCGTGCCTTATATTGTGCAGCGCGCCGCCGAGGCGGTTTTAACCGATGATGGAATAGAGGAATGCAAAGCTCTTGTGGCGTACTATATGGAAAACGCCCGCATAATAGGTGGGGCGCTTAAAAACAGCGGAATTGAATTTGTCGGCGGGGAAAATTCACCGTATTTATGGCTTAAATGCCCGGGCAACGCAGGCTCTTGGGAGTTTTTTGATTATCTGCTTAAAAACGCGCAGCTTGTGGGAACGCCCGGCGCGGGCTTCGGCGAGGCAGGCGAGGGCTATTTCCGCCTGACATCCTTCGGTAACAGAGAAAACACCCTTGAGGCGGCAGAGCGCCTGGAAACGCTTTTCCGTAAGGGCTGATTGCCTTATAACAAGCGCCTTTTATATTACAGTATTTGACATATATAGATTATTTTTTTGCTAAAATATAAAATAATTGTTGCATTTTGCGTTATACTGTGTTATAATAAGCTTGTGTCCGAACAACGCTGAAGGAGAGTGATGGTTATGGACAGACCGCATTGCAAAAGGCTTTTATGCGCCTGCATAATTGTAATTACACTGCTTTGCACATTTTTAATAAATCCTCATTTTATTGCTGTGCATCATTCAGAATATCATAATTCGGTCACCGACTCATCATTTGAGCCGGTGGATATGGAAAAGATTAAGGAATCATCAGACTACCGTATTGCGCCGCCCTCAACAAGCAGCTGCCATAACCATAAAATTTCCATGTGCGAACGCAAGGTATCGGTGCTTCATGACGTGCTTATTTCAATAGGATATGAAATTAAAAAATCAGACACACTCCAAATACTTTCGGTACTGGCTGAAAATAACAAGACTATTCTATATGACGTTATTGCATATTTAGGGCGATATTTGTCCTGAAAATTACTTTTTTTACATAACACCGAAATAACGTAAAGGAAGTAATGGCATTGTGTAATAACCGAGAAAATAATTGTGTTTTAATAACTTTTAAAGAGGAGGAAATGCTGCGGCAGTTAAGGGAACTTTCGGATGAAGACCGAAAGGAAATTCAAAAAAGATTTTTGGAAATTGCCGCAAAATACGCGGTGTGGGGCAAATAACCCGCCGTACGGTGTTTCTTAAAATTAAAACCGTATTTTCAACCGTAACCCATATCGGGTTGCGGTTGATTTTTGCTTATTAAGTAATTTATTTAATTATAAAAATACCACACAATTTAGACATTAGATGTTAGAAAGTAGATATTAGATAAATACCCCTCAGTCGTGCATATGCACGACAGCTCCCCTCTGTTTCGGCAAAGCCGAAAAGAAGGAAGCCAAACGCCTCCCTTGCCTAAAGGGTGACTCCTCACAGTGTGAGGAGATGTCACGAAGTGACAGAGGAGACCGCCACCGTCAGTGGGTGGATTTGCCGTAGGCAAAGACGGAGGGATATAAAAAACAAAGCATAGTACAAAATCAACCGCAAAAGCACTGCGTAAGAATATGACAAAAGAAGAGCGGTATGATTGAGTGGTGTGCCAAAAAAATCCCCTCGCCACGCATACGCGCGGCCCTCTCCCCTTTAGGCAAGGGGCGCCCCTCAGTCAGCCGTATGGCTGACTGAGGGGTTGTTTGAATATTGTGCTTAATACTCTGTTTTCAGACATAATTCGACAGGAAATTTTTAACAAATTGTAAATTTGCACAGTTAGCCCTTAAAAAGAATTGACTGATTTTACATTTTGCCGAAAAACATAAAATTTTCAAAAAAATATTGACATAAGGGCGGTAAAGATATAGAATGTTAATAGGTTAGCGAGCGCTAACCTATTTATCGAGCAAAAAGTTAGCAAGCGCTAATTTTTATATGATTGGAGATATGCATAATGATGCCGCTGTTATTAGCCAATGTAGGAGAAGAAAACGTTATAAAGAAGATAGGCGGCAGCCCCGAGGTAAAGCAGCACCTTGAAAACCTCGGCTTTGTCGTTGGGGGCAATGTAACAATCGTTAATACCATGGGCGGAAATCTTATTGTCAACGTTAAGGAGACCCGCGTTGCGGTAAGCCGCGAAATGGCGCAAAAAATAATGATATAAATCTGATAAGGAGGAGAAACAGATGAAAACTTTGAAGGACACAAAGGTAGGCGAGACCGTAAAGGTCGTAAAGCTTACGGGCGAGGGCGCTGTAAAGCGCAGAATTATGGATATGGGCATTACCAAAGGCGTTGAAGTGCATATCCGTAAGGTAGCCCCCTTAGGCGACCCGGTAGAAGTTACCGTGCGCGGTTATGAGTTATCGCTCAGAAAAGCCGACGCGGAAATGATCGAGGTTGAATAAGCTTTTTTCGGGGGGCGGTTTCCCATATTTTAAGTCTCGGGGTTAGCCCGGGCTAATCAAAGAAAGAGAGAGGAAAAGCTATGAGTATAAGAATTGCCCTTGCGGGCAACCCGAACTGCGGTAAAACCACCCTGTTCAACGCACTTACCGGCTCTAACCAGTTTGTAGGTAACTGGCCGGGCGTTACGGTAGAGAAAAAAGAAGGTAAGCTTAAAAAGCACGACGGCGTTATAATCACCGACCTTCCGGGTATTTATTCACTGTCGCCTTACACACTTGAAGAGGTTGTTGCGAGAAATTACCTTATTTCCGAGCGTCCCGATGCGATACTGAACATTATCGACGGAACAAACCTTGAAAGAAACCTTTATTTAACCACACAGCTTGTAGAGCTTGGCATACCGGTAGTTATTGCTATCAATATGATGGACGTTGTTCGTAAAAACGGCGATAAGATAAACACCGAGGAGCTTTCACGTCAGCTCGGCTGCAAAATAGTTGAAATTTCCGCCCTTAAGGGTACGGGAATTACCGAGGCTGCCGAGGCTGCAATAGACGCGGCAGAGCACACAAAGACCATTCCGCAGCACAGCTTTTCAGGCATTGTTGAGCACGCTATCGCCCACATTGAGGAAGCGGCGGTTCACAATATGCCCGAAGAGCAGCAGCGCTGGTACGCAATAAAGATTTTCGAGCGCGACGATAAGGTGCTGGCTCAATTAAAGCTTGACGGCACGGTTTTGGCGCATATTGAAAACGATATTAAGGCTGCCGAGAAGGAATGTGACGACGACGCCGAGAGTATTATTACAAACGAGCGTTACCTCTACATAGCATCCATTATAAAGGCGTGCTACAAGAAGAAAAACGTCGGTCAGTTATCCACATCCGATAAAATCGACCGCGTAGTTACAAACCGCTGGCTCGGTCTTCCTATATTCGCGCTTGTAATGTTCCTTGTTTATTACATATCAATGGTAACCGTAGGCTCTGCCGCTACCGACTGGGCAAACGACGGACTTTTCGGCGACGGCTGGCATCTCTTAGGCATAGGCTCTAAGGCTTACAGTGCCGACGCAGACGATTTCACCGCGGCTTCTCAGGCTGTTCAGGCATTTACCGAAATTGAAGTGGGCGCTGATGATTTTGACGCTGACAAGGCTCTCGATGAAATAAAGAGCTTTACCACCGACTCAAAAACCGCCACTGTTGACGTTGAGGATGAAGAAACCTTAGCTGTAAACACAATGACGGCTTACTACTCCGAAATTCCCTCAAACCTTTCTAAGGCGGAGGAAGAAGAAACGGTTGCAATGTCTTACAAGGACGCGGTTTCCTACTTCGAGAAAAACGGCTTTGACGAGCCCGATCCTGCAGATTACGGCGTATGGGTTCCCGGTATACCGGTGCTCGTAGGCGACGGACTTGATAAAGCAGGCGCTGCCGATTGGCTGGCGGGTCTTATTAACGACGGTATCGTAGCCGGCGTAGGCGCGGTATTAGGCTTTGTTCCGCAGATGCTCGTTCTGTTCTTACTCCTTGCATTCCTTGAGGCTTGCGGTTATATGTCACGTATTGCATTCGTACTTGACCGTATCTTCCGCAAGTTCGGCCTTTCGGGTAAATCGTTCATACCTATGCTTATAGGCACAGGCTGCGGAATCCCCGGAATTATGGCTTCGCGTACCATTGAAAATGAGCGCGACCGCCGTATGACCATTATGACTACTACATTTATTCCCTGCGGCGCTAAAGTTCCGTTTATTGCAATGATCGCGGGCGCTATCTTCGGCGGCTCTGCACTTGTTGCAACCTCGGCTTACTTCATAGGTATGGCTGCAATAATCGTTTCGGGCATTATGCTTAAAAAGACAAAGATGTTCTCGGGCGATCCCGCTCCGTTCGTTATGGAGCTGCCGGCTTACCACTGGCCGACCCTCGGCAACGTTCTCCGTTCAATGTGGGAGCGCGGCTGGTCCTTCATAAAGAAGGCAGGTACAATAATCCTTCTTTCCACCATACTCGTTTGGTTCACCACCTACTTCGGCTGGGCAGACGGCTCGTTCGGAATGCTTGAAGAAGATCAGATAAGCTCTTCTATTCTTGCTAAAATCGGCGGCGCTATCGCCTGGATATTTAAGCCTCTCGGCTGGGGCAACTGGAAAGCGGTTGTGGCTTCCATTACCGGTCTTGTTGCGAAAGAAAACATTGTTGGCACTCTCGGTATACTTTACGGCGGCGGAGACGCAAGCGTTTACCACAATATCGCCGCTGCGTTTACCGGAATCACCGCGTATTCGTTCCTTGTGTTCAACCTGCTTTGCGCACCCTGCTTTGCGGCTATCGGCGCTATCAAGCGTGAAATGAACAGCCAGAAGTGGACCTGGTTTGCAATCGGCTATCAGTGCGGATTCGCTTACCTCATAGCTCTTATGATAAATCAGTTCGGCGGCTTGTTCACCGGCAATGTAAACGTTGTAGGTCTTATCTTCGCGGTTGCGGCACTGGCACTCATAGTTTATATGCTCTTCCGCCCCTATAAAGAGGCTACAAAGCTTACCGCAAAGGTAAGAGTATAATTGAGCGTGTCGAAAAACTCGACACACTCCCCACTGGGAATGCCGTTCGCTCGAAAATCAAAGATTTTCGGACTGCACTCTATCCCCGCCAATGCCACCCCAGTGCTCTTGAAAAATAGCTCTTTGAGCTATTTTTCGCCTACAAGGTGTTTTTCCGCCGCACGTGTCAGCGGAAAAACAAAAAATGCGACGTTTACGCCGCAAGAATAGACTTTGAGGTTTATCGGCAGACTGGTATAATTTAAAGCTTATTCTTTGAAAGGAGTCTTCTGTATGTTGTTGTGGTTAAAAACAAATATTGCTACCGTAATTATATGCCTTGTGCTTATCGCCGTTGTTGCTGCTATTATAGTAAGCCTTGTGCGAAATAAGAAAAAGGGTAAATCCTCCTGCGGCTGCAATTGCGCCCACTGTGCTATGGCGGGCTCCTGCCATAAAAAATAAGATCAGAGTAAACCAAACGGCTGCGGCGAATGCTACAGCCGTTTGGTTTTTGATCGATAATAAAGATCAAAAAAATACCCGAGACCTTTAAAAGTCCCGGGTTTTCTTTGTTGTTAAGGCGTTTCAGCCGATATTATTTTGTCATAAGCTCGCAAACAAGCGCGCTGTGCTCGGCGGGGTCGGGTACGCTCTTGCCGCCTATTAAGCACGCTTCGCCGTAAAGCAGCTTTGCGTATTTACCGAGGGTATCTTTATCTTCGGTATAAAGCGTTTTCAGCTTTTCGGCAATCGGGTGGTTGGCATTTATTTCAAGCACAAGCTGTGCCTTTACTTTGTTTTGCTCCGCGCCCGGCATAGAGTTTAATACCTTTTCCATTTCAAGTGAAATTCCGCCCTCGCTTGTAAGGCATACGGGGTGATCTTTAAGCTTGTTTGTAAAGCGAACGGCGTTTATCTTGTCGCCCAAGCTTTCTTTCATAGCCTCAAACATATCTTTAGCGGCATTGTTTTCCTCTTCAAGCGCTTTCTTTTCATCCTCGCTGTCAAGGTTTAAATCGTTATCGCAGATATTTACGAACTTTTTACCGTCGTATTCCGCCAGCATTTTAAGGGCAAATTCGTCAACGTTTTCGGTAAGGTAAAGTATTTCAAAGCCTTTGTCCTTTACCGCGTCGGTCTGCGGGAGCATATCAATCTTTTCGTCTGTCTCGCCGCAGGCATAATAGATGGAGTCCTGCCCCTCTTTCATTCTGCCTACGTATTCTTTAAGGGTAACATATTTCTTTTCATTCGTTGAGCGGAAAATAAGCAGGTCGCGCAAGGTTCCCTTATGTGCGCCGTAATCGTTGTAAATTCCGAATTTCAGCTGTATGCCGAAAGCCTTGAAAAATTCCTCGTAAGCCTCGCGCTCATCCTTAAGCATTTTTTCAAGCTCGGATTTTATCTTCTTTTCAAGGGTCTTGGCAATAAGCTTTAGCTGCCCGTCGTGCTGTAGAGTCTCGCGCGAAATATTAAGGGAGAGATCCTCGCTGTCAACAAGTCCCTTTACAAAGCTGAAATAATCGGGCAAAAGCTCTGCGCACTTATCCATTATAAGCACGCCCTTTGAATAAAGCTGCAAGCCTTTTTCGTATTCCTTTGTGTAGTAATCAAACGGCGGGTGCTTGGGTATAAACAGCAGCGCGGAATAGGTTGCCTGACCCTCTGTCTTTGTGTGTATAACGCGGGCGGGGTCGTCGTAATCGTAAAACTTTTCTTTATAGAAATTGTTGTAGTCCTCGGGCTTTATTTCGCTTTTCTGCTTTTTCCAAAGCGGGATCATGCTATTAAGGGTGCGTATTTCCATAACATCCTTGTACTCGGTCGGCTTGTCCTCTTCGCCCTCTTTTTTCGGTACGGGCTCTTTGGTTGTGAACTCCATACGAATCGGGTGGCGGATGTAATCGGAATACTTCTTTACAAGCGCGCTTATTCTGTATTGGTCGAGGAACTCGTCGTAATTATCGTCCCCCTCGTTTTCCTTTATGTGCAGGGTCACCGTTGTGCCTACCGTTTCCTTTTCACAGGGCTCAACCGTGTAGCCGTCCGCCCCCGAAGAGGACCAGCGGAAAGCTTCGTCCGAGCCGAAGGCGCGGCTTTCAACCGTCACCTTATCGCTTACCATAAACGCCGAATAAAAGCCCACGCCGAACTGACCTATAATATCAACGTTTTCTTTTTTCTCGTTCTCCTGCTTAAAGGCAAGCGAGCCCGATTTTGCAATCGTACCGAGGTTTTTATCAAGCTCATCCTCGGTCATTCCGCAGCCGTTATCAATTATTTTAAGGGTACGGGCGTCCTTGTCTATTTCAAGGCGTATCTCAAAATCATCGGGCGCTATTCCTACCGAATTATCGGTAAGCGAGCGGAAATAAAGCTTGTCCAGCGCGTCGCTCGCGTTGGAAATAAGCTCGCGCAGGAAAATTTCCTTATGGGTATAAATTGAATTTATCATCATATCCATAAGCTTTTTGGATTCTGATTTAAACTGTCTTGTACGCATAAATTTATCACCTTTTTTGAGAGTTTGACTTTAACTGACATATAGTATAAAGCATTTATCTGCGGTCAGTGTTAACAAATTGTTAACGATTTATTAAAAAGTGTCTTGACTTATATTTTCAGGGTGCTATAATAGCCATATAACACTATCGGAGGTAGTATTTAATGGAACTTAAAGGTACAAAAATAAATTTTCTCGGCGACAGCATAACCGAGGGTGCGGGCACATCATCGCACGAGAAAATGTATACAATGGTAATAGAGCGCGAATACGGCGCTATATGCCAGAATTACGGCATAGGCGGCACACGCATAGCAAGACAGAAGACGCCGACTGAGGAAAAATGGGACAAGGATTTTATATCCCGCGTTCCCGAAATGGATAACGACGCGGATATAGTGGTGGTTTTCGGCGGAACTAACGATTTCGGCCACGGCGACGCGCCGCTCGGCGCAATGAGTGACCGCACGCCCTATACCTTTTACGGCGCGCTGCACTGCCTATACACTGCGCTGACAGAGAAATACCCCGGCGTGCCGATAGTGGTGCTGACCCCATTGCACAGAATAACTGAGGATATACCTACGGGCGATAATAAGCCAGCGCCTGTCGGAACGCTTAGGGAATATGTAAACATCATACGCGAGGTTGCCGAGTATTACTCGCTGCCGGTGCTTGATTTATTTAAAGAGAGCGGCTTGCAGCCGAAAATTCCGATAATTCAGCAGAAATATGTCCCCGACGGACTGCACCCGAACGACGCGGGGAATGCAATTTTGGCGCATAAGATTGCACGTTTTTTAGAGTTGCTTTAAAAGTTTGAATAAGTATAAAGCTGTCCTACGGTATATAATATGTTTATCAAAATAATACCGATAGACTGTAATGCAGAGGTGATTATATGATTGATTTGGCGGAAAAAATCGGTCAGCGTATTAGAAATTACCGAACACAGCTCGGTTTAAGCCAAGAAAAGTTGGCAGAGCTTTCCGGATGTCACCCGACATATATCGGTCAATTGGAGCGCGGTGAGAAAAACGCAACATTAGAGAGTATCGATAAGGTTTCGGCTGCGTTGAAAATATCCTTATCAAAGCTTTTTGAAAATCTCGGCGGAGTTAATACGGATGAGCGTAATATACCGCTTGAGGGATATGAATTTCTGTTATCCAAAAATAAAAAAGAGCAGAAACAGATAATTCAATTTATGCACGAATTGGACGAATATAAAAACAGCTGAAAACACCCCCGCCGCTGTCGGCTCAAATGACAGCGGCGGGGGCGGTTTTATTTTTGCGTTATTTTTTAATGATAGGTATTTCGGTCATTCTCAGCTTTGCGCAGCCGTAGGGGTAAAGCTCTGCCGACTCGGGGTTTGAGAGGGGCTTTGTTGAATGCGGAATTTTATCGCACACGGTTTCATAACCGTCGGCATAACCCCAATCAATTTTACAAACGCCTGCTTTAAGCACCACGGGCGGCTCGCTTTCAGAAAACGGGGAATTGCCGACCGTGCGGCGCACCGCTTCAAGCCCATCGCCGCAAAAGGCGTAATTCCAATCGCTTTGCGGTATAAGCTCATAATCGCAGTAAGGGAATTTTCTTTCAACGCCGTCGCGCGTGTATTCGTGCATACGCTTTTCGTATTTTATGGGCAATGAAAACACAAGCGACCCGCAGCGCGCGGTATTAAGCTCGTAAGGGCGGCTTATAAACACGGGCTTTGTTTCATAGGAAATTTCGATGGCCCTGTTTTTGCAGGGCGTTATTTTAAAGCTAAGCCTGCTTATATCGGCTTTTTCACCGTTTACGGTAACGTTTTCCGCAAAGGATGGAACACGGATTTTAAATTCAAACTCGGCATCGGAATTTACGGTGTATTTAAAGCTGTTTTTAAACGGATATTCGGTTTCAAGCTTTATATTAAAGCTGTCCGTTTTAAGCTCCGTGGGCACGGGCAAGGCGTTTATTACCGTATTTTCGCCATGCATAAATGCCGAAAGCGCGAATTTAGGCCAGCCCTGATTGAAGTTTGCCGTGCAGCAGCCGAAATTAGGTTCTAAGCCGAATAAATGCGCTTCCCCACCGTTTGTTCTGAAAATAGATTTACCGGGGAATATTTCACAGGCAATCTGGTTGCTCTGCTGGTCGTACTGGTGCGTCCACATATCCTCGCTGATTGCGGCGGGCAGCGCGTTAAATGCGGCAAGCTCCAGCCTTTCAGCCCACTTTTCATCGCCCGTGTATGCATAGAGCCATTCATAAGAATACATAAGCTCTGTAACCGAACAAAGCTCCGTGCCCTGTATCGAGCTTAAGCCCGAAAGACATTCATCTCCCGTAAAGGTAGCTACAGGCGTGCCGTTGTATTTTTCTAAGACCTCATAAAGGCGGCTTGCGTTATCGGTATATTCGGTTTTTAAAATATCCGACGTTACCGCCTCCGCTTTCAGAGCCATTGCAATATTTATTGTGTGCGTGTCATATCGCCAACGGTTAAGCGGGGTTTTCCAAAGCTCGGTAAATTCGTTGTAATCTGCGCCCTGTTCTTTTAAAATTTCCGCCAATTTGAGCAGCCAATCCTCTTTAAAGCGGTCATATGTAAATTTAATGGCTATGAAGCTTTCAAACCACCTGAATTTTCCCCAATCAAACAGCTTTATTTCGCCGCGCCGCAGCAATTCATAATAGTTCTTAAGCGCCTTATAAATCACGCTCGGTATGCGTTCGTCCTTTGAGCACTCGTAATAAACCACAAGCACCTTTGTAATAAGCTGTACCGCCCAAGTATCGTATTCCGCACGCTTGTCATCGGGGCAGGGGCATATCCAGCCGTCCTCCTTTTGCGCGGAAATAATCGCGTCTATATACTTTTTAGCGCGGCGTTTCATATCCTCATTATCCAAAAGGTAGGCAAGCGGAATAAACCCATCAAGCCAGTAGGGCACGCGCTCCCACCCCTCGCGTGTGCCGCCTATCCAGGCGCTGTTTGCAATATCGGGCCATATTTTATCAAGATTTCCGCTAAGTCCCGCCGCCTGAATTTCAAGCTGGCGTTTGAGCCAACCCGAAGGCTTTATTTCATTTGTTGTATAAAAATTATATTTCTGCATATTATTGTCTCCTTTCATAATTTATTTTATCACACTGTTTTTTATTAAAACATAGTCTATTTCACATAATAGATTGACAATATCACACTAAACGTTATATAATAACGGCGGTGATAAAAATGCAGGGAGTTAATTTGGATAAGCCAATACGTTATATAAACGCGTCGTTGCGTTTTTTTAAAGAGGGCGAACACCACGTTACGCGCTTTTGTGAGGATGATGTTTTACTGTTGGTTTACAGCGGCATATTGCGTTTTTCCGAAAACGGGGAACAGAAGGAGATTTCGGCGGGAGAATATTATATTCAGCGGCACGGTATGTACCAGGGCGGCGAAACGGCGAGCGATAAGCCGAAATACCTTTACATACATTTTTTAGCTGACAGTTGGACTGCGGAGGGTGAAATTCTTCCGAAACGCGGTAATTTTGAATACTCCGCCTTTAAAGCGGATATGGAAGAAATGAATCGACTGTCGCACAGCGGCGCGCCGTACATTGCAAAGGCGGGTAAGCTTTACAATATTTTAACCGCGCTCGGCGCGAAAAGGTCTGTCCCGTCGCCTGCGTATGATATTTCGGCGTATATTGCGAAAAATTGCGGCAGAGAAATTACTCTGCCCGAGCTTTGCGGGGAATTTCATTTCAGTAAAAACCATATAATAAATATTTTCAAAAAGGCTTACGGTATGACCCCGATAGCGTATCTTCAAAAGCAAAGGCTGCGGCAATGCGAGTACCTTATGGAGATGACCTCGGATTCGCTTGAAAGCATAGCGGCAGCAAGCGGGTTTAATAATTACTCTTATTTTTATAAGCTCTTTGTGCGTAAAAACGGTATTTCACCCGAAAAATGGCGCGAAAAAAAGCGGCTCGGGCAATAAATTCCAAAAAAACTGTTGACATTAAATTTAAGCGGTATTATAATATGTGTAGGTTAGCTTCGGCTAACCAAAATTTGAGCTTTTTTGTTAGCGGGCGCTAACTGATTTTAAGAGAAGAGGATTGACAATGCCGATAGTTGAATTTAAGGATGTAAGCCGCATATACGTTAGCGGCGACCACGAACAAAAGGCGCTTGACAAGGTGAGCTTCAGCCTTGACGAAGGAAAATTTGTAGTTATTTTAGGGCCGAGCGGAGCGGGCAAAAGCACGCTTTTAAACCTGCTGGGCGGGCTTGACAGCCCGACAGAGGGGAAAATTTATGTTTCGGGCAAGGATATTTCCACCCTCTCAAATGATGAATTAGCGGATTACCGTGCCTCTACGGTCGGGTTTGTTTTTCAGTTTTACAACCTTGTGCCCACCCTTACGGTAAAGGAAAACGTAATGCTTGTAAACGAGATAGCGCCGAATGCTTTCCCTTCGGAAAAAATGCTTGAAGAGGTGGGGCTTTCCGATCACCTTAATAATTTCCCCTCGGAGCTTTCGGGCGGTGAGCAGCAGCGTGTTTCAATAGCGCGTGCGCTTGCCAAAAACCCGAAGATTTTGCTTTGCGACGAGCCTACGGGCGCGCTTGACTCCGAAACGGGCGTTATGGTCTTAAAGGTTCTGCTTTCAATGGCGAAAAATTACGGCAAGACGATAGTAATTGTTACCCACAACCAGAACATTGCGAAAATGGCGGATGTGGTAATAAGGGTTAAAAACGGAAAAATTAAATCGGTGACCGAGCAGGCAGAGCCCATGAGCGCCGACGAAGTGGAGTGGTAAGCTATGCTTTGGAAAAAATTATTCCGTACAATGTGGCAGTATAAAGCGCAGTTTATTTCTATGATTCTTATGATAACCATAGGCGTGGGAATATTCGTCGGCTTTAATATGGAATGGGTAAGCATTGATATTAACACAAAAAGATTCTTCAAAGAGTCACATTTTGCCGATTACCGCGTTGTTTCCGAATCGGGCTTTTCCGAAGAAGAGGCGGAAAGGGTTGAAAACATAAAGGGTGTTGATAAGGTATCGCGCTATGTTTCGGTGCCGGCGGATGTAAAGGAAAAGGATGGCGACTCTTTAGCGCTTACCGTAACCGAGAATTTCGATGTTTCGTCATTTTTAAAGGTTGACGGCGCGGATTATGATAAAAAGAGCGAGGACGGGCTTTGGATATCCGATAAATACGCCGCCGCAAACGATATTTCTATAGGCGATAAGCTGACGCTTGTATATAAGGGCATAACCATAAACACCGTGGTTAAGGGCACGGTGAAATCGGGCGAGCATTTGGTCTGCGTGCGTGATGAAACCCAGCTTATGCCCGATTACGATACCTACGGTTTCGGCTATATTTCGCCCGCGGCATATAAAAAGGCGCTCGGCAGAGATTATTACCCGCAGTTGAATATAATTTCCGACCTTTCAAAGGAGGAAATTACCGATAAAGTAGACGACGCACTCGGCAAAACCACGCTTGTTTTATCAAAGGACGAAAACTCCTCATATTCCGCAGCAGACGGCGAAATGGAAGAGGGCAAAACAATGGGCTCGGTGCTGCCTGTGCTGTTCTTACTTATTGCGGTTTTAACAATGGTAACCACCATGCACCGCTTAACGGCAAAGGAAAAGGTGCAGATAGGCACGCTTAAAGCCCTCGGTTTCCGCGATAAACGCATTTTGCGCCACTACACCTCATATGCGTTTATGATAGGCGTTATAGGCTCTGCTATCGGCATAGGTTTAGGCTATCTTGTGGCAATGCTTATAATGAGCCGCGACGGCACAATGGGTACATATTTTGATATGCCGTATTGGGAGCTGCGGCTGCCCACATTCTGCATTGTAACGCTCATTGTTTTGATTTTAGCGCTTACCTTGATCGGCTTTTTATCGGTAAAGGAAATGCTTAAAGGCACTGCCGCCGATTCGCTGCGCCCCTACGCGCCCAAAAAGATGAAAAAGCTGCTGCTTGAAAAAACCGCGCTTTGGAATCGCTTTTCTTTCGGAACACGCTGGAATATGCG
>CAKSQS010000029.1 GCA_934486705.1 uncultured Eubacteriales bacterium
TGCCTTGAGGATTTCGGCATACCGCTTTATTTATCCACCACCGTGGCGGAAATTCACGGCAGGGAAAGGGTAGAGGGCGTGACAATTGCCAAGGTAGATGAAAACCGCAATATAATTGAAGAAACAAAGCGCTATATACCCTGTGATACGCTGCTTTTATCGGTGGGGCTTATTCCCGAAAACGAGCTGACCCGCAACGCCGGAATAGCGATAGACAGAATAACAAGCGGCGCTATGGTAGATGAAAACCGCCAGACCGAAACAGAGGGCATTTTCGCCTGCGGAAATGTTTTGCAGGTGCACGACCTTGTGGATTATGTATCTGACGAGGCTGAAATTGCGGGCAGGGGCGCTGCAAGCTACGTGCTGAACGGTGCAAATTGCGGCAAAACCGTAAGCACAAAGGCGGGGAACGGCGTGCGCTATGTTCTGCCGCAGAGAATAAACACTGACGAAAAAAATGATGTGGCATTATTCCTGCGGGTATCTAAGCCGTTCGGTAAGGTTAAATACACCGTAAGCTCGGGCGATAATGTGCTTGCAACCGCCGTGCGGCTGAAAGCAGCGCCCGGCGAAATGGAAAAAATAGTGCTAAAGCCTGAGAAATTAGCTTTGGCGGTGGAAGAAATAACTGTCAGTCTGGAGGAAGTAAAATGACAAGGGATATGACCTGTATAATTTGCCCGCGCGGGTGCGCGCTCAAAGTGGAAATTAACGGCGATAATATAACCGTTACGGGCAACAGCTGCCCTAAGGGCAAGCAGTACGCCATAGACGAATGTACCAACCCAACGCGCACGGTTACATCATCTGTCCGCGTTGAAAACCGCGAGGACACCATGGTAAGCGTTAAAACCGCAAGCCCCGTACCGAAGGATAAAATTTTTGAGGTTATGAGCCTTATAAGAGCAAAAAGTGTTTGCGCTCCGGTGGATATTGGTGATATAATAATCAAGGATGTTTTCGGAACAAATATTGTTGCGACAAAGAATATTGAATAAAACGGAGGAAAAAGCATGAAAATTGTAATTATAGGTTCCGGTATGATGGGCTCGGCTATGGCGATTCCCGCACTTGATAACGGTCATTCGGTAGTATTGGTAGGAACTACGCTTGATACTGAGATAATTGACGGGCTGAAAGAGAGCGGTTACCACAAAACCTTAAAACGGGAGCTTAAGGGTGATATTTCTTTCAAACAGTTTGAGGAAATTAAGGATAATATCCCCGAGTGCGATATTCTTATTTGCGGTGTTTCAAGCTTTGGGGTAGATTGGTTTGCGAAAAATGTAATTCCGCACCTTAAAAGCGGGCAGAGGGTGCTTGCAATCACAAAGGGCTTGCACGAAAATGCCGACGGCTCGCTTTCTCCTTT
The DNA here is from genome assembly GCA_934486705.1 of uncultured Eubacteriales bacterium. GTDB lineage: Bacteria > Bacillota > Clostridia > Oscillospirales > Acutalibacteraceae > UBA737. The sequence continues at coordinate 1,376 of CAKSQS010000029.1, forward strand.
CCCGGTGTGGTTTTCAACGCTCAGACCCGATGTATCGTTTAATGCTGTTGGCGGACCGTGCATAAGCTTTGAACTTGCCGACAGAATACATACCGAGGTTGCGTTTTGCGGTAAGGATAAGGATATACTAAACGAGCTGCGCGCGGCTTTAAAAACGAAATATTACCATATTTCCGTAACAGACGATATAGCGGGAATTGAAACCGCCGTAGCGCTGAAAAACGCCTATGCCATGGCGGTAAGCCTTGCAATAGGCGCGTATACTAAAAATGATCCGTCATTACCCGAAAAATACAATGCGCAGGCAGGGCTTTTTTATGAGGCGGCACGCGAAATGCGCGCTATAATCAAGCTGTTGGGCGGGCAGGATAACGCCCTTATGTTCGGTGTGGGCGACCTTTATGTAACGGTATTCGGCGGCAGAACAAGGCGGCTTGGTGTAATACTCGGTTCGGGCACGGAATTTACCGCTGCGCGCGAAATGCTGGCGGGCGTTACGCTTGAATCGGTTGCGATTATTGAATTGCTCGGCAGGTATTTCGGCAGTAAAATATCCGAATATCCGCTAATGCAGCATATTCACGAGCGCATAACGCAAAACACCTTGCCTGAAATTCCGTGGGATAGTTTCACTTGCGATTATTTTGAGAAATAAAATTCGGCATTGACCGGGGTTTATGGCCGTTATTCATCTGTTTCGGTTATAACTCCGGTTAATTCTGTCTCGCGGCATAAAATATTTGCCGAGCGTTTACCGAATTTTTCGCTGTCGCATAAAAAGTATTTCTTTTCGGAGTTGTCGAGAACTACGCGGCGTATATGCGTTTCCTCCTCACAGTAATCTGATACCGTACCGTCAGATAACCCGCTGGAAGAAAAGAAAAAGTAATCGTAAAAAACCTTTTGCGCCATACTTATTGCATATTCACCGGTAAAAACTTTTGAGGTGCGGTTATACAACCCGCCGAGGCAAAAAACACGTTTTACACCGTAGCCGGCTAAAATATCGCAAAGCCGTGCGCTGTAGGTGTATATCGTAATCTGCTTTTTATCGGCGAGGTAGGGCGCCATATGCTGGCAGGTTGAGGAGGCGTCAATAAAAACGGTAGAGTTTTCTTTTATGAGCTCTGCCGCTTTTTTTGCTATTATATCCTTTTGTCTGTGATTTTTTTGCAGGCGCAGCTCTATAGGAGTATTTATACTGTCCTTTTTTAATTCGGCGCCGCCGTAGCTGCGCACAACAAGCCCCATTCGTTCAAGTGCTGTAAGCTGCCTGCGTACCGTCGATTCGCTGGCATATACCGCTTTTGCTATGTATTTCACCGTTGCAAAGCCGTTTTCCTCTATTATTTTAAGTAATTTATCAATTTGTTCTTCCTTCATATTTTACTCCCAATTGCTCATTAAAATTATATGTTTTTGCGCGTTTTGATTGTTTTGCGTGATTATAATGCATTATAAGCGCCATATATTGCGTGTTTGCGCATTTATGATATAATATTATCATAAATAACGGTGTCGGTCAAGAATACAAACTGTTTTTAACAGTATTTTCGGAGTTGTTTATATGCTTGAAGAATTGAAAAACAGAGTATACAGGGCAAATTTACTGCTTAAGGAAAACGCTCTTGTAACGCTTACATGGGGCAATGTTTCGGAAATTGACAGGAAAAGCGGACTCGTGGTAATAAAGCCCTCAGGTATGCCGTATGATGCTATGACACCGGACGATATGGTAACAGTTGATTTAAACGGCAATACTGTTGAGGGAAAACGCCGCCCGTCATCGGATCTGCCTACGCACCTTGAATTATATAGGCAATTCGGCAATATAGGCGGAATAACGCACACCCATTCAAGGTGGGCGACCGTGTTTGCGCAGGCGGGCAGGTCTATACCAATGCTCGGCACGACCCATGCCGATACCTTTTACAGCGATATTCCCTGCACAAGAAAGCTGACTGCCGATGAGATTGCGGGGGAATATGAAAGGGAAACAGGCAGGGTTATATGCGAAGCCTTTGCAGGGAAAAATCCTATGGATATACCCGGTGTGCTTGTGTGCTCTCACGGACCCTTTACTTGGGGAAAAAGTGCCGAAGGCTCGGTGGAAAATGCCGTGGTTTTAGAAGAAACCGCAATGATGGCATGGCACACCTTAAAATTAAATCCCGCAGTTGAATTTCAAAAGGAGCTGGCTGATAAGCACTATTTCAGAAAACACGGTGCTAATGCATACTACGGGCAGAAATAAAACTTTAAAGGTGATTCTATGAAAAATATAAGGCTTTTCGCATTTGATTTGGACGGAACGCTGACGCAGCATAAAACTCCGCTGTCGGCTGAAAACCGCGCCGTGCTTGAAAGGCTTGCGAAAAAGAGCGCACTTTGTATGGTGGGGGCGGGTATGTGCCGCAGAATTTTTGAGCAGATGGGGCATTTCCCGATAGATATTATAGGAAATTACGGCATGCAAACGGCGATTTACAACAGCACCTTAAAGGATATTGAAATAATTGAGGATAATAAGGTGCCGACAGACCATGACTCGGTTGAAAGGCGTGTAACTGAATTAAGGGAGCGGTACGGCTATACAGATTTTAAGGGCGATAATGTGGAATATCATTCATCGGGCTGTATAACCTTTCCGCTGCTCGGCACAAAAGCCGAGCAACAGGATAAGCTTGCCTTTGACCCCGACAGAAAAAAGCGCCGTGCGTTTTACGGCGGGGTTAAAAAGCTTTTCCCCGAATACACGGTTTTTGTGGGCGGTTCATCTTCATTTGATATGGCGCCTAAGCCCTACAATAAATATTATGCGTTAAACGCTTATTGTAATGAACGCGGCATTGCCCATAATGAGGTTGTTTTTGTCGGCGATGATTACGGCGAGGGCGGAAATGACGAATCGGTATATTTATCCGATTACGGTTTTGAAAAGGTAGATTATTATTTGGATTTTCCGAAAATAATGAAAAAATATACGGAGGAATAGTAAATGATTGAAAGAAAATGCAGCTGTGAAATGGGTATGCACCGCGCACCGCTTGAAAAATATATAATAGAAAGCGGAGCCATAAATCATCTGCCTGAATTGCTCAGAGATTACAACAAGGTATATATGGTGTGTGATGAAAATACATACCGCGTTTTAGGCGAAAAAGCGGAGCAGATATTGAAATCCGTCGGCAAATTTTCGCACAAGCATATTTTAAAGGGCGAGGTTTTGCCTGACGCTCGGAATATCGGCGATGTGCTGATACACTTGAACGACCCGAAAGCCGATTCGGATATTTTTAAATATTCGCCGCAGCCCGATTTTATTTTAGCGGTAGGCTCGGGCGTTGTGAACGATATATGCAGGGTGGTTTCCTACCGCTTGGGTTTGCCCTACGGAATTGCGGGAACTGCACCCTCTATGGACGGATATGCCTCAGCAGGGTCGCCTACACTGTTTGACGGCACAAAGGCGACTATTAAATGCACCACGCCGAAATATATCATAGCCGACCTTGACGTTATGAAGGAAGCGCCGTTTGATATGCTGCTTTCGGGTATAGGCGATATGTTCGGGAAATATACGGGAATACTCGACTGGGAATTAGCACGCGATTATAACGGCGATTATTACTGCAAGGAAATTGCCGATGAGGTAATAGAGGCTACCGATAAGTGTTTAAAGAACGGCTATGACCTTAAAACGCGAAATCCCGATTGCATTAAAAACATAATGGAGGGCTTTTTGGTAACAGGGCTCGGAATGGCGTTTACGGGCAATTCTCGCCCGGCTTCAGGCTCTGAACATATAGTGGCGCACGTATGGGAGCTTGAAAGCGTTGAAAGGGGCGAAAAGCCTAATTTACACGGGCTTGAGGTCTGCGAGGCTACAAGAATCGTGGCGGATATGTACCGTCTGCTCTATACCGAAACCGATGACGAGCATTTAAAATCGCTTATTGAAAAGTATCTGCCGTATTTTGATAAAATCGAAGAATTTTGCGGTAAAATGAATATGCCGAATGTTACAACCGATTATGATACGATTTATAAGGCGGTAAAGCGTGCATTAGGCTTGCGTGACAGGTATACTATTTTGTTTTATCTGCGCGATAAGGGTCAGCTTGACCGCTATGCGGATTACGCGGCGAAGAAATTACTTGAAAGGATAGGCTGATGAAAGCAGGCTGTTTTGAAGATATAAAGCTTTTCCTTTTTGATATGGACGGCACGCTCTACATAGGCAATCGGCTTTTCGATTTTACCGAGGGGTTGCTCGCGTCTATTAAAAGGGCTGGGAAGAGATACCTTTTTATAACAAACAATTCTTCAAAAAGCGTGAGCGCCTATGTAGAAAAGCTTGCCCGTCTCGGAATTTGCGCGACAGATGATGATTTTCTTACCTCATCGCAGGCAACGGCTTGGTATTTAAAGAAGAATTACCCAGGCAAAAGGCTTTATGTTTGCGGAACGGAATCGCTTAAAGCTGAGCTTAGAGATAACGGCTTTGAAATAACAGAGGATACCGAAAAAACCGAGTGCATAGTAATGGGCTTTGATACCGAGCTTACCTTTAAAAAGCTTGACGATGTATCAAAAATGCTTTGTACTAAGGATTTGCCCTATATTGCAACCAATCCCGATTATGTGTGCCCTACCGAATACGGCAGCGTGCCAGATTGCGGAAGTATTTGCGATATGATTTATAACGCGACGGGCAAAAGGCCCTTTGTTATAGGCAAACCCGCGCCGCTTATGATACAGCTTGCAATGGAAAAAGAAAAATGTACTCCGCAGGAAACCGCCGTTATAGGCGACAGAATTTACACCGATATTAAAAGCGGGCTGAACGCCGGTGCGCTTTCGGTGCTTGTTATGAGCGGGGAGACAACGCCCGAAATTCTTGAAAAATCAGACGATAAGCCCGACATTGTGCTTGAAAACGCGGGGGATATAATCTGCCCGCGCAGAAAACCGTAAACCGCGTACCGAAGTACAAAAAGCAAAAATCCCCCTGTTTTGACTTTTGCCAAAACAGGGGGATTTTTTTGATATATTGGTTTTTTAAACCTTATCAGTCGCGGTTTCTGAAATTGCGGCGGTCTCTGCCGTGTCCGCCGTCACGTCCGCCGCGGCGGGGCTGCGGTACATCGTCCGCATCGGGGTCAACCGTTGCGCCGTTTACCTCAACCAACGCGTCTCTGCGGGAGAGGTTTATTCTGCCCTGGTCGTCAATTTCGGTAACCTTAACTATTACCTGGTCGCCTACGGCCACAACATCCTCAACCTTTTCAACGCGCTTGGTATCAAGCTTGGAAATGTGAACAAGTCCCTCTTTGCCGGGGGCTATTTCAACAAACGCGCCGAAGGTCATAAGGCGGGTTACCTTGCCACTGTAAATAGCGCCCACCTCGGGGTCGTTTGCAATAAGCTCAACTATTGAAATTGCCTGCTTAGCCTTATCAACGTCAAGTCCCGAAACGTAAACGTGACCGTCCTCTTCAATGGTAATGGTGCAGTCGCACTGCTCCTGAATGGACTGTATAACCTTGCCCTGCTTACCTATAACGTCGCCTATCTTATCGGGGCTTATAGTGGTTGTAAGCATTTTCGGAGCATACTTTGAAAGCTCGGCTCTCGGCTCCGGTATACACTTGAGCATTACCTCGTCAAGTATATAATCGCGCGCCTTGTGGGTCTTTGCAAAAGCCTCTTTAATAATTTCGGGGGTAAGACCGTGAACCTTTAAGTCCATCTGAATAGCGGTTATACCCTTGTGAGTGCCCGCTACCTTAAAGTCCATATCACCGTAGAAATCTTCAAGACCCTGAATATCAACCATTGTCATAAAGTCGCCGTATACGCCCTTATCGCCCGTGATAAGTCCGCAGGAAATACCCGCAACAGGCGCTTTTATCGGAACGCCGGCAGCCATAAGCGCTAAGGTAGAGCCGCAAATTGAGCCCTGCGAGGTAGAGCCGTTGGAGGAAAGAACTTCGGACACAACACGTATAGCGTAGGGGAACTCCTCAACGCTCGGAATAACCGGAACAAGCGCCTTTTCGGCAAGCGCGCCGTGACCTATTTCACGTCTGCCCGGACCACGCGAGGGCTTTGTTTCGCCTACCGAGTAGGACGGGAAATTGTAGTGGTGAATATATCTTTTCGATACTTCCTCGTCAAGCCCGTCAAGCTTTTGAGCCTCGCTTATCGGCGCTAATGTAGCAACCGAAAGCACCTGGGTCTGACCGCGGGTGAACATACCCGAACCGTGAACACGGGGGAGCAGGTCTATCTGCGCGTTTAAGGGGCGAATTTCGTCAATGCCTCTGCCGTCAACACGCTTTTTCTCGTTCTTAAGCCAGTCTCTTACAACGTGCTTCTGAACAAGGTACATAATTTCTTCTATTTTGCCTTCACAACCCTCGAATTTTTCATCGAACTTTTCGTGAACGGCATTATATATGGGCAGTAAAGCTGCGTCGCGTACTGTTTTATCGTCGGTATCAAGCGCTTTTTTTACGTCCTCTATGCAGAAATCTTCAATTTCCTTAAATATTTCGGGGTCGGGGTCGTTAGATTCAAACTCAAACTTCGGCTTGCCTATTTCGGCAACAATGTCGTTTATAAACTTAACAACCTCTTTGTTAGCCTCGTGACCCGCCATAATGCAGTCAAACATAAGCTCGTCCGAAATCTCATTAGCGCCCGCCTCAATCATTGCAACCAAGTCTTCGGTTGAGGAAACGGTAAGGTTAAGGTCGGATTTTGTGCGCTGCTCAAGGGTGGGGTTGATAATAATTTCGCCGTCAACCAAGCCTACGTTTACGCTGGAAATAGGACCTGCCCACGGAATATCCGAAATAGCGATAGCGGCGGAAACGCCTATTGCCGCCGCAACCTCGGGCGAGCAATCGGGGTCAACCGACATAACGGTTGCCACAACCGAGCAATCGTTGCGCATATCCTTCGGGAAAAGAGGACGGATAGGTCTGTCAATGCAGCGGGAGGCGAGTATAGCCTTTTCGGTGGCTCTGCCCTCGCGCCTTGTGAACGAGCCGGGCAATCTGCCTACCGAGTACATTTTTTCTTCGTAATCAACCGAGAGCGGGAAGAAATCTACCCCCTCGCGCGGCTTTGCAGACGCGGTAACGGTGCAAAGCACCTTTGTTTCGCCGTAGGTTGCCATAACCGCGGCGTTTGCAAGCTGAGCCATCATACCGGTTTCAAGCTTTAAGGGTCTGCCTGCAAGTGTGGTTTCGTAAACCTTGTAGTTTTCAAACATACTTTTTTCTCCTTTTCTTTTTTAGGAGACCTTCGGTTAGCAATAAATCCGACGTCCGATAAGGCTCAGCCGCCCGATTTACCGCTAAAGCACGAAAATCCCCTTAAATATTTACAATAAGGCAGACCGTTTTATCGGTCTGCCTTTAATGTACGCATTACTTACGGATGCCGAGCTTTTTGATTATAGCGCGGTATCTTTCAATATCGTTCTTCTGCAAATAAGCCAACAGGTTTCTTCTATGACCTACCATTTTAAGAAGACCGCGATAGGAATGGCGATCCTTCGGGTGAACCTTTAAGTGAGCGTTAAGCTCGTTGATTCTGGTGGTGAGCAGAGCAATCTGTACCTCCGGAGAACCTGTGTCGCCCTCATGAACGGCATACTCCTGCATAATTTGCTGCTTAAATTCTTTAGTCATTTTTTTCACTCCTTTAACACATATCCGCAAACCGGGCAAAGGGTCAAAAGTGACTCCCCGAAAAGGGGCGGACGCCCAAAGCTCAGTAGACGGTGAAAATATTATAACACATAATATTCTAAATGTAAAGAACATTTTTAATACACGGAAAATCCGCTTTGTTTTTTATTGACATTTTGTTTTTTCGGTGCTATAATCGGTTTGTTCCAAAAAAATAAAAATTATAGAATATTGTTCTAAAAGGAGTTTAAGCTATGGATTCCATGCTCGGTATTATGCAGCTTATTAAAAACAATTATTCATCATTGACGTCGGCCGAAAAAAAGATATGCGATTATCTGACCGAAAATTACGAAAAAATTCCGCAGCTTACCGCCGAAGCGGTGGCCGCAGGCGCGGGCGTTGCAAAATCGGCGGTAGTAAGGTGCAGCAGATCGCTCGGGTTTAAAGGGTTTTCAGAGCTTAAAGCTCGGGCTGCAGCGGAATGTGTAAAAAACGAAAAGCTGAATTATTGCCCCTATATATCGCCGGAAGACGGACACCGCCAAATACTCGGCAAGGTTTTTGCCGCAACGGTTAAAACACTTAACGATACTGCCGAAAAGCTTGATTTTGACATGGCGGAGCAGCTTGTGGCGGCGCTCGGCACGGCAGAAAATATATATATTTACGGCGTAGGAACATCGGCAATACTTGTAAACGAGCTGCAATATCAGCTGATAACGTTAGGGTATCGTGCGTTTGCTTTCAGCGATGTGCCGACCATGGCGGTATCTACCATGAATCTGAAAAAAGGGGATATTGCCATAGGGTTAAGCTACAGCGGGCGCACCTCCTCCGTGCTTGAAACGCTGAAATCGGCAAAGCAGGGCGGAGCGCTGACCGCCTGCATAACCGCAAACGCCCAAAGCCCCGTAATGCGCCTGTGCGATATTCCGTTAGCGGTGTATTCCGATGAAATAAATTACCCTATTGAGCCAATGTCGGCAAGAATTGCGCAGATAAGCCTTATAAACGCTATTGTTATAATGCTTTCATCCGATAAATACGAGGAAACGCTTGAAAGAAGCCGCCGCATGCACGAGCTTGTGGACAGGGTGAGGCAGGGATAAAATGAAAAATAAAAAATTGATTTTTGCCGTGTGCTACATATCGTATACACTGATTTATGTTGCGCGGCTGAACCTTTCAATGGCGGCTTCTCCGCTTAAAAACGCGGGAGTGCTTACCTCCGCGCAGATAGGGCTGCTCGGAAGTGTGTTTTTCGTGGTTTATGCGGCAGGCAGGCTTATAAACGGCACGTTAAGCGAGCGCTTTCCGGCGCGGAATATGATAGCGGCGGAATTGCTTTTAGGGGCGTTTGCCAATATTCTTTTCGGTTTTTTACCGCCCTTTGAGGCGCTATAATGCTGTGGGGTGTAAACGCTTACGCGCAGTCTATGCTTTGGAGTCCGGTGCTCAAAACGGTAGGCGCGATTTACGGGGATACAAAGGCGCAAAAAATGTCGGCTTATATGGTAACCTCCGTGGCTACGGGGAATATTGCAGGAATAATTGCCGCAATGCTTTTAATACGCTTTTTCGGCGTTTCCGCCGCGTTTATTGTGCCGGGGGCGTTGCTTGCCGTTTCCGCCGCGGCGGTTTTAATAATTATAGGAAAGCCCGATAAATCCGCCGCAAAGGCTTTTTCCGCTGCTGCGGCGCTTAAGGAGAAAAGCGTGCGCTTTATGCTTGTGCCCGCTGTTTTTCACGGTGTGATGAAGGATAATATAAGCCTATGGATGGCGGTATACGTTGCCGATAAATTCGGTATGGACATTAAAAAATTCGCCTTTTACCTGCTGCTTATACCTATAGCGGGCTTTGTTGGGAGATTTTTATATCCGCCGCTTTATAAGCTTTCGGGGTATAATGAAAACAGAGTTTCGTTTATCGGCTTTTTGCTTTGCGCGGTTTTTTCGCTGCTGTTGGTGCTTGCCGCCGTTTCTCCGATTGCCGCAGTTATTTATCTCGGCGGAATATATATTTCGGTATCGCTTATAAATACGTCGGTGCTCTCTGTATTTCCAATGCGGTTTTACTCCGAGGGTATGTCCGGTACGGTAAGCGGCCTAATGGATTTTTGCACATACTTAGGTGCGGGAATAGGCTCGGCTGTTTACGGCTCGCTTATAAGCGCATTCGGCTACGGTTCAATGTTTTGCTCATGGTGTGTCATCTCCGTTATTTCCGCTGCTGCTGTTGCCGTGTATAAAGCTCAAAAACAATAGCCGTTGCCCGAAGCCGAGAACAAGCCCGATATTGTGCTTGAAAATGTCTGTAAAATTTAACAGTTATAAAAAATTGCGGCAATAAAAGCTTTGATCGCCTTTATTGCCGTAAAAAAATTTGAGGGCTTAATTTGATGTTTTAATCAGTGTTTCACCTGATTTTATTACGTAGGTCTTGCCGTCCTCGGTAAACCAAATATCTAAGAGCGTCGGATTATAAACCATACTGCCGTCGGCGCTGAAAACAAGTGAGCGGTAGGCGGTAACATAATCGTAAATCTCAATATTCGTAGCATACCATACATTGGGCTTATTTGAAATGGCAGAGCATATTTTATCAAGCAGATCCCAGTTTTTATTGTTTTCAAACTCAAAGCTGTGCCCCCAAAGGTAAAAAAGCCTTGGCGTTTGAGCCGCGTCGTAAGAGGACATAGGCTCATTTAAAAACTTATCAATGTAGTCGAAAAGCTCGGGGTTGGTGTGGTGGGCGGTCGGCATCCAAGCATGCCAGTCTGTCGGTAGGGCAAAGCTGTCGTTATCGCCGTCGAGCGTGCGGGAGTACACTATTCCAAGGTCCGTAAGGTAGCGCTTAATGTTGCCGTACTCCGCGCCGTTTTCAAACCGTGTTATGCCCGAATCGGGGTATGCCATACCGCGTATTATCATACCGAAATCTCTTTCAAGCTCGGTTCTGCACTCAAGCACGTCGCGTATGCCGTCAACAGGCGTTACCTTTCCCAAAGCGCGGTGGTACTTACCGTGTACGGCAATTTCGTTGCCCGTATCAATAAGATGTTTTTTAATCTGCTCGCGCGTTAAATGCCAGTCGCACTCTTTTTCGGCTATAAAGCCGCTGTTTATATTAAAGGTACATTTAAGCCCGTGGACGCAAATTGTCTCGGAAAAGCGAATGTCATCCTTGCAGCCGTCGTCATAGCTTAGTGTGACCGCCTTGTAAAGTCCGCCGGGGAAACGTAAAAATCTGTAACGCATGGTAAAAAACTTCCTTTCTTATTTGCAGCAGCTTTTAAAAAGCTTGTCCGTATCAAGTCTTTTTTCATCGCGGTTGAGTATAAAGCCGAGCTTTACGCAAAGCCTTTCGGTGTCCTCGCCCTCATAAAACGCGTTAAGCACCGAGTGCTCAGCCGCCACGTGCAGCGTGCTGCGCAGAAGACCGTCGGCAAATGATAAGTCATCGGTAGTAACAAGTCTTAAAATCACCATTTTTTCACTGTCGAGCGTGTAAAGGCAGCAGCCCAAAACCTCATCGCCGCAGCGCTCTGTAACGCAGCCCGATATATCGGAATAAGTAAGCCCGTTTTCTTCCCACACGGCGCGTATTTTTTCTTTATCGGTTAAAGGGGCTAAGGTAATCAATTTTCTTCCTCCCTGCTTTGCGATACATTGGTAAGCCGCCGCATTTCGCGCTCGTTTAGTGCACGCCACTTGCCCTGCGGCAGCATACTGAGCTTAACGCCCGCAATTTCGGTGCGTTTAAGGCGAATAACGCTTAAATTCACCGCCTCACACATACGCCTTATCTGGCGGTTTCTGCCCTCGTTCAATATGAAAATAAGCACGGTTCTGTCTTCCTTGCGCTCTGCCACAAAGCAGTCGCAGGGGAGAGTTTTTTTGCCGTCAAGCAAAATGCCCTCGCGCATTTCAATCAGCTTTTCGTCTGTCACATCACCCTTTACGGTCACGCGGTAGGTCTTGTTTACATGGGAGGAAGGGTGGGTGAGCTTGTTGGCAAAATCGCCGTCGTTCGTCATTAAAAGCAGCCCCTCGGAATCGCGGTCAAGCCGACCTACGGGGAAAAGGCGCACGCCTGCGTCCTTCACTAAATCGCAAACGTTTTTGCGCCCCAATTCATCCTTTGCGGTGGTAACGTAGCCGCGCGGCTTGTGCAGCATTATATATACTTTCTCGGAAACAGTCACTACCGCCTTGCCGCGAACGGTCACCTTATCTCTTTTTGGGTCAACCTTTGCGCCTATAACGGCAATATGCCCGTTTACCTTTACCTTTCCGCTTTCTATAAGCTCCTCGGCTTTTCGGCGCGAGGCTACGCCGCATTCCGCAAGGTGCTTTTGCAGTCTTATTCTGTTATCCTTCATATTTACTCCTAAATGCTTAATAATATGTATTTTATATTGGCTAAAAGCCTTGAATAAACGCTTTGCTGCGGCTTTGCCACCGCAATGTCGCGCGGCGCTTTTATTTCCACCGTTTCAATTATATTTCCGTTAAAGCTGTACTCTGCCGTGCCCACGGTTTCGCCGCGTGATATGGGCGCATACAAAAACTGCGGCAAATTTATTTTACAGCTTATTTTTTCGGTTTCAAGCGTGTTTATAATGTAAGGCTCTATAAACACGTCAAGATTTTCATTTTCCGAGCCGATAATCGGCAGTGAAAAGTGCGAGATCTGCGGGGTGTATGAGGTCTGACCTATCGAGTCAAGCCCGTAATCGAGCAGCGACATATGGTCGCGCCAGTCGTCGGGGTCGCAAAGCGTTACGGCTACGGCGAGCTTACCGTCCCTTTTGGCTGCCGAAACAAGGCAGCGCCCCGATTTTTTGGTAAAGCCCGTTTTTACACCAACCGCGCCCTCATACAGCTTTAAAAGCTTATTGTGGTTTGAAAGAGTGCGCTTATAGGGCGGGTTGCCGTAGCACAGCGTGGCGGTTTTTGAGGCGGCGGCTTTGGCAAATTCCTCATTTTTGAGCGCAAATGCGGCAAGCAGCGCTAAATCGTGCGCGGTTGTGTAGTGCTCCTCCGAGTCAAGCCCCGAAGGGGTTACAAAGTGGGTGTTTTTAAGCCCCAGCTCCGCCGCGCGACGGTTCATAAGCTCGGCGAATGCCTTAACAGAGCCTGAAACCGCAATCGCGGTGACGTTTGCCGCGTCGTTGCCTGAGGCTAAAAGCATACCGTAAAGCAGGTCGTGCAGGGTTACGGTATCGCCGGGCAGCAGCCCCATTGAAGAACCCTCTACCTTTAGCATATCCGCCGTTACGGTTATTTCCTTTTCCAAATTGCCGTGCTCGCAGAGCAGCAGAGACGTCATAATTTTAGTAGTACTCGCCATAGGCAGGCGCGTATCGGCATTTTGGCTGTACAAAACTTCGCCGGTATCGCCGTTTACTACCGCCGCCGCTTTGGCAGACGTGGAAACGGCACTTACCGGCAAAGAAAAAATTATACATATAACAACAAGCGCGACAATTTTTTTCATAAACTCCACCTCTTAAAAAGTTTATTAAAAGGCGGGGGTTTATATTACTGAGCGTGTCGAAAAAGTCGCCACGCTCTTGGACGGGAATGCCGCTCGCTCGAAAATCAAAGATTTTCGGACTGCACTCTATCCCCGCCAATACCACCCCTGTGCCCTTGAAAAATAGCTTAAAAGCTATTTTTCGCTTACAAGGTGTTTTTCCGCCGCACGTGTCAGCGGAAAAACGGGAATGCGGCGTAAACGCCGCAAAAAAAGACTTTGGGGTTTATCGACAGACTGATATTACTGTTCTTCTTTTTTGCGCTTATCCTTTGAGAAAAGCTCCTTTGCGCGCTCAATAACATCGGGCGCCATTGCAAACGCCTTTTCGGCGGAGCTTAATTCATTATATACGGGCATCATTTTAACGTTGCCGTCGCTAACGGCTATAAAGGCAACGGGCGCTATTGTAACCCCTGCGCCGCCACCGCCGCCGAAAAGCCCCGATTGGGTTTTGCTCGGGAAATCGCTGCCGCCTGTTGCAAGCCCGAAAGAGACTTTAGAAACGGGCAGTAGGGTAACGTCGCCAACCACTATCGGGTCGCCGATAATGGTGTTTGCGTCCACCATTGCGCGGAGCTTATCCATAGTTACGTCCATAATGCTTTTAATGCTGTTTTCGCTCATAATTCATTCCTCGTTTTAAATTTATTAAATTCCGAAAGCGCCGCCAAGGCGGCAGCCAACAGGAAGAATAGCCGTAGCTTTACCCGCACCGAAAACGCGAAATTGGGCTTTGCGCTTTCAAAATCGGCGCGAATATCAATTTGTTTGAAAGCTATATTTGAAAGTGAATCAAGCAGGCTCAAAATCGGGTATACCGCAGAGCATACCGCGCCGTAATATATAGCGGTAAGCGCCGCGTAATCCGTCGCGACACTTATTCCCAAACAAAGTCGGGTGATTTTTATATGCCGCAGCTGCTTTTTTATTCGTAAAATAAGGGCTTTTGCGAAAGCCGTTATTTCGCCGAGCGCTACCTTAAAGCCTTTTTCGCGGTTAAGCTTTTTAAAGGGGTTTTCCGCCTGCTTTTCGGCTTTTTTATCGCTTTCTTTATCTTTTTCGGGCTTTTTAATATCCTGCCCCGGCTCAATTTTAAAAATTCGTATTCCCGCAAATCTTACGGTCATAAAAAAATCGTCGGTGTACTTTATATCAAGGCTTATAGGCAGAAAAAGCAGGAGAACGATTAAAAGAACGATTGCGGAAATAATGGTTAAAGCAATCAAGCGGTCACGCTCCCCGAAACCTCCGCCGCCGTTTCTTCGTCAAGCGGTATTTGCTCGGCGGTGCTTTCCTCGGCGTTTTCGTTTTTAGGCAGCGGCGGCAGGCCCGATAGATCGTTTATGCCGAAACAGCGCAGGAAATTTTTGGTAGTGCCGTAAAGCAGGGGCTTACCCGGTAATTCCAGTCTGCCGCGCTCCTCAATAAGCCCTTTTTCAACAAGGGTGGTAACAACGCCAGAGCAATCAACGCCCCTTACCTGCTCGATAAACGATTTTGTAACGGGCTGATTGTAAGCCACAACCGCCAAAACCTCAAGCGCGGCGGGGGATAAAGGCGTGCGCCGCCTTATATCAAACATTTTCTTTATATAATCGGCATATTCCGCCCTTGTTGCTAACTGATAGGTATTATCAAGCCGCAAAAGCTCCAAGCCGCTTTTTTGCTCCTTGAGCTTTTTTTCAAGCGCTTCCATTACCTTTACTACCTTTTCGGGCGCAATTTCAAAAACCTGCGAAAAGCGGTCTATGCTTTGCGGTTCGCCGCCCGAGAAAAGCACCGCCTCAAAAGCGGATGTAAGCTCTGACATTGTCATTTGCGTTTATGCTCCTTAATAAGTGTTATGTCGGCGTCCTCTGCGTCGCCCTCAATTTTAACACGGTTTCCCCTGCAAAGCTCGAGTACCGCCAAAAATGTGGCTACAAGCTCCGAGCGGCTGTTTGCCGTTTTGTAAAGCGATATTAGCTTTTTAGAGCCGTCCGACCATAAATTGCGCATTACGAAAACTATTTTGGTTGATACGGCGACAATCTTTTTCGCCACGATTTTGGTAAACGGCGCGGTAGAGGGGGGCAAGCGGCGCTGGCCTCTGCCCACCGCCGCAAGATACGAAAGGTACATAACGTCGGGCGAGTGGGTAAGCTCATAAGTATTATCAAATTCAAGCTCGGCGGGCTTGCGCACGAATTTATCAAACCCCGATTGCATAGCGGATAACTGCGCGGCTATTTGTCGGCAGGTCATATATTCAAGCAACTCGCCCGTAAGCTCTTCCTTAAGCCTTTGCACTTCCTCATGGCGCGGCAGCAGACTTACGGTTTTAATATACAAAAGCCTTGAAGACATTTCCAAAAATTCGCTTTTAATGTCCATTTCCTCATTGCGGAAAAGCTCTATTTGCGCCAAATACTGGTCTATAAGCACAGAAAGCTGTATATCGTAAATATTAAGCTTGTTTCGGGCTATAAGCTGTAAAAGCAAATCAAGCGGACCCTCAAAGCCCTCGATTTTATAAGAAGGTATATATTCCATAATCAAATAAACGCCCTGAACGGCAGTGATGCCAGCATATTCAAAAACCACATAACGCCGTTGCTTAAATACCCCAGAGGTTTATCGAGCACACCGAGCCACAAAAGGGCTAAAAGCGCAAAGAATATATAGCGCTCATAGCGCATAAGGGCGTAATACTGCTTGTCCGGCAGCAGTGCAGATAAAAGGCGCGAGCCGTCAAGCGGGGGAATGGGTATAAGGTTGAAAACGGCAAGCGAAATGTTTATGCTTGCAATGTAGAAAAAGAAGATTGCGATATACAAAAATACCGTGCCTGTAAGCAAATACTGAAAAACATTGCAGATAATAAGGGCGATAAGCGCGACTATCAGGTTGGAAACAGGACCTGCAAGTGCGGTAAGCGCCATATCGCGCTTGGGGTGCTTAAAATAGGTCGGATTTACGCCGACGGGCTTTGCCCAGCCGAACCCGACAAGCAAAATGCACGCAGCGCCCAAATAATCGATATGCGCAAATGGGTTAAGCGTCAGCCTGCCCTGATAGCGCGGCGTGGGATCGCCGAGCTTCGTTGCGGCAAAACCGTGGGCAAATTCGTGTATTGGTAAGGTTAAAAAAATTACAACGAGAGAGGACAGTATATAGGCTATACCGCCGCTGACCGAAGTTATTCTTCCCGATAAGAGTTGATTTATCAAGCTATGCAGCTCCGTTTCCGATAATAGATACTGTAATTATATATCAGAGTATTGATAATTACAAGATTTTTTATTCTTTAATATGCTTAAGCTCCGCTATTTGCAGGCGGTACTCGGCGGGGGAAAGCGCGGTTATCTGCTTGAAGGAGCGGTTAAAGGAGCGTATAGTTCCGAAACCCACTTCTTCCGATATATCGGATATTTTTTTATCCGTTTCCCGCAGCAGGGCGCACGCCTCGTTAATTCGCAGGCTGTTTATGTATTCGTTAAAGTTTTGCCCCAACTTTCGGTTGATAAGGTGGGAAATATAGTATTTGCTCAAATGCAGCACCTCTGCCACCGAATCAAGCGTTATGGGCTCGGTGAAATTGTGAGTGCAGTAATCCATAACGCCGTAAAACACCGAATTTTTTTCGAAATTTGCCGTTTTAAGGGTGAAATGCGGCAGCATAATGCTCATTGCAATATTTATATAGCCGTTGAGCCTGAGTTCATTATAACCCGTGTTTTTATTATAAAGCAGCTGTATTTTTTCAAGAATTTCGCGCAGCTCGGGTTCTTCATTCGCAGCGATAAAGTTTTTATCGGGAATACTTTTGGAAATTTCCGAAGAAAAGCCGCAAAGAATTTCGGGTGAAAAAATTATTACGATATATTCTCCCGATTTTATTGTGTTGTAATAGTGTATCTGATTGGGAAAGGCGATAAATACGTCACCCGGGTTTAAAAGGTAGCTGTTTTTATCGGCATACGCCACGGATTGCCCGTCTATCGCGTAAATAATTTCAAGCTCCTTATGCAGGTGTATGGTTTCTCCCAAAAGGTGCGAGCGGCTTATTTCAATAAGCTTGCTTTTATTTTCGTAAATAACATTCATGGTTATATCTCCGGCAGGGCACAAAAAATACAGTGGTGAAATATAATAAAATAAAAGGGGGAAAAGGCTGTGAAAACGTTAAAGGACATTACACCCGGCGGATTTGCCACGGTTAAAGAAATAATTACCGAGGGCGATATGCGCAGGCGGCTGCTCGATATAGGGCTTATTCCGGGAACGCGGGTAGAGTGTATCGGAAAAAGCCCCGGGGGTGACCCCAAGGCATTTTTGATACGCGGCGCCGTAATTGCAATAAGGGCAGAGGACGCCGACGGAATAGCCGTGGAATAAATCAGTATATGGGATAACGCGAGCAAAGCTCGGTTACTTCGCTTGTGATTTTTTTCTTATTCGGCTCAAAATCATTTGCGCAAAGGGCTATCCATTTTGCAATGCTTGCCATTTCGGGCTCTTTAAAGCCGCGCGTGGTAACGGCGGGCGTGCCTACTCGCAGTCCGCTTGTTACAAACGGGCTTTGCGGGTCGTTTGGTACGGTGTTTTTATTCGCGGTAATATGCACCTCATCAAGCCTGTGCTCAAGCTCTTTTCCTGTAACGCCGTTCTTTATAAGCTTAATTAAAATAAGGTGGTTATCCGTCCCGCCCGATACTATATCAAAGCCCTCGCCCTGAAGTGCTGAGCAGAGCGCCTTTGAATTTTTAAGTATCTGCTGCTGATATTCTTTAAATTCGGGTGTGAGCGCTTCGCCCAAAGCTACCGCCTTTGCAGCGATTATATGCATAAGCGGGCCGCCCTGTGTGCCGGGGAAAATGGCTTTGTCTATTTGTGCGGCATACTTTTCTTTGCAGAGAATAAGCCCGCCGCGCGGACCGCGCAGCGTTTTATGGGTGGTAGTCGTAACAACGTCTGCATACGGCACGGGCGAGGGGTGCAGCCCAGCGGCTACAAGACCCGCAATGTGCGCCATATCCACCATTAAATACGCGCCTACTTCGTCGGCAATTTCACGGCAGCGCTTAAAATCTATTATACGCGAATACGCGCTTGCGCCCGCAATTATCATTTTAGGTTTGCATTCAAGCGCTATGCGGCTCATTTCGTCGTAATCTATCATTTCGGTTTCGGGGTTTACGCCGTAGGGAACAACGTTGAAATATTTTCCCGAAATATTAACAGGTGAGCCGTGCGATAAATGCCCGCCCTGCTGCAAATTCATACCCATAACCGTATCGCCGGGCTGTAAAAAGGCGAAAAATACGGCAAGATTAGCGCTTGCGCCGCAGTGCGGCTGAACGTTTGCGTGCTCTGCGCCGAAAAGCTTTTTTGCGCGCTCTCTTGCAATGTTTTCAACCACGTCTACATATTGGCAGCCGCCGTAATAGCGCTTGCCGGGGTAGCCCTCGGCATATTTATTTGTAAGCACTCCGCCCGCTGCTAAAAGCACGCCCTTTGAAACAATGTTTTCCGAGGCGATAAGCTCTATATTGTGCTGCTGGCGCTCAAGCTCCGCATGGCAGGCGGCTGCAACCTCGGTATCATAACTTTTAAGCTCTTCAAAAAAATTCATATAATTTCCTCCTATACGTTTAAAACCGCATTTATGCTTTCGGTATTGTATTTTTTAAGTATCGGGTTAATAACGTCCCTTATAAATTCCTCGGTTTGAGAAACGCTTCTGCCGATATACTTCTGCGGGTCAAGCTCCTTTATAATTTCCTCATATGTAAGCGGAATGCGTTCATCAGCGGCAATCCGTTCTATAAGGTCGTTAGTACCGCCCTCAAGCTTGACCTTTGCGGCAGCCTTGTGCGATAAAACGCGGATTATCTCGTGCAGCTCCTGACGGTCGCCTCCGCGCTTTACCGATTCCATCATAATATTTTCGGTAGCCATAAAGGGCAGCTTTTCCATAACTCGGCGGTTAATTACTTTTTCGTAAACCACAAGATTTGAGGTTACATTTATGTAAATATTAAGTATGGCGTCCACCGCCAAAAACGCCTCGGCAACGGAAATGCGCTTATTTGCGCTGTCGTCAAGCGTGCGCTCAAACCACTGTGTGCCTGCGGTCATTGCAGGGTTTAATGAGTCTGTTATTACATATCTTGCAAGGGAAGAAATGCGCTCGCACCGCATTGGGTTGCGTTTATACGGCATTGCGGATGAGCCTATCTGGCTTTTGCCGAACGGCTCTTCCATTTCTTCAAACGATTGCAAAAGGCGCATATCGTTTGAAAACTTGTAGGCGCTTTGCGCAAAGGCAGACAGCACCGAAAGGAAATACGAATCGGTCTTTCTTGAATAGGTCTGCCCCGAAACGGGTACGCAGGAGTCAAAGCCTAAATCCTCGGCGATAAGTTTTTCAAGCTTTTTAACCTTTTCTTCGTCTCCCGAGAAAAGCTCCATAAAGCTTGCCTGAGTGCCCGTAGTACCCTTAGAGCCTAAAAGCTTTAAATTTTCAAGCTGAAATTCAAGGTTATGAATGTCCTGTGAAAGCTCATACATCCAGAGCGTTGCACGCTTGCCCACGGTGGTAAGCTGCGCGGGCTGCAAGTGAGTGTAGGCAAGGCAGGGCAGAGCCTTGTATTTCAGCGCAAAATCAGAAAGATTTTTAAGCACCTGCGCCGCTTTTTTCATAATTATACCCGATGCTTCACGCAGAATTATAATGTCGGTGTTATCCCCCACATAGCAGCTTGTAGCGCCCAGATGAATTATGGGCTCTGCCTTCGGGCACTGCACGCCGAACGCGTAAACGTGGGACATAACGTCGTGCCGCACCTCTTTTTCGCGCGCCTCGGCAACGTCGTAGTTAATGTTATCCTTATTAGCCTCCATTTCGGCTATCTGTTCGTCGGTAATGTTGAGCCCTAACTCCTTTTCGGCTTTGGCAAGGGCTATCCAAAGCTTTCGCCAGGTGCGGAATTTAAAGTTTTCAGAAAAAACGTGCTGCATCTCGTCCGATGCATAGCGGGTTGAGAGCGGGGAAATGTAAGAGTCTTTAATATCGGGCATAGGTTTCTCCTTTTTCGGCTATATATAGTATGTGGAAATTATATCATACCCATCATATTTTGTCAATTATAAGGAGGTATATTTTGGCTTGAATAAGGCGCTTTGATGTGCTATAATTTTTTTGCAAATTTCAAAGCAGGTGAAACAAATGAATAACGATAACGAGAAAATTATAAAGCTTTTAAGTAAAATAAACGCGGCGCAAAGCGAAATGATAGCCGCGGTTTCGCACCGCTCGGGGCATACCGCCGAGGAAACCGCCGCGCTTTTGCGGCTTTTTGACGCGGGAAACGCCGAAAGAATTTCCGCCGATCTTATACCCGAAAAGCTGAAAAAGGAAAATATGGTTGATGTAAAGGCGGACGGCTCCGCCGTGCTTACGGGTAAGGGCGCAATAGCGGCAAAGGCAATGAGCATAAGTCGGGAAAAATTCTCCTTGCAGCTGCTGCGGGATATTACTCCCGAGGAGCGCTTTGTGCTTATAAATGTGCTTGAAAAAATGTTGAAAAACATCTAATTATTAACAAAAATTTAATTTTTGAAATGCGGTATTGACTTTCCCTGATTTTCGACTATAATGTATAATGCAGTTAAAAAAAGACGGTAAAAAAGCGTCTTCTGAAAATAAGTTTGGAGGAATTTGATTATGAAAATTAAACCTTTGGCAGATAATGTTGTCATTAAGGCGACAGAGGCAGAGGAAACCACCAAAAGCGGTATAGTTTTAACATCCGCCGCGAAAGAAAAGCCGCAGGTTGCGGTTGTTGTGGCTGTAGGGCCGGGCGGCACGGTTGACGGTAAAGAGGTGAAGATGTCCGTTAAAGAGGGCGACAAGGTAATCGCCGCAAAATACTCGGGCACAGATATTAAAATCGACGGCGAGGAATACACAATTCTTCACCAGTCGGATATTTTGGCAATAGTTGAATAATCGGAGGTAAATTTATTATGGCTAAAAATATTATTTTCGGCGAGGACGCCAGAAAATCACTTCAGGCAGGCGTTGATAAATTGGCAGACGCCGTAAAGGTAACCTTAGGACCTAAGGGCAGAAACGTTGTTCTCGATAAGAAATACGGCTCGCCCCTTATTACAAACGACGGCGTGACCATAGCAAAGGAAATAGAGCTTGACGACCCGTTTGAAAATATGGGCGCTCAGCTTGTAAAGGAAGTATCGGTTAAAACTAACGACGCTGCGGGCGACGGCACTACCACAGCCACCGTTTTGGCACAGGCTCTTATTAAAGAGGGTATGAAGAACGTTGCCGCGGGCGCTAACCCGATGGTAGTTAAAAAAGGTATTAAGAGCGCGGTTGATACCGCTATCGATACAGTGGTAAAGAACTCCAAGAAGGTAAGCGGCAGCGATGACATTGCGCGCGTTGCCACCGTTTCCTCGGGCGACGAGGTTATAGGCAAGCTTATTGCCGAGGCTATGAGCAAGGTTACGGCTGACGGCGTTATCACGGTTGAAGAATCAAAGACCGCCGAAACATACTCAGAGGTTGTTGAGGGTATGCAGTTTGACCGCGGATACATCACCCCCTATATGGTGACCGATTCCGATAAAATGGAGGCTGTGCTTGACGACGCTCTTATCCTTATAACCGATAAGAAGATTTCCAACATTCAGGAAATTCTGCCGCTGCTTGAGCAGATAGTGCAGGCTGGCAAAAAGCTGCTAATAATTGCAGAGGATATTGAGGGCGAGGCTCTCTCAACCCTTATTGTAAACAAGCTGCGCGGTACGTTTACCTGCGTTGCGGTTAAAGCCCCCGGCTTTGGCGACAGACGTAAAGAAATGCTCCGTGATATAGCTATTCTTACAGGCGGCGAGGTTATCTCCGAAGAACTCGGACTTGAACTTAAGGATACCACAATGGAGCAGCTCGGTAAGGCGCGCCAGGTTAAGGTTACAAAGGAAAATACCATTATTGTTGACGGTGCGGGTGACTCCGCCGCTATTAAGGACAGAGTAGCCCAGATAAGAAACGAGCTTGCGGCTACAACCTCCGATTTTGATAAAGAAAAGCTACAGGAAAGACTTGCAAAGCTTGCGGGCGGCGTAGCCGTTATTAAAGTAGGCGCTGCCACCGAAATTGAAATGAAGGATAAAAAGCTCCGCATAGAGGACGCTCTTTCCGCTACCAAGGCAGCCGTTGAAGAGGGCATTGTTGCGGGCGGCGGCGTAGCGCTTATTAACGCTATTCCCGCAGTTAAGGCGCTGCTTGATACCGTTTCGGGCGATGAAAAGACGGGCGTTAATATAGTGCTTAAGGCTCTTGAAGCCCCGATTAAGCAGATTGCATTCAACGCAGGTCTTGAAGGCTCTGTAATAATTGATAAAATTGTTAACAGCGGCAAGGTAAACTACGGCTTTGACGCTTACAACGAGACCTATACCGATATGATAGACGCCGGCATTGTTGACCCGACCAAGGTTACACGCTCGGCTCTTGAAAACGCCGCGTCCGTTGCGGCAATGGTTCTTACAACCGAGAGCCTTGTTGCAGATAAGAAAGAGGATGCCGCCGCTGCAAACGCAGCCGCAGCTGCCGCCGCACAGGCGGGCGGAATGTATTGATTTCCGAACGATAAAATAAAGCAAACTGTCGCTTGCGGGTTTTTCCCGCAGGCGGCAGTCTTTATATATTGATTATAATGGGCATTATTCCGTTTTTTTCAATATCTATAACGGCGTAGCTTTTGCCGCCCTCGCGCGGCTCTGCGCAAGAGCCGGGATTCACAACATACATTCCGTTTTCATATAATGTCTTTGAGACGTGAGTATGCCCGTAAAGCGCAATATCGCAGCCTGCGGCACGGGCGGCGGCAATCAGCCTTTCTATGCCGTATTTAACGCCCAGGGTGTGACCGTGGGTAAAGAATATCCTGTGCCCTTCAACCTCCGCTATATCGGCAGCAGGGTAAACGGAGAAAATATCGCAGTTTCCGCTTACAATGTGAAAAATCTTATCGGGGTAAAATTTAATAAGATCTTCAATATCTCCCGTCACGTCTCCCAAAAAGAAAACGTGGCGGGCGTTTTGCTGTGCGTCAAGTATTTTTTTCACGTTTCCGCTTCTTCTGTGCGAATCCGAAATAACAACAATTCTCATTATAACACCTATTCTACAAAACTGTTTTTTTACATAATATATTAAGGGGGTAGGAACTATGAACAATAACGATATAAACAGGCAAAAGCTTATTGACGCGCTGCTTGCCTCGTCCGGCGGGAAATTGAGCCGCGACAGCATAAACCGCGCCGCGGACGGAAAGGATATTTCTCCGCTCATTAACGGCTTATCGCCCGAAGACAGGGAAAAACTCAACCGTGTAATGTCTGATAAGGAAAGTATGGAAAAGCTGCTTAAAAGCCCGCAGGCGCAGCTTATATTAAAATCGGTATTAAAGGGCGGGAAAAATGATGGACGAACTGGGCGATAAGCTTTCGGCAATACTGAACGACCCCGAAAGCATGGAGCGCGTAAAGCAAATGGCGCAAAGCCTTTTGGGCGGGGAAGAGGAAAGAGCGGCGGCGCCGAGCATATCGGCGTCTCCCGCAGAGACGCACGACGATATAAATATAAAGCAGATAATCTCGCTTTTTTCAAAAATGAAAAACACGGCGGATGATTCGCGCGTGCAGCTTATTTACGCTTTGCGCCCGCACCTGAGCGAGGAACGGCGCGCACGCGCCGACACCGCCGTAAAAATGCTTAAACTGCTTGATATGCTTCCGCTTATAAAGGAAAGCGGACTTTTGAAGGGAATTTTATGAGTGACAACGATTTTATGCGGCAGCAGCAGGCAGCCGTTGAAAGAATGCGCGAAATGAGCCGAAAGGCTGCCGAAACACCCGAGCAGCCCATGCCGCCCGTGCCGCCGTTTGTAAGGCTGCAAAACAGGCGCGATATGCCGCAAAGTTCGCAAATGCCGCGGCAAAATACGCCGCCTGCGGCGCAAAACAACGCAGACCCGCCGAATAAAGCAAGTGAAGATAATTTCCTGTTTCCCGCTAAAAAAGGCGGGCTTGCCTCGCTGCCGTTTTTGGATATGCTCGGAAGTGACGGCGACCTGCCGCTTATTATAGGATTGCTGCTTATTTTGTTCAGCGAAAAGGCTGATAAAAAACTCCTTTTTGCACTGATTTATATACTGTTATAGGCATAAATTGTTGGAAATTTACGGAATATTTTTTTGCAAATTTTGCATTATGTAAACTCGGACAACCTCAAAAGTTCTTCTACTTATCCACCGTGATATCCACAATTACGCAGCGTTTTAAACGGAAAATTAAGCTTTACGGGGCATTTTCAGTGGATAACTGTGTTTATAAGTTGGATAAATGTTTATTCATAATAAAATGAATAAAAAAATTATGTAAAGCATTCGTCAAAATTCGACTTTGCCTTTTTATCTCTTTTTCATCCCGCGCAGCCGTGTCTTGTCCGCGTCGGATATGCGGCGGGACTCTGTCATTTTTTGAATGGATTTATTGTAGGTCCAATCATCAAAATTACATACTTCAAGAAAACGGTAGGTTTTATCGCGGTACTTTGCCATTGCCGTGGCGGTGCACCAGGCAACCGCCATTTTGTAATAGTATTCCTCGTTTTTCACAGAGCTTAGCGCTGCGAAAACGCGGTCAATATATTCGTTGTTTAAATAGTGCGACATCATCATAACCACCGCTATGCGCATATAATAGGTCTTGCCCGAGTTAAGGTATCCGCAGAGCAGCTGCCATACTTCTTCGGGGTGCTTTTCGCACTGCTTGAACGATTGGCAGAGTATATCGCAGGTCGACCAGTTATCAATGCGGCGGGCGGCGTTATCAAAGTATTTTATAAGGGTGCTTATATCCGCCCTTGTTTTACCGAGAATATAAGCGTACAAAAAGCACATTTCCATACTTGAAAAATCACATTCGCGAAGAAAGCTTTCGCCTTTGCCGCGCTTAACGATTTCCGCCGCCATAGCTCTAAGGGCGGGCAGCCGCACACCCAAAAGGGGCAGGGAAGACTCGGGTATCAGCTTTTTTGAAAAATCGCGGTAGCCATCTTCTGCCTTTGCGTTTAATTCGCTTTTAATTTCCTCAATCATTTTTTCACTTCCCGAAATTCAAAAAAAGGCTGCTCTGAAACAGCCTTTTTATTATTCCAATATATAAATCTCAACATCGCGAACGCCGAAAGCAACGCAGGCGCTGCGGGTAGACATAAACAGGTCAACACCCGTGGGGTGGCTGTTTACAAATCCGCCTGTGTCGGCAGCTACCGCGTAGCCGTAAATAAAGCTGCCGTCCGCCGTTCTTATATACATCTTGGTGCCGTAGGGTATAACGTTCGGGTTTACGGCTATATAGCCGGGCTGCGGGGCAACGCCTGTTGCGCAATTATGACCCGTGTAGGTATACGCCGTTGCGCGGGACACCATTTTCGACTTATATTTAAGCGGTACGCCGTTTTTATCAAATTCAATATCAAGAGCAGGGGTAAGGGTGGAAACGCCCTTAAAGGATGAATTATACGCTGTAGCGGTGCTTTTTGCCGCCGCTTTTTTCGTTCCGATGATTTTTTTGCCGTTTACGGCGCTTTTAACTACCTCTTCACCCGTTACGGTGCGCCCTGATGATACGCCGTTAACTATCTTTTCGGTATAGCTTACGCGCTTTTCACCGTCAACGCCTGTCTCTACCGTTTCACTGCCCGCAGATTTTGCTGCGGAATATACGGTTTCAAGCGTGTGGGGTATAACCTCGGTGTAGCTGCCGTCAATATATTCTATATCGGTATAGTCAATGTAAACCGTGTCCGATACCTCGGTATCAAGCGCAGGCTCGGTAAAATCGTATTCATCGGGCGTGAAACCGGCCTTGGTTAATGCGTCAAGAACCGTGCCGCCTGTAAATTCAAGCTCAACCGTATTATCGCCCACGGTAATAAATACGGGGAAAGAATAAGCAATCTCAACCGTGGTAAGGTGATTTTCCACCTTTGTTTTCATTATTTGGTAACGCTCCGATTTTAATTTAAGACCGGAAAGTATATTTGCAACGTTTGCATTGACAGAACGTACGGTGTAGGTTTTTTCGCCGTCGAACACCTTTACGGTATTAAGCGAAAAACCGAGTAAAGTAATAACCGCTATTGTGAATGCGGTCATAGCCGCTATACACCTTACGCGCGTCTGTCTTATGAAGTCCGGGTCTGACAGACGATACTTTATTTTTTCTAACATCAAATGACTCCTTTGAAACAAATCTCGCAAGCCGTGTCATATTATAAACCCTTTGAACTACAATGTCAAAGTCCCTGAAAGTCACATTTTTAGTTAAATTGACGGTTAAAAAGCGGTTACAAAAAGGTTACAAACCTGTAACCTTTTCTCCTGAGGACTTATTTTGACATTTTTTTACATTAAACTTGTGCAATCCTACAAAATCACACAAAGTGGCGCGTGGGACAGCCTGTACACTTCTATTTTACACCAAAAGTGGGGGATTTATTCATTTTTTCAAATAAAAAGCACAATATAAAGAAAAAAACGGAAAAATTTTAATCGCTCTGAAATGTTATCTATATATAGAAATTCGCGGTATATTCATATAATAAGGGTATGCTGCAGCAAAAGAAAAGCCGCTGCGGATAAATATAATCCGCAGCGGCTTTGGTGAAGACAAGTGGACTTGAACCACCGACCCCCTGCATGTCAAGCAGGTACTCTAACCAACTGAGCTATGCCTTCCTATATAAATATGTATAAAATAAAATGGTCGAGGTGACAGGACTTGAACCTGCGGCCTCTGCGTCCCGAACGCAGCGCTCTACCAAACTGAGCCACACCTCGATAAATAAAATATTAAATTGTGCTGTATTTAAAGCAGGTGGGGAACGGTTCGCGCTGCTACGCAGCTTACACTTGCGGTGTCCAAAATTTTCAGCTCCTTGGAGCGGAGCAAAATTTTGACCGCGGCGACTTTTCGCAATCGCTTAATCTTCCGCAGGAAGCGCTCATGCTCAAAGCTACCAAACTGAGCCACACCTCGATAAATAAGATATTAAATTGTGCTGAACCGTGCGTCGATAAAATATCTTGAAAATCGACAGCTTTATAATTATATACTCTGCCGTTATAAATGTCAATATATTTTTTAAAAAAATATAGATTTTTCGCCCGGGTCAGGTGAGCGAAAAATCGAAACGCATTTCAAGCGCGGCAAAAAGCTTTTGCATAACCTCGTTGGCAATAGCGCAGACATCCAGTCCCTTTATATATAATAGGATTTTTTCCTGCTCTTGCTCGGGAATTTTGTATGCGCGCATGGAAAGCGAAAGAAAGCATTCTATTTTTTTATCAAGCGGGAAATGAATATCGCATTTTTTAGCCATATACCCGCGCATAATGCCGGCTGTTCCAATTTCAATCTTGTAAAAATCGCTTTCGGTGTATTCGGGAAAATACTGCCCGAAAATTTTATGCAGCTCAACCGCCGTATGCCTGTATATGTATTCTGCGGTCGCGGGCACGGTATATGCCTCTAAATATACGTCGCGTAAATTTTCGTTAAGCTCTGTCAGAACCAACTGTATGGCGGTTTCGGCGGCATAGGTGTAAACCGGCGGGAGAGTATCGCCCGCAATGCTTCGCGCCGCACCGAACTGACCGCTGAACATAAACTCGATCAGCTCATTGAGTACGCCGTCCTTTGTGTGAAAAATATTTTGAAATGTACTTGCGGATATATTAGCCTCTTTAATTATTTGGCTTATCGGGGTTTGGTGATACCCCTGCTCAAGAAATAAGCGCACACAAACCGAGAGGATTCGGTTTTTAATTTCAATACTTCCTTTTCTAAGCAATTAAATATTTCTCTCCTCATAATTGATATACATATCAATTATACATAAATTTTGGAAATATTACAATACTTTTTTTAAAATGTATCGGAATAATGCAATTTAGAGCGCTTTTATTTCTTCATCTGCTTTAAAAACATTAAAACCGCAAGCGTAAAAAATACCGCCGAATAACCCGCGACCCACAAAATATGCGGCATAATTTCGGAGTAATTGCCGTAAAGCACCGCGCGCTCCAGCTCTACCGCGTGAACAAATGGCAGCAGGTAAGCAATCCTTTTAAAAGCGCCGCCCACAAGCTCCAAATCGAACCACACTCCCGAAAGCCAGGCGGTAAGGTTGGTAAGCAGCGCGCCGCACACGCCGCCCACCTGCTTTACATTCAGCAGACTGCCGCAAAGCAGCCCCAACGCTATAAAAAACACCGAAACGGGAATTATAAAAAGCACCGCGTAAATAACCGTTACCGTAAATTTAAGCCCGAGAAAAAACGCCGCAATGTAGCATATAATGCACTGCGCTGCGGCAATAGGCAAAAGTGGCAGCGCATAGCCGAAAATAAAGTCGGCGGCGGTAAGGGGAGTTGTGTAAAGCCTTTCAAGCAGTGCGGTCTCTCTGTCCTTTGCAATAAGCGTTGCGGCAAAAAGGCTTATAAACGCAAGCCCGAAAACCGTAATTCCCGGGGTCAGCATTTTTATTTCAAACAGGCTTACCGGCACATTTGCCTGTATTGCGGAAAGCAGGAATATAAGCACAAGCGGAAAACCGAGACCGAAAGCCACCGAGAGCGGGTCACGCAGAATTTCCCGCGCCGTTCTGCGCGATAAGGTCAACATTCTCATTTTTGCTCCCCCTTTATAATCGTTATAAACGCGTCTTCAAATCTTTCC
>CAKSQS010000030.1 GCA_934486705.1 uncultured Eubacteriales bacterium
AGCATACCGCTTTTAAGCTTTTTTGCAATTTCGAGCGAATGCCCCGCGCCGCCCGCAGTTCCGTCAATATAAATGCCGTCGGGTTTAATACTCAGCGCCGATACGGCTTCATCAAGCAGCACCGATTTATGAAGAAATTCCATCAGAAATTAAGCTCCTCCATAATAGCGGCAACCGACTCGGGCGTGTACCGGGCGTTCTCCGCGTTCCAAAGCTCGGTGTTCCATATTTCAAGGTTGGTGTCCATTCCTATTATGTGCGCTTCGCCCTCAAGATTTGCATACTCGCGCAAAACAGGCGGAATAAGTATTCTTCCCTGCGAGTCAAAATCAACGCTGAAAGCGCCGTCGTAAAGAAAGCGTTTCACCGCGCTTGACTTGGTGCTCGGGAGTGTGCCTATTTTCTCAACAAGCTTGTCCCACTCCTCGGCGGAGTAAACGCATAAGCAGCGCTTGCCGTAAATTCCGCGGCATATCATAAAGCCGCTGCCGAGCTCCTCGCGCAGCTTTGCCGGAATGAAAACCCTGCCCTTTTTATCTATATTATGCTGATAGCCGCCAAAAAGCACGATTTTCACCCCCATTCGCTCCACTTTAATGCACTTTTATGGATTTTAACTCCACTTTGCACCACTATGATTGTATTATAAAACCTTTTCGGGCAAAAATCAAGTGTTTTTTAATGTTTACATAAATTTTTTTGCAGGTTTCCATATATTGTGTTCGGTCAAGGCGGTAAGCACTACTCATATATACAAAAAAGGCCTCCCCTGCGTAAGGGGAGGTGGCTCGCGAAGCGAGACGGAGGGGTTGTTACAAGCCAGACATTAGATATTAGACAGTAGACATTAGAAGAATACCCCTCAGTCGCCTAACGGCGCCAGCTCCCCTCTGTTTTGACTTGCGTCAAAAAGAAGGAAGCCTATGAGCGGCTCATTTATCACCGGCGGCTGTTTCTTAACCTACGCAGCACAAATAGAGCAATACCCAAAAAGCAGAGCCCCGCCGATAAGCGGAAAAGCAAAGGAAAACATATAGACCGTAAATCCCGTAAGCACAATACCGTAAATAATGCTTAAAATATGTTTTTTCATTATCCGCCCTCCCTTTTATTACATTCTACAGTTTAAATTTTGAAAATTTTTACAAAAAAATGAATTTGAGCCAACGCCGCAGCGTAAAGCCCAAATTCATTTTAAAAATTTCCCTATATTTTAACCTACGGTAAACTCAAACTTACCGTCTTGCTCGGTGCAAAGCACCGTATCGCCGTTTTTAACGCTTGAATCAAGTATCTTCTCGCTCAAAGCGTCTTCAATTTTATTCTGAATTTCGCGGCGGAGCGGGCGCGCGCCGTAAACGGGGTCAAAGCCCTTTTCGGCAAGCGCGTATTTAACCTTATCGTCAAAGTTGAGGGTTATATTAAGCGCTTCAAGGCGCTTTTTAAGACCTGAAAGCATCTTATCCGCAATTTCGGCAATCTGCTCTTTGTTGAGCTTTGAAAATACTATAATATCGTCCACACGGTTCAAAAATTCGGGGCGGAAGGTGTTACGCAACTCGCCGAGAACCGCCTCTTTAACGTCCTTGCTGTCCGAGCTTTCGTCCGCGTCGCCGAACCCGAACGATACCTTTTTATCGGTTATAAGCCGTGCGCCTACGTTTGAGGTCATAATTATAACCGTATTCTTAAAGTCAACGCGCCGCCCCTGCGAATCGGTGAGTATGCCGTCTTCAAGTATCTGCAAAAGCATATTGAAAACATCGGGGTGCGCCTTTTCAATTTCATCGAAAAGAATTACCGAGTAGGGGTTGCGCCTTACCTTTTCGGTAAGCTGACCGCCCTCTTCAAAGCCGACATATCCGGGAGGCGAACCCACAAGGCGGGAGACCGTGTGCTTTTCCATATATTCGGACATATCAAGCCTTATCATCATATTTTCGCTGCCGAACATAGCCTCAGCTAACGCCTTGCAAAGCTCGGTTTTACCAACGCCCGTAGGCCCTAAGAATATAAACGAGCCTATGGGGCGTTTCGGGTCTTTAAGCCCTACCCTGCCGCGGCGAATGGCCTTAGCAACGGCTGTTACGGCTTCATCCTGCCCCACAATTCTGCGGTGCAGCTCGTCTTCAAGCCGCAAAAGCCTTGCGCTTTCTTCCTCGGTAAGCTGCGCCACGGGAACACCCGTCCAGCTTGATACAATTTCGGCAATTTCTTCTTCGCCTACCTCGCCGCCGGAGTGGCTGCTCTCTCTGCGCCAGTTTTCCTTTGCCTGCTTGTATTCGTCCTTCAGCTTGTTTTCGCTGTCCCTCAAAGCGGCGGCGCGCTCAAATTCCTGCGAATTTATAGCCTCGTCCTTTTCCGCCTCGGTATTGGCAATTTTTTCTTCAAGCTCTTTAAGCTCCGCAGGCGCGGCGCTTGCGGTAAGCCGCACACGAGATGCCGCCTCGTCTATTAAATCTATTGCCTTATCGGGCAAAAATCTATCGCTTATATAGCGGGCTGAAAGCTTTACCGCCGCCTCAATAGCCGCGTCGGTAATCTTTACCTTGTGGTGCGCCTCGTATTTATCCTTTAAGCCTTTAAGAATCAGCACCGCGTCCTCTTCGCTCGGCTCTGCCACGTTTACCGGCTGAAAACGGCGCTCAAGGGCTGAATCCTTTTCAATATTCTTGCGGTATTCGGCAATTGTGGTAGCGCCTATAAGCTGAAATTCACCGCGCGCAAGTGCCGGCTTAAGTATATTCGCCGCGTCGGTTGAGCCCTCGGCAGAGCCCGCGCCTATAATGGTGTGAACCTCATCTATAAAGAGTATAATGTTACCCGATTTTGTAACCTCGTCTATTACCGATTTAATTCTTTCCTCAAAATCGCCGCGGTATTTGGTGCCCGCCACCATTCCCGTAAGGTCAAGGGTGAAAACGCGCTTGTTTTCAAGAATATCGGGCACGTCGCCCGCAGCTATTTTCTGCGCCAAGCCCTCAACAATAGCGGTTTTACCAACGCCCGGCTCGCCTATTAAGCAGGGGTTGTTTTTGGTGCGGCGGCAAAGAATTTGAATTACCCTTTCAATTTCCTTTTCTCTGCCTATAACAGGGTCAATCTTGCCCTTTTTAGCGTCGGCGGTCAAATCTCTGCCGTATTTTGAAAGTGTGGGGGCTTTGGGGTCGGCGTTATCGTTTGCCGCACCCGCGGCGTTTACGCTTTGCGTTTCCTCGGGGTCAATGCCCGAGGCTTTGAGCGCCTCGGTGGTAAGGGTAGCTGCGTCCACGCCCAGCTCGTTAATAAAGCGTATTGCGTAGTTATCGCCCTCGCTTAAAATGCCTATGAGCAAATGCTCCGTTCCCACATACTTTTTGCCCATATTGGCGCAGCCCGCCATAGCGGTTTCAATAACCCGCTTTGCGCGCGGCGTAAAGTAATCGGGCGAAAGCCTTGTAACGGTGCCGCAGCCGATATTCGCGCGTATCAGCTCCTCAATATTTTCTGCGGTTATTCCGTTTTTGTTAAGCACCGCCGCCGCAACGCCCGTGCCTATTTTCAAAAGTCCCAAAAGCAAATGCTCGCTGCCCACATATGTGTGACCCAATTGCTCGGCAGAGCCTATAGCCTGATTTAAAGCCTCGTTTGCCTTTGTGGTGAATCCGTTAAAATTGTATTTCATAAAATGTAACCTCCCTTATAGGGTATTTTTCTCTGTTTTATTTTAATGCGTCGCGCATAAAGGCGGCGCGGTATATATCGCGTTCTTCGGGTTCAAGCTGCCCGTATTTCTTCATCAGCATATTGGGCTGACCCTCTATAAACAGCTTTATGGGAAGAACGTCCGTTTTGATTATGCCCATACTTATACCGAGTTTAATCCGTGATAATAAATTCATCATTTCATCACTCGATAATATGCGGCAGTTTTGCAGCGTACCGAGCGCCCTGAAACACATATCCTCAAGCTTTATTTTGTTAAGGCTGTTTCTCGCCTTGCGCTCCTTGTCTATCAGCTGCGCGGTTATTATTTTAAGGTTATCTATCGCGTTTTTCTCGCTTATACCAAGGGTTATCTGATTTGAAACCTGATACATTGAGGCGCTCGCCTTTGAGCCCTCGCCGTACATTCCGCGAACGGTAAAGCCTATTTTACCCACCGTTTCGGCAATGGATGATATTTCACCGTTCGATTCGGTAACGGGCAGGTGCAGCATTACCGAGGCTCTGAGCCCCGTGCCCAAATTGGTGGGGCACTCGGTCAAAAAGCCCAAGCTGCGGTCAAAGGCAAAGTGCAGCTCGTTATAAAGCAGCGAATCCAGCTGCTCTGCGGTATCGTAAGCCTTTTCAAGCTGCAAGCCGCCCAAAATCACCTGTATTCTTACATGGTCCTCCTCGCCTATCATAATACTTATGCTCTCATCCGCCGAAATAATTATTGCGCGGTCGGCGTTTTCTTCGGCAAATTCGGGGCTTATTATGTGGCGCTCCACCATCGCCGCAATCTCGGTTTGCGGAACGTCCGCCATATCAATGTATTTAAGACTTTTCGCAAACGGAGTGTTGCTTTGCAGCACGGCGTTTTTAACCTTTAAATTAAGCTCTTTGCGCTGCTCGGGGGTCATTCTTGCGGGAAAGGGCAAGCCCGATAAATTACGCGCCAGCCTAATTCTGGTGCTTACGGCAATATCGTCCTCGGGCGCGTGGATCGTATACCAGCTACTCATTTTCCGTCTCCTCTAATCTTTTTATCTTATCCCTTACAACCGCCGCCTCTTCAAAGCGTTCCTCGCTTACAAGGCGGTTAAGCTCCAACCGCAGGCTGTCTGCCGTTTCCTCCTGCGGTTTAATTGCAAGCGGCGCGCTGTTTGGCACTTTGCCTATGTGCTTTACGCTGCCGTGCACCCTTTTAAGGTATGGCAGCAGCTCGCTGTAAAAGGTCTTGTAGCACTCGGCACAGCCCGCCTTGCCGGTTTCGGCAATATCCGAAAACCTTGAGCCGCAAACCGGGCAGCGGGTTTCGTTTGATTCTATTCCAAGTCCCGAAATATCCCCGAACATTGAGGCTAACATATCCGCAAGCCCGCCGTGCGGGAATTTAGAGTACCCCTCTTCCGCAGCGCAGCTGCTGCAAAGGTTGCGTTCTGTCACCACGCCGTTTATTATTTGTTTAATGTGCGTTGTCGCATTGTTTTTTCCGCATTTATCACATAGCATAAAAATCGCTCCTTGTTATTTAATTTGGGTGAGCAGCAGCTGTTTTAAAAGCGCCGCTCTGAGCGTATCGCGGTATTCAACGGGCACTGCCTGCAAAACAGCAGCAGATACCGCCGTGGCAATAAGCTTTGCCACCTCCGGCGATATTATCCCCGATTCCATACAGTTTTCAAGAATAATTCTCGTCGTCATGGGGTCTACCGCGTCGCCCACGGAATTTATAATGTGCATAAGCGCAGAGGTATGGCTCATAACAACACGCCTTATCCTTATATAACCCCCGCCGCCGCGGCGGCTCTCTATCATATAGCCGTGCTCGGGCGTAAATCGCGAGGAAAGAACATAGTTTATCTGGCTCGGGGCACAGCCGATATTATTGGCAAACTCGTTGCGCTGAATCTCGGCGGTGTTCACACCCGATTCATTTAACATTTTTATTATTTCCTGTGTTATTAAATCGCTCATTCTCATGTCTTACACCTCATTTTGACCTTTCCTGACTATTATTATACACCAAAGTCAGGAAAAGTCAAATACTTTTTTCAATTTTTTAAAAATTTTTTCGGAAAATAAAAAATCGGCGTAAATTCGCCGATAAAAGTTAAAACTAAAGCTTTTGTACAAACCTCTGCCTCCCTCTGACGAGGGAGGTGGCACGGCGTAAGCCGTGACGGAAGGAGAGAAAGAGTTTAAAATACATAAAAGCTATACCCTTTCTCTCCCTCAGCCAACCATTCGGCTGACAGCGTCTCGGCTGCCGCCTCGGTCGGCAATGCAAAAAACAAACTGCCGCTATCCTTTTTTTAAGAATAACAACAGCTTGTTTTATTTTTTAGCCGCTCCCGAATTATCGGCTCATAGCAACCGCTATTTCAGACCTTACAGGGTCTTTTCTGTAGCAATACCATATAATTTGGTCTATTTCGGTATAGTTCATTTTTTCGGGCAGCTTTTCCGCTATTTTATCAATAAGTGTCATAATCTCGCTGTACGAATATTTTTCAAGCGCTTTGTTTTCGGCGCTTACTTCGTAATATTTAAAATAATACGGCAAAATTCTTCTTACAACCGTATCGTTTACCGCAAATTTTGACTGCTTAAATTCCAGCTCACACAAATAAGAACACATCTTGCTTGAAAGGCTTTTTTCTTTTCTGCTTAACCCCTTTATCGCTGCCAGTTCGTCAACAAGCGCCGCGTCGCCCTTTTCAAGCCTTTTTAAAAACTGCGTTAAGTTTTTAAATATCCAATCTGTAATAACGCTTATGTTTTCGTTTGAGCTTCTTGTTGAATTTGAGCGGGCTACGCGCCATAAAATATTTTTAAGCTCTTCCCTGCTGTAATCCCGCAGTTTTTTATTAAGCTGATTATAATATTCCTCATATGAAGACTTTTCGTAACGCTTATTTCTTTTTATACATTCAAAGGCTTTTGCGGCGTTATCCGGCGTTAAAGCTATCATATAATTTTCGTCAAGCTTAAACCCTACGTTTTTAATATCGGTTGGTGTTGTAAGGGTGACCAACCGTTCTATTGATTTATTTTCTTTAATTAACATTTATTTTCCCACCTTAATTTAATTATGAGACCAATCATATTTATAGGCTTCAAATGTCACATAAGCGACTTGCGTACTTCCGCCATAACTCATTATAAGCCAAGATGTATTTTCAACTTTTTTTGAAAGTGCCGCTGCTGCTTTTTCTGTGTCAGATAAATCATAAGCAAAATTATTATACCTATACCACTCGCCCTCTTTTTGTTCAATTCTAAAATCGGTCATTGTGCTGTAAGTTGTTCCATACCCCGTTTTAGTAACAGGTATTTTGCCCGTTTTCCAATCAGAATTTGATTTCAATGTAGCATATGAAAGTCCTGAATTGTAAAAGGAATATTTACCTATAAATTTTACTGAAACCGGTATTGTTATTGTTTTAAGTGAGGTACATTCATTGAACGCATATTGGTTTATTTGCTCAAGACTTTCCGGAAAAACAATATCGTTAAGCCCTGTGCAACTATCAAAAGCATTATTTCCAATCACTTCTATTCCTTCTGGTAAGACTATCTTTTGAATTGTTGTTAATCTTCTAAAAGCGTCAGCACAAATTTGAGTTACAGCTTTTCCGTTATATGTTTCGGGTATTGTAATAACTGCCATATTTTTCGCCTTTTCACCTGCTTTAACGCCGTAAGTCCCGTCAGGTAATTCAACAAATATAAGCTCCGAAGTATCTTCGCTGTTTCCGACTAAACCGACATTTTCCTTTGTATTATCAGTATATGTAACCCATAAATAACCGTCTATAATCTCTGTTTTAGCTATTCCCCTGCCGATATCGCCTTTTTCACCTTTAAGCGCGGCAAGCCATTCATCCTGTGTACCGGTATACTCCGGGTGGGCGGCAATATACAACTCGTAAGCCGATTTTCCGTCTACGCCGTTTGAGCCTTTAGCGCCGGTGTCGCCTTTATCTCCCTTATCGCCTTTAGCACCCTTAATATTGCCCAGAGATATTACTGCACCGCTTTCGCCGTATTTAACCGAAAGGTCGCCGCTTTCGCTGAGGGTTAAAATCGGGGTCAAGCCGTCTTTACCGTTTTCGCCGTCCTTGCCCTTTATCGGACCTATTTTATCGGAGCTTGTTCCGTCGGTATAATCAAACACAAGGCAAAAATCCGTGGTTAATGTAACCTTAGATATTCCGTTGCCGTTCTTGCCGTCTGCGCCCACTACCGTTTTATCAATTATTATCGGGTCGCCCTCGGATAATGTAATAACTAACTTGTTATCATCATTTATTTTAACGCCGGTAACGCTTACGCCGTCAGCACCCTTGTCTCCTTGGTCGCCTTTATCTCCCTTGTCTCCTTTATCACCTTTGTCTCCCTTATCGCCCTTTTCGCCTTGTGCACCTGTCTCGCCTTTTTCGCCTTGTGCACCCTGTGCGCCTGTCTCGCCTTTTTCACCCTGTATGCCCTGTTCACCTTGTATACCTTGCTCGCCCTGGTCACCCTTGTCACCTTTAGCGCCTTGCTCGCCGCGTTCGCCCCG
Source organism: uncultured Eubacteriales bacterium (assembly GCA_934486705.1). Lineage (GTDB taxonomy): Bacteria > Bacillota > Clostridia > Oscillospirales > Acutalibacteraceae > UBA737. The sequence goes on from CAKSQS010000030.1 coordinate 8,255, forward strand.
TATTCCTTGTTCTCCTTTTTCGCCTTGTATGCCCTGCGCGCCTTGTGCGCCGGTCTCACCTTTCTCACCCTGTATGCCTTGGTCGCCCTTGTCTCCCTTTTCACCCTTAGCGCCCGTGGCTTTTATTTGGGTGGAAACATATGTAAGCCCGTTATCGGTTGAAATTTCCCATTCGTTTGTATTCGGGTTTATTCTTATTTTAGGCGAAATTCCGTTGTCACCCTTTTCACCCTGAACACCCTGTTCACCTTGTATACCTTGCTCGCCTTGGTTGCCCTTGTCACCTTTTTCGCCTTGTATACCTTGCTCGCCTTGGTCACCCTTGTCGCCTTTAGCGCCCTGCTCACCGCGTTCGCCCTGTATTCCTTGTTCTCCCTGTTCTCCTTTTTCGCCTTGTATGCCCTGCTCGCCTTGGTCGCCTTTGTCTCCCTTGTCACCCTTAGCGCCCGTGGCTCCGGTTGCTCCGGTATCGCCCTTTTCGCCTTTCTCGCCTATTGCGCCGAGTGCCGATATATTGGTAGAGGTCCAGTTTTCGCCGTTGTCCTCTGAAATTTCCCAGCAACCGCTTTCGGCGTTTATTCTTATTTTGGGTGAAATACCGTCTTTTCCGTCAGCACCCTTTATATTTTCAAAGGTAAATGTGCGCCCGGTGCTTAATGTAACAGTCATTGTGCTGCCGGTAATGCTGATATCGGTTATGCTGTCGCCCTGTTCACCTTTCTCACCCTGTATACCCTGTTCGCCTTGGTCGCCTTTATCTCCCTTGTCGCCCTTTGCGCCTGTAGCTCCCGTTGCGCCGGTATCACCCTTTTCGCCTTTCTCACCCTGTACGCCCTGCTCGCCTTGGTCGCCTTTATCTCCTTTGTCACCCTTAGCACCCTGTATACCTTGCTCACCCTGAGCACCGGTGTCGCCCTTATCACCTTTAAGACCGCTTGCGCCCACAATTTTGCCTACATTTATGGTTTTATTATCGGAAAAGGTAATAACAAGCTCACCGTCGGCATTAACCGATGTTCCGCTTATGCTTACGCCGTCAGTACCGTTCGCTCCATCCTTGCCGTCCTTACCGTCACTGCCGTTTATTCCGTCTTTACCGTTTGCGCCGTCCTTACCGTTTGCTCCGTTTTTGCCTACGGCATTTCCAAGGTTAAGCTCGGTGCCGTCGGAAAGAATAAGCACAAGCTGACCCGCCGCATTAAACGACGCGGTTTTAATGCTTTTAAACCCGCTTGAAACCAAAGCGTTAAGGCTTTGCGTCCATTCGTTTTCAGTACCCTTATAGCCAGCGTTTACCGCTGTTTTATAGGCGGAGTCGCCCTTAAGCGAGACAAGCCACTCCTGCAATGTGCCGCTGTAGCCCTCGCTTACCGCCAATTCATAAGCCGAAAGCCCGTTTTTAATTTTCGCCGCCGACTGCACAGCGCCCTGCTTATTTACAATAATACTTGTTCCGGCTGACAGCAGAATAACTAATATAATCGTAACCGCAACCGTTATCAATCCTTTGAGTTTTTTCTGTTTTGCCATAATTAACTCCCCTTTTTTTACTACTGCAATTATCAAAAGGTATACTTTTTGATAATTGTGTGGAAACATTTTTTAAGCTGATTTCAGTCGTTAAAAATAACAAAATTTGAAAATTTTTCCATTAAGGTATTGATTTTTAGGGCATAATATGATATATTTTTAATCAGAGTATCAACTATCAAAAAGTATACCTTTTGATAGTCGAATTATAACGCAAGCACAAAAAGCAGCCCGTCAGAGTTTAAAAACGGCGGGTTGCTTTTTCGTCTCTAAAATATTTTAAGAAGTATTTTAAGCCCGTAACAATCCCTCAGTCAAAACCTATGGTTTTGCCAGCTCCCTTTACACAAGGGAGCCTATTTTGCAAAACAAAGGCTCCCTTCTTTTCGGCTTTGCCGAAATAGAGGGGAGCTGTCGAGTGAAACGAGACTGAGGGGTATTCATTTGAACTTAAATTTTCACTGTGATTTAGCCTGTAACAATCCCCTTGCGGCAGTTTGTGCAAACCACAGTTTCATCTATCTATAATACTGCGTAATTTTGCAATATTTTCTTTAATTGTTCCGTCCTTTGAAAATACGCCCGAGGTTCCCGATACAAAAATATTCGCCCCCATTTCACTCATAAGCGCCGCATTGTGAAAGCTTACGTTCCCGTCAACCTCAATTTCAATATTTTCATAGCCCTTTTCATCAAGATATTCCCTGAGGCTTTTAATTTTTGCAAGAGCAGAGCCTATAAGCTTTTGACCCGCAAAGCCGGGGTCAACGGTCATAACAAGCACCGCGTCAATATCGTCTAAAATATTTTCAAGCGCACATATCGGCGTGCCGGGATTAAGCGCCGCTAAAGCCTTGCAGCCCTTAGCTTTAACCGCTGCAACCGCTTTGTGAATGTGCGGGGTTGATTCGCAGTGCACCGCCACATAATCGTTTGACGATAATTGAAACCAATCAAGCTTACTTTCGGGATTTTCCACCATTAGGTGAATATCAAGCGGAATGGCTGTATTGGCTTTAAGTATTTTCACAAAATCCGTGCCCAAGGTGTAATTCGGCACAAAGCAGCCGTCCATAATATCAATATGAAGCATATCAATTTTATTTTCTTCAAACTGCCTTATGCAATTTTTCAAATCAAAAAAATCGGCACACATAACCGAAGGGGAAATTTTCTTTTTCATATTGTCCGCTGTCTCCCGTCAGTTCATATTTAAAATGACCTTATTGTAAAATTCTGTTTTGTTTTTCATCATTTCAAAAGCGGCGTTACATTCCGAAAGCGGGAAATTGTGCGTAATAAGCGCCTTAACGTTAAGTCTGCCGTCAGCCATTGCCTTTATGCTTTCCCGCCAGTCGTTCACCGCATCGTTATAAGAGGAATTCCAGGTGCCGTTTATACACAGCTCCTTACGGAGAATGTGCCAATATGTATTTTGCGACATTGTAATTTCGCCCGCCGGGTTTCCCATAAGCACCATTCTGCCGTGCGGCTTTACCGCTTCAAGGCATTTTTGCAGAGCGTCGGAATACCCCGTTCCCTCAAGCGCGCAATCGGCAGCAATGCCGCTTTCGTACTCGTAAAAGCCAAGTGTTTTTGCAAATTCAAGCTTTCGTTTATCAATATCGGTATAATATACCCTCTTTGCGCCGAAAAGCACAGCCCACTGCCCCGCTATAAGACCTATAGGACCCGCTCCCGATATGAAAAGGGTCTCTCCCTTTGATATTTCAAGCTTTCCCACCGCGTGCTTAGCAACCGACACAGGCTCGCACATTGCCCCCTCGTCATAGCTTAAATTCGGCGGCATTTTTACAATATTCCACCGCTTAACCGCAATGTACTCGGTCATTCCGCCATCGCGTCTTGAGCCGTAATAATCGTAATTTTCGCAGGTGGCATAGTCGCCGTTTTTGCAGCTTTTACACTTAAAGCAGGGCAAAAGCGGGAACACGCATACATTTTCGTTTGTAAGCCTTTCAAGCGGGTCAAACACCACCCTGCCCGAAAACTCGTGCCCTATTACCGTGGGAAAGGTGTATGTGCCTTTAACATACACCCTGCTAAGATCACTGCCGCAAATTCCGCAGCTTTTCACCTGCACTATAACCTCATCGCCGCCACATTCGGGAAAAGCCGCGTCCTCATACCGTAAATCACCTATACCGTATAATTTTGCGCATTTAACGGTACGTTTCATATTTTTTGCCCTCTTTACAATAGTTTTGTTATGTGATAAAATTATAATCAAATATGCGCGTTTTCGCAATAAACGGCGCAAATATTGATTAACAATCACATAAACGATTATAAATAAGCACATACGAAACAAAACGAAAGCAGGTAAATAAATGTACGGCATAGAGCGTCAGGAAAAAATACTAAGCCTATTATCGGAAAATGTAAGCATAAGCGTTGCTAAGCTTTCAAAGCTTCTTTATGTAAGCCAGCCCACCGTCAGGCGCGATTTAAACGAGCTGGAGCGGCAAAAAAAGGTGATACGAACGCACGGCGGAGTTGTAATAAGAAATGCCCCCGATAACGAAATACCCCTTTTATGGCGGGAGGAGCAAAACAACGCATCAAAAAAGAAAATAGCGGAAAAAGCCGCGGAGTATATACATAACGGCGATATTATTTTTATGGACGCATCTTCAACCGTTTCTTACATAATACCGCATTTAAAGGCCTATAGCGATATAATAGTCGTTACAAACAGCCCTAAAATATCGCTTAAATTGGGCGAGCAGCGCATAAAAAACTACTGCACGGGCGGGCTGCTGCTTTTTCACTCAATAGCCTATATAGGCTCGGAAACCGAAAAGTTCATTTCTCACATAAACGCCGATATATTCTTCTTTTCCAGCCGCGGCTATACCGAGGAGGGCTTTATAACCGATTCCTCTATAGAAGAATCCTGCGTTAAAAAGGCTATGCTTAAAAACTCCGCCAAAAGCTTTTATTTATGCGACTCAAGCAAGAAAAACAAAAAATATATGTATAATATCTGCGCGACGAATGAAGTAACGGTGATTACCGAGCCCTGAAATTCTCGGACGCAAAAAATTGCCCTTTAATCAAGCCGTACAGCCTGGTTAAAGGGCATTTTGTAAATTGATATTATTCCGGCAGTGCGACAGTGTATTTTTTTTACGGCTGCCGCACCGTAAAGCGCGGTTATAAGCTCGGTTACAGGCATTGCAAACCAAAGCGTTAAGGCTTTGCGTCCATTCGCTTTCAGTACCTTTATAGCCCGCGTTTACCGCTGTTTTATAGGCAGAATCGCCCTTAAGTGAAACAAGCCACTCCTGCAATGTGCCGCTGTAGCCCTCGCTTACCGCCAATTCATAAGCCGAAAGCCCGTTTTTAATTTTCGCCGCCGACTGCACAGCGCCCTGCTTATTTACAATAATACTTGTTCCGGCTGACAGCAGAATTACTAATATAATCGTAACCGCAACCGTTATCAATCCTTTGAGTTTTTTCTGTTTTGCCATAATTAACTCCCTTTTTTTACTACTGCAATTATCAAAAGGTATACTTTTTGATAGTCAAATTATAATGCAAGCACAAAAAGCAACCCGTCAGAGTTTAAAAACGGCGGGTTGCTTTTTTGTATGCAAGAATCATTTGTCTATTTGTTTTTCATACGGTATTCACGCAAGCGGCGGTAAAATGTAGCCTCTTTCAGCCCGCACATTTCAAGCACCGCTTTAATATCAATTTCCTTTTTCTCCCAAAGCTTTACAGTCTCGGCAAAGCCCTCGGGCATTGGTTTTTCGGGTCTGCCGAAGCGCACCCCGCGCGTCTTTGCGGCGGCAATACCCTCTGACTGCCGTTTCCTTATGTTCTCGCGCTCGCTTTGCGCCACAAACGAGAGTATCTGCAATACAAGGTCGGCGATAAACGTTCCCATTAAATCCTTGCCGTTGCGCGTATCCAAAAGCGGCATATCAATAACGCAAATATCAACGCCTATTTCTTTGGTAAGTATTCGCCACTGATTTTGAATTTCCTTGTAATTGCGCCCGAGCCTGTCAATGCTTAAAATATAAAGCAGATCGCCGGCTTTCAGTCTTTTAAGCATTTTTTTGTATTGCGGGCGTTCAAAATCCTTGCCGGACTGCTTATCCTTATAAATATTTTTCTGCAATATCTGTTTTTCCCACAGCGCAGAAATCTGCCTTTCCTCGTTTTGGTCGGTGCTTGAAACGCGTACATACCCGTATTCTGTCATAAAAAAATCATCCCCCTGCCTTTATATAATACAAAGAGATGTTTATATAGCAAACTGTAAACCCGTAATAGAATTTAAGCAATTGTGTTATAGACAAAAATGCCGCAAAATGCTATAAATATTATATATATTTATGAAAGCAGGTGTCGCAAATGCTTTGCACTAATCCTAATGAATTGAAAAGATTTTATTCCGAAAACCGAATATGGCAGGGTATACCGAGCATAGAGGTGACCGAAAAGGGTCGAATTTTCCTGACCTTTTATTCGGGAGGCACAAAGGAAGAGCCCGGGAATTACGCCGTTCTTATAAAGTCGGATAACGGGAGGGATTTTTCAGAGCCTATAGCTGCCGCCTTTCTTAAGGAACACCGCTGCTTTGACCCCTGCTTATGGATAGACCCATTAAAAAGGCTGTGGTTTACATGGAGCTGCGCACCTGATAACGCAGTATACGGCGCCATATGCGATAACCCCGACGCCGAAGTGCTGAAATGGAGCAAGACTTTTAAAATAGGTAACGATGTTATGATGAACAAGCCCGTTGTTCTGAAAAACGGTGAATGGCTGTTACCCATTGCGGTTTGGGCGGAAAATGTGTTTGTATATAAAAAATACTCAACCGACCCCGATAAAAAGGCATTTGCGTATTTAAGCCGTGACGGTGGTAAAAGCTTTTGCAAGCTTGGTGGGGTTGATGCGCCCGGCCGCTCGTTTGACGAGCATATTATACTGGAATTGGATGATAATTTGCTTGCAATGTTTATACGCACAAATTACGGTATTGCCGTATCGTACTCATATGATAACGGCAGAACTTGGACCGACGCCCGCGACAGCAGGCTTGGCGGACCGTGCTCAAGGTTTCACATTCGCAGGCTGCGCTCCGGACGGATATTACTTATAAATCACTACAAATTCAGCGGAAGAAACAATCTTACTGCTATGCTTTCTGAGGATAACGGAAAAAGCTGGAAATACAGGCTGCTGCTTGATGAAAGGAACGATGTTTCATACCCTGACGCAGCCGAAGCGGCGGACGGATATATTTACATCACCTATGACCGCGAAAGAGGCTCATTTAAGGATAAACTTGAAGACGCTTACATCTCTGCGCGCGAAATTCTTACGGCTAAAATAACAGAGGAGGATATAATTGCCGGAAAGCTCAAAAGCAACGGAAGCTATCTTAAAGCGGTCGCCTCAAAGCTCAGCAGGTACAGCGCGGAAAACACAAATCCGTATAACGAAATAAAGCGCTGCTCGGACGCCGAAATAGTAAAGCATTTTGCAAATAAAAGCGCCGACGATATTATTTATACCCTCTTTGAGCAGTTCGGAATCAACTGTATGAATATGTATAAAATGGACAGCCGAAGACTGGATAACTATATCGAAGCCCTTAAAAACGGAACCGAAAGCAAAGAAAAAGCCCTGCGCGAAATTATTAAAATACTAAGGAACGCCACCGATAATAAAAACACCGAAACGGCGCTTGTTTCAAAGGTTAAGGAATATATAAAAAACGGGCTTTTTTCAAACACTCCGCTTGAAAAAATTGCCGCCGATATGAATGTAAGCAAGTATTACCTATGCCATGAGTTTAAAAAAATTACAAATATGACCCTGACCGAATGGAAAAATCACCTGCGGATTGAAAAGGCAAAGGAGCGGATTGTAAACAGCGACTTAAAAATTACCGATATAGCGCTTGAATGTGGCTTTGAAAGTCCAAGCTATTTTTCAGAAATTTTTAAAAACAGCGAAAAAATAACACCCGAAGCATACCGCGCGCTTCTGCGCGAGACCCGACTTGAGGAAAAGGACGCTATACTTAAAAGTATGCTGCCTGAATGTCACCTTGCCGCTTATAATATAAACGATATTAAAAAAAGCGAAAGCATAAAGACCTATTTTGTTACTAAGCCGAGCGATGAATATAAATTTTTACATGAAGCGGCAATAATTGAATATAACGGCAGGCTGTTCGCCGCGTGGTATAATAACGAAAGGGCGGAATTGCAGGGGCGCACGCCTATAAGGTTTTCTGTATCGACCGATTGCGGGAAAAGCTGGATCGAGCCTGTAACCGTCGCCGAGGATAAAAGCGGCAAAATACTTTACTGCCCGCCCGTTTTCGGCAAGGAGGACGGCAGACTTTATATGCTGCTTAATCAAATGGTATCAGCCGACCATATGCACTCGCTTGATTTATACATTTATAACGATAAGCTGAATAATTTTGAGCGGCTGTGGTCAAAGCCTATTCCCTTTAAGCTGAACACAAACATTTATAAAATGAGCAACGGCAAGCTTATAATGCCGGGAAGAATTGCAAAGCTTGACGGTTTTCCGCAAATTCCTGCGGTAATGATTTCCGATAGCGGCAAAATAAATGCCGATTGGCGAATTGTGAAGATTACCGATAAAAAGGAGCTACCCGATAATTCCGAATTTATACACCCCGAGGTATCTCTCATTTTAAAGGAAAACAGGATATATGCATTTTGCCGCAACGACCAAAGAAATGTGCCTATTATATTTTTATCAGATGATTTCGGCGAAGGTTGGAAGGGTCCGCTTGCCTCCGATATTCCGTTTTCAAGCTCAAAAATCTACTCGGGAACGCTATCAAGCGGCAGAAATTATGTAATAGGCAGCATGGGCGCAGACCGCAAAAGGCTTTGCATTTTCTTCAGCTCCGGCAGTGATGTTCTGTTTGACAGCGGCTATATTTTGCAGGACGGCTTTTCCGAAGAATTAAACGCCGGCTACCAGTGGTCATACCCCTGCGCATACGAAAGCGACGGCAAGCTTTATGTTATATACACCATAACATTTAATAAAAATAATGAAAGAGGGGCAGTTGTTTCGGTAGTAGATTTAAGCCAGATATAATATTTAAAGCACCAAAAAACCGTACCTGAGAGCTGCAAAGCTTTCCGGTACGGTTTTTAAAAATTCAAATTTATGTATTTCTGTCCCTGAAAAAGTTCCATTTGAAATGCGCGGCGCAAAGCCTTAAAGCCGTGGTAACCACAATTCCCGCCGCCATGGCTATTCCCGTGCCGAAGGGCTTCCACAGGGCTATGCACGCCCCCGCGCCTATTACCGAGGCGCAGGCATAAAAGTGCTTTATGAATATTCCGGGAATTTCGCCCGCAAAAATATCACGCATTATGCCGCCGCCAACGCCCGTTAAAAAGCCGGTGGTGAAAAGCAAAAATATGTGCTTAAAGCCGTACATGGTAATGGCTTTTTGAACGCCGACCACCGTAAAAGCGCCGAGGCCGATTGCATCCATATACAGAAACACCGCCGCGTGCAGCTTTTGAAAGCTGTGCTCGGGGAAAGCACGGTGAAAGAAAAACATAACCGCCGCAACCGCAAAAGCCGCCCCTGCATATATAGGCTTTACAAACGCCACGGGCGGAATTGCGCCGAGAATTAAATCGCGTATTATTCCGCCGCCCATAGCCGCCGTTACCGCAAGCACGACTACGCCGAACATATCCATATGCTTTTTCATACCCGCCATAGCGCCCGACGCCGCCGCGGCGATTATTCCGAGCATTTCAAATGTGAAAATGAACTTTTCGGTCATATTCTTCTACCACCTAACATTAAAACGGCAGCGGAAACCGATAGATTTCTGCTGCCATAGTGTTTTTAAGAAGCCTTGCGCATAATTTCCGCTTTGCCGTTTTCAACCGTTTCCTTGGTTACGGTAATTTTGGTTATGCTGCTGTCCGACGGGCTTTCAAACATAAGCGGCTGCAAAACGCTTTCTATTATAGAGCGGAGACCTCTTGCACCCGTTTTGCGCTCGATTGTAAGCTCCGCAATGCGCTCAAGCGCTTCCTTTTCAAATTCAAGGTCGATATTATCCATTTTGAAAAGCGCTTTATACTGCTTTACAATAGAGTTTTTCGGCTCGGTCATAATTCTTACAAGCGTTTCCTTATCCATACCGTTAAGCGCGGTTATAACAGGCAAACGCCCCACAAGCTCGGGAATCATGCCGAATTTAACCAAATCCTGGTGTGTCGCTTGTGTTGCCACCGCCTCAGCCTCAACCGATTTTGGCGACTTAACATCCGCCCCGAAGCCTAAGCTGCTGCCGCCTATTCTGCGCTCAATAACCTTTTCTATTCCGTCAAAAGCGCCTGCGCAGATAAAGAGGATATTGGTAGTATCAATTTGAATAAACTCCTGCTGCGGGTGCTTTCTGCCGCCCTGCGGCGGAACGTTTGAAACCGTTCCCTCAAGAATTTTAAGCAGCGCCTGCTGCACGCCCTCGCCGCTTACATCGCGGGTTATGGACGCATTTTCCGACTTGCGCGCGATTTTATCTATTTCATCAACATAAATAATTCCGCGCTCCGCCTTTTCAATATCATAATCCGCCGCCTGTATCAAGCGAAGAAGTATGTTTTCCACATCCTCGCCCACATAGCCTGCCTCGGTAAGGGTGGTGGCGTCGGTAATGGCAATCGGCACGTCAAGAATTTTAGCCAAGGTCTGCGCAAGCAGAGTTTTTCCCACGCCTGTAGGTCCGAGCATTAAAACATTGCTTTTGTTAAGCTCAACATCGGCAGACTCGTTCTTAAAAATGCGCTTATAGTGGTTATACACCGCAACGGCAAGCGTTTTTTTGGCATCGTCCTGCCCGATAACGTATTCGTCAAGCTTTTGCTTAATTTCCTGCGGCTTGGGCAGCACAAATTCGGGCTGCGGCTTTTTTTTGCGCTTTTTGGGCATACCCTCTTCATCATCTGAAAGCAGCGCGTTGCAAAACTCAATGCAGTTATCGCAAATATAAACGCCCGGGCCTTCAACCAACCTTGTTACCTCGTCCTGCGTTTTGCCGCAAAACGAGCAGCGTATTTCATTATCCCTGTCATTCGGCATTTGAATACCTCTATCTCTTAGAAATTACTTTGTCGATAAGCCCATACTCCGCAGCCTCGGCAGCGGTCATAAAGTTATCTCTTTCGGTGTCTATCTGTATCTGCTCTAAGGGCTTGCCCGTTTCCTCTGCCAATATCTTATTGATATTGCTGCGAATCTGCTCAATGTGGTGCGCGTGAATGAGAATATCCGTCGCCTGACCCTGCGCCTGACCGAGCGGCTGATGAATCATAATTTCGCTGTTGGGCAGCGCCAAGCGCTTGCCCTTAGTGCCGGCAGCTAACAAAAACGCGCCCATACTTGCCGCCATACCCATACAAATGGTGCTTACATCGCACTTAATGTACTGCATGGTATCGTAAATAGCCATACCTGCCGTAACCGCACCGCCGGGGCTGTTAATGTAGAAGTTTATATCCTTTTCGGGGTCTTGCCCCTCAAGGTAAAGCATTTGAGCGATTATAACGCTGGCAGACGCATTGTTTACCTCGTCGTTCAGCATTATAATGCGGTCGTTCAAAAGTCTTGAGAAAATATCGTAGGAGCGCTCGCCCCTGCTTGTCTGTTCAATTACATAAGGTACTAAACTCATATCCATTCCGGTTACCTCCGTTTTTTAGGCTCACGCCTCAAGTATTAACAGTTTATAGCATTTATAATCAATTATGAGAGCGCCGACAATGCCGACACTCTCTTTAATGTTAACTTACCGAATTATTCGGCGCTTTCTTCCTCTGTCTTTTTAGCTGCCGTTTTCTTTGCGGCGGGCTTTTTAGCCGCGGTCTTCTTAGCGGCGGGTTTCTTTTCTTCCTCTGCCTTTTCTTGAACCTCGGTTATAACCGCGTTTTCCTTAACAAGGTCGATTGCCTTGCCTACCGCAATATCCTTTGAAAGCTCGCTTGCGGGAATAGCGGCTTTAACCTTTTCAAGCTCTACGCCGTAATCCTCAGCCATCTTCTTATACTGCTCCTCAATATCCTTTTCATCGGGAGTAATATTTTCAAGCTCAATTATTTTTTCAAGAGCAAGTCTGTACTTAACCTGCATTTCAGCCTGCGGGCGGAAGGATTTCTTGAAATCGTCGATATTTGAATTGGTGTACTTTAAGTAGGTTTCAAGGTTAAGCCCCTGCGACTGCAGCCTGTAAGCAAAGTCCTCAACGCACTGCTCAAGGCGGTTTTCAAACATAGCCTCGGGAATATCGCCCTTAATGCTGTCAACAATCTGCTGAACAAGCGTGTTTTCAACAGCCTCGTCGGCAGCCTTCTGCTTGCGCTCCAAAGCCTTTTTCTTAATATCGGCCTTTAAGTCCTTAAGGGTGTCAAACTCGCTTACGTCCTTTGCAAACTCGTCGTCAACCGTCGGGAGTTCCTTAACCTTTATCTCGTGCAGCTTAACCTTGAATACGGCAGCCTTGCCTGCAAGGTCTTTCGCGCCGTAATCCTCGGGGAATGTAACGTTAACGTCAAACTCATCGCCGATATTCTTGCCGATTATCTGGTCTTCAAAGCCGGGAATAAACTGACCCGAGCCGAGAACTAAGGAGTGACCCTCTGCCTTACCGCCGTCAAACGCCTTGCCGTCAACAAAGCCCTCAAAGTCGATAATAACCGTATCGTCCTTTTTAGCGGCGCGGTCCTCAACGGAAACCATACGCGCGTTACGCTCTGCCATAGCGTTAACCTCGGCGTTTACCTCGGCAGCGTCAACCTTAACGGCGGTCTTTTCAGCCTTTAAGCCCTTGTACTCGCCTATTTCAATTTCGGGGTAGGTTGTAACGGATACCTTGAAATCAGCGCCGTCCTCTTTGGAAATGGAAACCATTTCAAAGTCCATTTTATCGTTTATAACCTTAAGACCCGATTCTGTTACAGCCTCGTCAACCAAGTCGTTATAAAGCAGATTGAGAGCGTCCTCAAAGAATATTTCGCTGCCGTAGTAAGTCTCGATTATGTGCAGCGGAGCTTTACCTCTTCTGAAACCGGGAACGTTTATCTTCTTGCAGTTTTTCTTGTAAGCCTCGCGAATTGCCTCGCGGAATTTCTCACCGTCAACGGTGATCTCCAACTGATATCTGTTGGTATCAATCTTTTTTGTTTCTTTTAAGCTCATTTTTTTACCTCCGTAAAGCAAAACGAGCAGTGCGCACGCACATTTCACTCATTTTACATAGTTCAAATTATTATAGCATAACTTAATAATATTTTCCATACATTTTTTTAACTTTTCGTAAATTCGGCAAAATTTATATATTAAGCAATAAAAACAGGTGTAAAATCAACGCAATCACAGGATAAAAGGCGGAATTTCACGCCGCCGTACTCGGTTTTTACCTTGCACGCGCCCGCACCGTGTATATGCCCGTGGCAGACCTGATTTATTCCGTGACGTTTTATAACGCCGAAAATCTCCTCGCACACCTCGTCGCCCCAAACGCAGGGGTAATGCAGAAAGGTAAGTATTGGCAAGCCGGTTTTTTCCGCCGCCGAAAGCGATAATTCCAGTCTGCCCGCCTCGCGCTGCAAAATTTTCGGGTCGGGCTTATCGTCAAAAAACCAGCCGCGCGTTCCCGCAACGGCATACCCCTCGCACACGGCGCAATTATTAAAGATAAAATCAATAGAACCGAAATTATTATCGTTTAAAAATTCCCTTAATTTTTTCGAGGTGCTCCACCACAGGTCGTGATTTCCCTTTAAAAGAATTTTTTTGCCGGGTAAATTTTCCAAAAATTCAAAATCCTTTTTTGTTTCCTCTAATTTCAGCCCCCAGGAGAAATCGCCCGGTAAAATAACGGTATCGGCGGGCTTTACAAGCCTTTTCCAGTTAGCCGAAATACGCTCGGTGTGATTTTCCCAGCCCTTAAAAATATTCATGGGCTTATTTGTGCCAAACGATAAGTGCAAATCGGAAATTCCGTATATACTCAGAGCTTTTCCTCCTTTAAAATTTTAATTATTTTAACATAATCGGGCATAATAATAAGGACCCCAAAACGGGTCGGAAAGGAATTGAACCGATATGTCAGACTGTAAATGTGAAACCAAACTTTGCGTAGCGTGCGACGTATGTAACTGTGTTCATCACACAGCGGACGATATGTGCGCTGCCGGCAAAATTCGCGTAGGTCACGGCGAAGCTTCTACCTGCAAGGACACCTGCTGCGATACCTTCGAGGCAAGATAAATCCTCGCATTGTCGTTTCCTTTCAAAAAAAGGAGCATCCTCCCCAAATATTGGGGAGGGATTTTTAATAATTCCGCATTATATTCAGATTTTCAGCGCCGAATACACGGCGGTAAGCATTTCGTCCTTTTCGCATACTTCCTTAAAGCGTATTTCCGCATTTTCAAGCGCTTTTATCGGCTCGGGAATTTCGGTAGAGGTAAGTTTCGATAACTGCCTTACCTTATCGAAATCGCTTTCCGCCTTTTTATCGGTCAATGCCGAAAGCACACTGTCGGCAAATTTATAGGGCGAAGCGGTTGAAGCGATAACCACGGGTCGGTTATCGCCCGTAGCCTTTACATACTGCCCGTAAACATTTACCGCAACGGCGGTATGGGTATCGCACAGATAACCGTATTCCTTATAGGTATTCCCTATTGTTTCAAGAGTTTGCATATCACTGCAGCAGCCGCCCCAGAAAAGCTCGGTAATTTTCTTTTCCATATCGTCGCTCACGCAAAACGCGCCGCTGTTTTTAAGCTCGTTCTGCATTTCCGCCACCGCTTTATCATCGCAGCCCGATAGCTCAAACAGCATTCTTTCAAGATTGCTTGAAATGAGTATATCCATAGACGGCGAAACGGTGGTGTAAAAATCACGGTTACGGTCATATTTACCTGTCTTTATAAAATCGGTCAGAACATTGTTCGAGTTAGAGGCGCAAATAAGCTTGTTTATCGGCACACCCATTTTTTTAGCGTAGTACGCCGCTAAAATATTGCCGAAATTGCCCGTAGGCACGGTAACGTTAAAGCCGTTTTCAAGGCTTTCGCCGCGGTTCAGCAAATCGCAGTAAGCGGATACATAGTAAACAATCTGCGGTGCGAGTCTCCCCCAGTTTATTGAGTTGGCAGAGGAAAACTGCATATTGTGCTCAAGCAGGTGTTCCGCCACCGCTTTATCGGTAAAGATTTTTTTAACGCCTGTCTGTGCGTCGTCAAAATTGCCGTTTATTGCACAAACGTGAACGTTGCCGCCCTTTTGCGACGCCATTTGCAGCTTTTGCATGGGGCTTACGCCGTCATTCGGGTAAAACACCATAATTTCCGTGCCCGCAACGTCCTTAAAGCCCTCAAGAGCCGCCTTGCCCGTATCGCCCGAGGTTGCAACCAATATAACGGTTTTTTTGCCCGCAGCAACCTTTTTTGCCGAAACGGTTAAAAGATACGGCAGCATTTGCAGCGCAAGGTCCTTAAAAGCGCAGGTAGGTCCGTGCCAAAGCTCTAACATATTTATGTTTTCACCGAGCCTTGCCATAGGCGCGGGCTTATCTTCATCAAAGCTGCCCGTGTATGCGCCCTTTACGCAGTAATCAAGCTCTTCCTCGGTAAAATCGGTAAGGAAGCTTTTAAGTACATATTTCGCCCTGCCGATATAATCAAGCTTTTTTAAATTTTCAAAATCTTCGCCCGAAAATTTCGGAAAGCTTTCGGGCACGAAAAGTCCGCCCTCTTTTGATATTCCGTGCGCTATCGCCTCGGCGGACGAAACTTTGTTGTTTTTATCCCTTGTGCTTACATAGTTCATTGAGGTTGCTCCTTTAATTTTAGCGTCAACTATATTTTATTATATCCCGCTTAGTTTGTCAAAATAATTTTGCGCGTTTTCATAAAATATTTTTTTAAGCGTTCCCGCTGATATACCGCGATTTTCAAGGTATGTATATAAATCCTGCACCTTTGAAATATCGGAAAGCTCGGGCGGCATATCCGCCCCGTCAAAATCAGAGCCTATCGCGATATTATTTTCAAGCCCCAAACCTTGCAAACGGCAGATATTTTCATATATTTTTTCAAACGCGTTTCCGCCCAAAAATTTCGGGTAAAAGCAAAGCCCTATAAGCCCGTTTTTCTCGCCTATCAGCTTTAGCTGCTCGTCGGTAAGGTTGCGCGGTACGGAGCATATCACCCTGCTGTTCGAGTGGGAGGCTATGGGGTACTCCGCCCGCTCTATTGCCGCAAAAAAGCTTTTATCGTTAAGGTGGGATAAATCGGTGCATATCTTAAGGCGGTTAAGCTCCCTTATCACCTCGCGCCCGAAACGCGTAAGTCCTTTATCGGTGCCGCTGCCGCCCGCTATGGCGTTTTCACCGTTCCAGGTGAGCGTCAGGTAACTCACCCCGTCGCTTTTAAGCGTTTCAAGCAATTTCAAATCCTTGCCTATAACCGCGCCGCCCTCAACCGCAAAAAGCGGTTTTAAATTTTCAGGCGATTCTTTAAGTTTAAGCTTAATATCCCGCATTATTTCACTGTAAAGCTTAAAGGGCTCTGCTGAATCGTCCCTTATCCAAACGGCGAAAACCTGCCGCCAGCTTTCAAATTCAGCGCCCTTTTCGCCCGAAACCGCAAGATTATTGGCGGAAAACGGCTGATTTTTAAAATAACATTCATACGGTGTATCGCAGTGCAGATCAAAATAATTCAATACTCATCACTCCGCGTTAAAAAGCATTTTTTATGTAGTTAAGGCTGTAGCCCGTACTTCCGTCCTTTCGGGTTTTATAAGTCACCTCGGCAACGTCAAAGCGCGGCTGCAAATCGGTTGCAAACTTGCTTAAAAAATCCTCCGCCGTTAAAATAAGTCTGCGGCGCTTGTGCGCGTCCACCGCCTCGGCGGGAGATATTAAGCTCCCCTCGGCGCGGGTCTTTACCTCGGTAAAAATTATATATTCTTTTGTTTCCGCTATTATGTCAATTTCCCCGAAACGCGAATGATAATTCATTTTTATAACGGTGCAGCCCTTACTCCTTAAAAATTCCGCGGTAAGGCGCTCGCCGTTTTTCCCCGCTTTGCTCTTCTCCACAGCCGTTCACCCCAAAATATTTTTAAGGAATGAAAGGCGGTGAATTTCGCACGGACCGTACTGCTTTATAAGCTCGGTGTGCTCCTTTGTGCCGTAGCCCTTGTGCTTTTTAAAGTTGTACTCGGGGTATTTTTTATCGTATTCAAGCATAAGGCGGTCACGCGTGACCTTTGCAAGCACCGATGCCGCCGCAACCGACATTGACTTTGAATCTCCCTTTACAATAGTTTCACAGGGAATTTTTATTCCGCGCGGTGCGCGGTTGCCGTCAATCAGGGCAAAATCGGGCTTTACGTTTAACCCCTCTATTGCGCGGTTCATTGCAAGATATGTAGCCTCTAATATATTTACCGTTTCTATTTCTTCAAGCGTGCCGTAAGCCACGCTGTAAGCAACGGCGGTCGTCCTTATTACATCATAAAGCCTTTCGCGCTTTTTTTCGGTCAGCTTTTTTGAGTCGTCAAGCCCCTCGATAACAGCGCCCTCGGGTAAAATTACCGCCGCCGCGCAAACAGGACCTGCAAGCGGGCCTCTGCCTGCCTCGTCCACCCCGCAAATACAGCTAAAGCCGCTGTTTACGGCGGCTTTTTCAAATTCGTAATCAGGCATTATTTTTCCGCCCTTTCCAATGTTATGTTTCCTATTTTACAGTTTCGATATTCTTCAAGCAGCATATTTGCCGCCCTTTCGGTATCGGTCTCGCCGCCCCTTATCATCATACCGCGTTTTTCACCTATGCGGCAAAGCAGCTCGTAGCTGTCGTCCGTCAGCTCCACGCCGTAGCGCGCGGTTATTTTTTCGGGGCACTCGTGTGACAGCAGCGAAAGCAGCTGCATTGCAAGCCATTCGGTATCAAGTATTCTGTCGGTAACAGCCCCTGTAAACGCCAAATGCTCGCCTACCGTTTTATCCTCAAATTTCGGCCACAAAACGCCCGGGGTATCAAGCAGTTCAAGCTGCTTATCCACCGTGAACCACTGGTTGCCCCTTGTAACACCGGGTCGGTTTTCGGCTTTGGCGCGGTTATTGCCCGCAATACGGTTGATAAACGAGGATTTACCCACATTCGGTATTCCCACAACCATAACGCGCAGCGGCTTGCCCGCCATACCCTTTTCCTCATACGCTTTAAGCTTATCTTTGAGAGTGCTTTTAACCGTATCCTTAAAAGCGGAAATGCCCTTGCCCGTTTTGCAGTCAAGCGCTATTGCGGGTATTCCCGCGGCGGAATAGTGCGCTATCCACTCGGCGGTGGCGGCAGGGTCTGCCATATCGCACTTGTTAAGTAAAATTATAAGCGGTTTATCGCCGATTATATCGCGCAGCTCGGGGTTGCGCGAGCTTTTCGGCACGCGCGCGTCCGCTACCTCGGCTACCGCGTCGATAAGCGGAAGAATTTCCTTTATTTTTCGGCGGGTTTTCGCCATATGCCCGGGAAACCACTGTATATCCTGTCCGCTCATTTATTATCCAACCTTCCGAAGCTTGAAAACGGGAAAACGCGCAGCACGGCATGACCCAAAACATACCTTGTGTCAACCAAACCGCCCTCGCCTATTCGGGAATCGCGGCTGTCCATAGAGTCGTTACGGTTATCGCCCAAAACGAATATATACCCCTCGGGCACGTAAATGGGAAATTCCACGTCGTATTTATTTGTGGTGGGGGTGCGGGTGTATGGCTCGTCCAATTCCACCCCGTCAACCGAGACAACACCGCGCTCAAAATCAATATTCACCGTTTGTCCGCCCGTTGCAATAACGCGCTTTATTATAGGCACTTGGGCGGTTTTAACGTCCTCTACCGTATTGCTTACATTGCGTGAAATTACAACTATATCGCCCCTTTTGGGCGTGTAGGCAAGGTTGGTGATTATAACCTTATCGCTATCCTGAAGTGTGTTTGTCATAGATCTGCCGCTTATTGTGGCAACGCGGAAAATAAAACTGAATATAATAACCACCGATATTATGGCGGTGGCAAGCACATCAAGCCACTCAAAAAGCTCCTCTGCCATGCTGCGCTTTTCGGGCTCGGGCTTTGCATCGGGCAAACTGCTTGCAAATTCCTCGCTTATATTAAAGCCTGTTTCTTCTGTCGGCTCAGAATTACCGCTTACTTCCGTTTCGGTTTTAAATTCCTTTTCGTCTTCCATAACGCACCTCCTTACAGCCTTATAGCAAAAAGGGAGACAGCATAAATCCGTCCCCCTTCCGTCGATTTTTTAAATTAACCGATACGCTCTTTAACCTTAGCCGCTTTACCGACCCTGTCACGCAGATAATAAAGCTTTGCTCTGCGGATTTTACCCTTGCGAACAAGCTCAACCTTGGCAACATTGGGTGAATGTACCGGGAAAACACGCTCAACACCTACGCCGTAGGAAACGCGGCGAACGGTGAAGGTCTCGGCAATTCCGCTGTTGTTCTTAGCGATAACAGTGCCTTCAAACACCTGTATTCTTTCTTTCTCGCCCTCTTTAATTCTTACGTGTACCTTAACGGTGCTGCCTATAAGAATTTCGGGTGCGTCTTTTTTGAGCATATCTGCGGTAAGCTCTTTAATTACGTCCATTTTTTCTTCCTCCTTAAATAATACCAGACGTTCGTACCCAAAAAAATTTGACAGAGGACCGTCCGCTTCAATGTCGTTTTCGGCAATGAACCCACCCCGTAAGGACCGGGTGAAATCAAATGCACCTGTTAAAAACGGCGCAGAAAAATACCTTCCGTTTCAAACAGCCTTTTTATTCTATCACAAACCTTTTAAAAAATCAAGTATTATTTTACGAGAGTTCCGCCGTCGCTTTTAAGCAGTATTAAAATGCGCTCCTCTTCGCCCGTTACGGCGTTTATATATATCAAAATTTCCTGCCCGTCCTCTGTCTCGCAAAGAAACTCATAGCAGCGCACCTCGCCGCCCGCGTCGGTCGGAATAAGGGTAAGCTCGGTCTTGCGTATTTTAAGCTTTTTATTCACCTTTTCGGCGGCTTTTTCTATTGTTACGGCGGGGCTTTCAAAGGCGCGGTCGGTATGATTTGAAAGATAACCGCTTGTCTCCAAAAGCATTATTTCGCCGCTGTCCATTGCAACGCCCACCTTTACAAGGTCGGTATAGCATACGGTTCTGCCGTCCTGGTACGCAAAATTTATAACGCAAACGCCCTCGTCCGTAAAATAATAGGTTTCGGTAAAGCCCGTAAGCCCTATTTTTTCAAGGTATCTTTTGGCTTTATCGAGCGCCTGGCGGTATTCAAGAATAAAATCCCCCATTTTACCCGTTTTGCGCATATAAACGGGATACCCGCCGCGACAGCTCACAGTTACGACCGTTCCCGCGCCCGAAAAACGGTAGGCTGCAATTTTACCGGCGGTTTTTTCCTCGAATTTAAGCTCGTCCGCTTTAATCCCCGTTACTTCCGCCGCTTTTTCAAGCGCCTTGCTTTCGCTTACCTCATCGGCGTTTTTAATCATTTCGGGTTCTTTTTCTAAAATATGGTCGGAATACGGTCCGTCATACACAAGGGTCGGGTAATCCGAAAGGCTTTCTTCAAGCGTGCCGAGCGCCCCCGCCAGGGACTCCTGAGGTACGCTCTCCCCTATTTTGCGGTCAAGTTCGGCTGCCCATTTATCGGCAGAGCCGTAGGTAATATCCGCCTCGCCTATCGCGTCGGATATTTTTTCCGCCGTGCTTTTAAGCAGCTTTATATTTTCGGTATATTCCGCGTTTTCCGCTCCGTCCACCAAACTTTTTGAAACCGACATTGCGTAATTTCCCACCTGTGATAAAAAGCGGTTGAGCGTTGTAAGCTCCGTGCCGCCCGACGGCAAACGGGACAAAGCGTTTTTCGCGTTTTCAGCCTCCGCCAGCAGCTGCGCCGCCATATTGCCTAATTGCTTGGCTGAGGTTGTATACTCGGCTTTTTTTAAAACAAGCGAAATATTATTTACGCCCGAAAGCAGCTCCTCAAGCGAGCGGGAATAGCCGTTTTGTATTTGCAAGCGGTAGCTTTTAAGCTCTGAGCGGCTTTTTAAGGCAAACCCGCCGAAAACAAGCGCTAATGCTGCGCAAAACGATACTACCCGCACGGTATTTCTTCTGTTCATGATATATCCCTCCGATTTACATATTATTGCCAAAATCGGCGGGAATAAACATTTACAAATCTAATTGATATTATCAGAAAAAGCCATAGTCACTGAAAATACAAACAACCCCTCAGTCAGCCATTCGGCTGACTGAGGGGTATTCTTCTGAATTTTAAACCTTTGCGGTGTTTGTACATATAAAAGCTATTTTATTTTTTCAGTTGCCGCCGCCAAAATAGCGTTTGCAGAAAATGTGAGCAGCGCCAAAAATGCAAATGTGCCGCCTACAATATAAAACGGCAGGTAATACCGCCCCGCAATAAGGGTTATAACCGCTATAACGGCGCAGCAGACCGATATTACCCTTATATCCTTTGAGTTTGCGCCCGTGAAGAACACGCCGTTATATGCGCGTATGAGTATTCTGCGCAGCATAAAAAGCGCAATGCCCACAAATGGCGCGCAGGGGTAGCAGGTCACCATAACGGTGGCGGGCAGCGTTTGCGAACGGTGCATGGTTTCAACATACCACGAAATGCCGAACGGCAGAAACACGGTTATAATTATTAAAAGCGCTAT
>CAKSQS010000031.1 GCA_934486705.1 uncultured Eubacteriales bacterium
AATCACTCCTTACGCCGCCTCAAGCAGGTCTTTCATAAGAACATCAACAAGCCGTATTCCTCTCAGCTCTCCGCCGTGAATAAGAATGTTGTTTTCGTCAAGCTCGGCAAATTCCTCAAGGCGTAATACCTTGCTTGTTTCCGCTAAAGATTTATCTTCTTCGCTTAACCGCTCCTTTATTACCTTTTGCCATTCTCTTAAAAACGGTTCGGCTGTAATAATATCTTCGCCGTTGCGGTCATAGAGGGTTCGCTTTTGGCGGATAGTGCCACCGGGTTCCACCTCTAAAGTATAGTAGGATACATCCGGCTCGTTTGTACGGCGCAAAAACAAAATATAGCTTTCCCTGCGTTCTATGCGGTCAAGGTATCTGTCCTGTTCGGCAACGCAGTGGTGAAGATTTCTGCCCTCTGCAAGCACATCTTCAACACAGCTCGGTGCAATAACGGAATATTTTTCTCCGGCATATTCGTATTTAGCTTTAACATATGAAAATACATCGGGCAAAAGGGGATAAGACTTTATTATCTCGTTTGCGCGCTCGTGAAGATCCTTGCGCTGCAGCAAATTTACAAGCTCTGCATGCCGCTGCCTCAATCTGCCGGCTCGGTATATAATGGCGTCGCTTGTATCCATATTTAATTTTATCGCCATTGCAAGATAATCCTTCCATAGATTCATAACCTCATTACAGGTCATATTAAGCGCGTTCATCTGTTTGTTAATATAGTTGAATATCTGTACCGCACTCATTCTGTCAGATATAAATGACAGCTTATCCGGCATCAGATTATGCCCTATAAACCATTTCTTCAGGTAACGGGATAAAAAGACATTTTGCCCTTTTTCGTATTGCAGCCAGCTTAAATACTTAAAACCTCCGTTTGTTTCCTTTAGTTCTTTAAGTCTTACGGAATCTATGCAAAGAATTTTTTTAAGGCTGCTGCCGCTCGAATCAATGCGATGCCGGATATTAAAGCTCTTACCGTTTAATAACTCCTCGGCAAGTTCTGTAAACCCTGCCTTAATAAGCTTTTCAATATACGGCGTTTCTTTAAACTGCATTAAAAATACTTCCGGGTCAAGTTTACCTTTGTATTCATACCATTCGTTAAGCGCAGTACACTTTAACTCATTTTCGGAAAGTTTCCTTAATGTCTTTTCATATATTCTTCCATCCTGAGCATAATATTGGCTGTTGCATAAGCTGCAACCTATCCAGCGAAATGCCCGATGCTTGTAATCTCCGTAAAAATATGCCCGCAGCGGCATACCTGTGTTATTACATATGATTCTCCTGACTTCATAATAATGAAACTGCGGAGCAAACGGCAAGCCTCGATGGTACACTCTGTATGAATCAAATCGCCTTATCATAAGCCCGTCCCTGCAGCGCTGCAAGATATATGACGGATACTTCTGAGTTACAAAATATCCGAATCTCCCGAGAGATTTAAAGGTTATTTCCTTATGGCAGACAGGGCAGATACCCTTTGAATTGTAATGGGGCTTTTCAACCGAAACCGTATTTTCACAATATGTGCAATAGCCTTCCGTATACTTTTTGCGCGAATAATTGTAAAAAACAAAGTGTTCGTCGGTAGCCTCTTTGTCTAACCATTTTTCAAAATCCTTCGGCAGCTGTTTTAGGGTTTGCTTTAAATCCTCATCCCACGGGTCGGTTACTTTTCTGTGCCTTTTTTCAAGATTTTCCGCCATAACATCATCCTGATAGAAAACAAGTATATCTGCGCCGCTTTTATCGGACTTAAAATACTTTTTCAGTATTTTATTTGATTCGCGCGGGATATATACGGCACGACAGTCAAACCAAACATCGGGCCAATAGAGGTTGCGGAGCGAGGCGGTAAGCCACTTTTCTTTATCGTGGCTGTATGTGATATACTTTTTGTTTTTCTTATCGAAATATATATCGTATATCGGTTTTGTGCCGTCGTACCGCATTACCTCGGTCATAAAAAAGGATACCTTTAAAATGCCTTTTTTGGTGCAGCACCTGAGATACGACCAATTTGTATATTTATTTGTCCTGACATCTTTCGGTTTATCCGCTTTGGCTCTGCGGAGCATATACGGAGTAGCCCGGAGCTTCGGCATTTTAAGCAATTCTTTTTTTCTCATATTCCGTTTTCTCGCTTTCCTCTAAATTGACATTATACAGTCGGTTCGGCATAATTCTTTTCCCGTCAACCTTAGCTAATGCTATTTGAATAATTCTTTTGCTGCCCGGTTCTTCCTTTGCAAAGCAAAGATAATCTCCTTTCTCACCCGAAGCAACGGGGTCTTTGCCGCGCACTATTACATAACCGTTACGGGATTTGCCGATTTCCCTTTCCACTTGGCTGCTGTTTGCCCTGAATGGGTGATCGTTTATATATGCGAGAGAATGTAACAGTAAATCTTTCAGAGTCAAACGCTTTAATATCGTTAAATGCGTACAGGAAATTTTACTGTCGCGTTCATCCTCGTCTATATCTCCGCCTGCGTCAACAATATAATATTCCGAATTTTTTATATTCGGATAATAGTTAAAGCAGTCAAGGGGATTTTCGGCGCAATGAAAGCCGTTCTTTGCGCAATTTGCTTTTTCGGTCACATTAAGCCCCGGATTAAACTGATAGTCTCTGCATATCAGTCCCTTATCAAAGCCTTTATAAGCTAACATACAAATCCTCCTAAAATAAAGAAAGTTGGTTGGTGTTTTCCGACTTTTCCTTCTCTTTGGGCGGTGGAGTCTCTTTCTTTTTTGCAGTAGACTTTTTAGCGGTTTTTGAAGTATAGGCCGGTGTGTATGTTTTCGGTTCAAACTTTTCCTCGTCCGCATAATCTACTTCAATTTTGGTTGAACGATAGTATTCCTCAGCCCAATCGTAGCAGAGATCGTCCGGAATGTCTATGCCTATAACGCCGTTTCCGTCCGGCTTTTCACCCGTAAGCTTCATATCTTCTTCAAGGTATTCCCGCGCTTTAATGTTTATATACTTAAAGCAGTTTGCAACGCTCTTTTTAGGATGAAGAATATTGCGGGAAAGGTTTTCGTTTTTCCTGCTCAATTCGATTATATAAGCGGCAACGCTTTCTTTCATATTGCGGTGGGTAATCCTTTCAACCCCCGTCGCTATATTGTTTTCAGCCTGCTTTAATAATTCATCCGTGGAAAGCATTGTGTTCATTTCCCATTCGATCTGAATTTCTTCATCGCGAGCCGCCTTTTTAGCGTCAAATTCCGCCTTTCGCTTGGCTTCTTCCTTTTCAAAGGCTTTTTTTCTTTCAGCCTCGGTTTGCTCGGCTGTTTTTTCGGTGACTTCTGTTTTATTATTGGCATCCATTTTTATGCTCCTTTTTAAAATTTGAAACGCGGTACGGGAAAGCCCCATACCGCGCCTTTTAATAAAAACCCTTAATTTTTGCTTTTTCCGCCGCAAATGCAACGGGATAAAAACCCTCTTCGTTACAGTAAAAGAATCGGCTGCCTTTAACGCTATATAACTCAATAACATCAGACGGAGCTACGGCTCGCCCGGCGTAACCGTCAGGCAGCTTTAAGCCGTATTTTTCCCGTATGTAATTAAGGCAGGTAAAATCGTCGTCAAAATAGGCAACCTCACTATCGCTCACAAGACAGTATTCTTCAGCCGGAGGTTCTGTAAAGCCCGCTTCAAGCAGCTTTTCAATACCCGCAAAGGCGTAGCTTCTGACAGCCGCGCCGCTTATATCCAACTGGTAAATACGGTAGCCTTGTCTTTTATCTGTTTCGGGCTTTTGTATAATCTTTTCACTGCCCTCCGGTCGCTTTAAAGCTATAATAAGGTCGTCTATACCGTTGTAATTCGGGTTCCAACAGGCGATTTCACATTTCATACCGCACTCTGCCGCCGTTTGCCGCACGCGTACTGCGCCGGCCGCCACATTTTTGTTTCGGAATTTATCAATGTCTAAGGCGTCAATAACGGTTCTTGTGCCGCATGGCGCTAAACTCTGCAATAATTCTTCAAGACCCGCTGCCGCGTTTGCCGAAGCCAGTGCGATAAAGGTTTTACCCGACAGAGCGTGTGCAATATATGACTTTAAATACCCCTCGGTAATATATATCCGCCCGGCATTTCTGTCGCCTAAAAACTGTATGGGGCTGCCGGGGCCTGTGCCGTATGGCTTACTTGATGAAGAAAACCATATGTATTTAGCGCCCGGCTTATCCGAACCCTCGTTTTTAAGCGGAGTATCAAGCCGTATTTGCAGATCGTGTATCATACCGTCAATTTCTCTTATGGGTATTAAAATTCCGTTTGTATATGAGCAGAACATTACCGTCCATACGCCGTTTCTTTTGTAAAACCCCGGCACGCCCTCTACGGTGAAGCCGTTTTTAATAAGCGTCCTTGCTAATTTCTCGCACATATAAAACGGTGGTGTGCTTTTAAAGCCTATTTTGTCTATCTGACTGTCGGTAAGACATCTCACATTTTTCAAATGCTCTCGGTGCATATCGCTCAGTTTAAGCAAGCCGAGCAATGCCGAGAGTGTTCGGTTAATAACGGGAGCTTCCGCGCGTTTTACAGTCGGAGCAGCTTTGCACACCTTTGTTTTACAGTGGTCAAAATCGGTGTTCGTTTCAAGACGAAGCAGTAATTCATCGCAAATTCTTCTGTAAGCTTCCGAATTTGAAATGTTGCCGTTTAATTTGCTGTATAACGCCAGCATACCGCCTTTTTCTCCGCAGTAATTACATCGCCAGGTGTTGTTTTCGTAGTTTATTTTAAGCTTGCCGCGGTCGTCTCCGCAAAAAGGGCAATCGGTATATACGCCGTTTGCCACCGGTCTGCGAATCTTTATGGGCAGCAGGCTTGCCACCTGTTCAATGTCGAACGGAAAATCTCCGGTTGACCCCATACTTTAACCTCACTTCATTGAATCAAGAATAAGCTTTGTTGCGGCGCGGAGAATGTTATCCTCGGTCGGGTATTTTTCAATAATCATTTCCAATACCTTAACGGGGCGGCGCTCGGCTAAGGTTCCCACCTTCCAGCCGTTATACGGTCCGCCGTCAATAACATAATTCTTCGCGTCTTCTAAAGTCATCACAGCGCATATTTCGTCAATCGGCGTAGTCTTGTCATAGGAAACAGGAGTCGGCTCGCCTTCGGCTGCCGCATGCTGCTCTATTACTTCGCCCGTTTGCTCGTCTACTTTAATGCTGCTGTTTTCAATATTGTTTACAACCGACAGCAGCGGGTCTGTAACGGGCGGAGCTTCTTCTGTTTCCGCCTTTGCAGGTGCGGCTTCGGGTTCTGCTTTCACAGCCTCCGTTTTTATCTCTGCCTTGACGGGTTCTTCCGCTTTTTCGGGCTTTACTTCTTTCGCAGGCTGTTTAGGCTTTTCAGCTTTCTTGGTAACCGCCTTTTCCTCGGCTTTTACGGCAGAGGGATTGACTGGAATAAACTGCAAGCCGAAGCCTGCGTCCGAGAGCGCTTTTTCCATAGCGTCGTGCTGGGCTTTCGCCACGGACACCTTGTCCTCGGCGTCAACCCCCGAAATAATACAGTTTGCCGCAGGCTCACTGTCGGCGCGGTCAAAATATACCCTTGCCTCAACCGCGGCAATTTTCTCCGATAGATTTTTAATAAATATACGGATCTTGCCGTTGGGGTGTCTGAGTCTGAACCAAAGCTTTTGGTAGGGCAGATCAAGTACCGCCCCGTTTTCGGTGCTGCGGACATATTTTGACGGGTCAAAGCCCTTTACGCGGTTAAGACCCGCGGCGGTGCTTTCGGCGTTGTAAACAACGGCGCTGTTGTCTGATTTCATTTGATTTTTTCTCCTTTCAGAATTAAAGACGGGAATAAGTAAGCTTTTTCTTCAGCTTATCCCGCTTTTTTCATTTTAATGTCGTATACCTTTTTGTAATTTCCTATGCGTTCGGCTAAAGCCGTATTGCGGTTTCCGGTTTCGTTACGGTGAATAGCCATGCAAAGCATACCGGGCTGTCCCACAAGGATAACGCGGTGCTTTGCTCGGGTAATTCCCGTATAAACGAGGTTTCTGTTCAGCATATTGTAGTGGCTTTTTATAATCGGCATTATAACAATGTCGTACTCCGAACCCATTGCCTTATGAACGGTTGTAGCGTAGGCTAATTCAATATTTTTCATATCCTCAAGCGTGTATTCGGCTTTGCGGTCGGCGGAAAACTCAATCGTAATAACGGCTTTGTTGTCCTTATCCGTGCCTATATCGCGTATAAAGCCTATATCTCCGTTGGAAGCCTTGCTGTTGTTCTTGTTTTGCATAACCTTATCTCCTACGCGGAAATAATCAGCGCCTATTCTAAGGTCGGGCAAGCCGCCTTTATACGGATTAACAATCTCGCGAATGGCAAGATTCAATTCGTTTGCCGCGGCTGCGCCTTTTTTACGGTATGGAGAAAGTATCTGAACATTCTCTATACCGTATTTTTCCGTAAGGTCGCAAAAGGCTCTTTTAATAATATCCGCCGCCTGATCCTGCGTTTGGCATTTGTAAAAACAAAAGTCGTCCCCGTAGGATAATTTGGTTTGGTCGTTATTTATAGCCCTTGCATTAAGCGCTATTCTGCTGCCGTCCTTTTGGCGGAATATTTTATCCAGCACGGTAACGGGAATAAGTCCGCTGTTTATAAGCTGACGGAACACATCGCCCGCACCCACGCTTTGCAGCTGATCGGGGTCGCCTACAAGAACAATCTTTGTATTATTGCCGATTCTCATAAAAAACTGCCGCGCAAGCCACATATCTATCATGGAGCTTTCGTCCACAATAATAAGTCCGGCGCCGATAGGCTCAAATTCCTTATCCTTTTTAAAATATCCGTCCTCGTTTTGAAGTCCCAGCATACTGTGAAGCGTTGAGGCGTCGGTTTCGCCGGTGCTTTCCGCCATTCGTCTGCTCGCTCTGCCCGTAGGCGCGGCAAGCTTGATTTTTTCCTTTGGGTAAAGCGCCTTATATACTTCAATAATGGCTTTCAAAACGGTAGTCTTACCTGTACCCGGAGAACCCGTGATAATTGAAAGATTACTGCTGAACGCCATATATACCGCCTCGCTTTGCTTATCTGAAAGCGCTATGCCGAGGTTTTTCCGCACATGCTCAAGAATAGCCGAAATATCTATTTTTTTAGGAGGCATAGCTAAAAGCCTTCCTATTCTTTCGGCTGTCTCGTTTTCCAAAACAAAGCTTTTGGTGCTGTATATCCGCCCCTCGTTCGATACTATATCGCCCTTTAAAATCATATTGTCAATAACCGAATCAATTTCGGCAGTCTTGACAAGCAGATCTGTTGAGGGCAGCGCCTCGTTCAGCATTTCGGCGGTTGTCTGCACTAAGGTTCTTTCGTCGATAAAAAGGTGACCGTTATCCTGCTTTTGCGTTTCCAGTGCGGTAATAACCGCGCCGCGTATGCGCATAGGGGAGTTAAGCGGCGTATCACCCTTTTTAACTATTGCGTCAACACGCTTAAAGCCGAAGCCCGGAATATTGCAAAGCTCATAGGGGTTATCTGTCAGAATATCTATGCTTTTCGCTCCGAAATAATCGTAGATATGCGTTGCCGCCGTGACGCTAATATTAAAAGGGGAGAGCAGCATCATAAGACTTCTTACCGAATAGCTCTCGTTGAAGGTTCTTTTTATATCCTCCAGCTTCTGCTCGGATATTCCCTTTATTTCAAGCAGCCTTTCGGGGCTGTTTTCAATAATGTTAAGGGTATCCGCACCGAAACGCTTTATAATATCGTCGGCGGTTTTTTCGCCTATGCCTTTTACAAGGCAGGAGGATAGGTAGCCCTTCAAGCCCTCGTCCGTGTACGGTACTATTTCTTCACAGTCTTCAACGCTTAACTGCGTGCCGTATTTGCCTGTCTGCCATTCGCCATCTAAAATCATGGAGATTTTATCTGTTTGCGGCAAATTATACCCTTTAGCGATAAAGCGGATAAAATCGTCCCTGCCGTTTGCAGCTTTTCGCGCTTTGTCGGGTACGGTTTTATCCCGCGTTCTTACGCGTATTACCGAGTGCTTGTCTGCGGGGTTATAAAAAAGGGTGCTTTCATATAAGCAGGAGTAGCTCACGCTTTATAACCTCCCGCTCACGTTTTCTTTTCATAACAAAACTCCTTTATAAAAAAATCAAGCCGCAGTATTCTGCGACCTTTTAACATAAAACCTGCGAGTTTCGGACAGGGTTACAAACTTATCATAGATGTTCGGGTACTGCTCTTTCAGTCTGAACAGGTTATCCTTGTCTATGGTAGGCTTGAAGGTTGAATTGTATTCCACGGTGTAGTCGGTGTCCCCCACGGTACAGCCCGCGTTACGGTTCTTTCCCATAACATCGAGAATACAGCCCCTTATCCTTTTAAGCTCGCTGTCAATTCTGTTTTCCTCTGATTTTACTTTTTTCTTTTCCTCCTGCAATTCAAGGTATCTCTGCACATCCGCCGAGATTTTAATACCGAGTAATGATTCGGGTATCGCCGCGTGGGACATTCCAGGATGTTTTTTTATGCTTTCAAGTACCAAATCCCCGTCCTCACTGTAGGGCGGCGGCACTTTTTTCAGCACATTGTTCACCCAGAAATCTTCCTCAAACGCGATTATCAGTTCCTCGTAGTTTAAATCCCGTTCGATACTGCGAATAATAACTTCATCCTCGGTATTCCCGTAAAGGCAGCAGAAATATACCTTGTCGATATTGGTAACGGCCATATAGTGCCGCCCCTGTATTTCATAATTCACCGGCACGCTTTCCTTGCCGTCAAGCCACCAGTTATCCTTTGCGTTGTAATTGGTGGTTTTAATTTCAAGAATAGCGGTTTTGTTTTCCGGCAGGCTTACGAAATAATCCACGTCGGCTAACATATACGGGTGATTCGGG
Organism: uncultured Eubacteriales bacterium; assembly: GCA_934486705.1. Taxonomy (GTDB): domain Bacteria; phylum Bacillota; class Clostridia; order Oscillospirales; family Acutalibacteraceae; genus UBA737. Next base: position 8,929 of record CAKSQS010000031.1, read on the forward strand.
TGGTAAAACATTTTCTTTACCTGATAAACAGGGAAGCCGGTCTTTTTACTGAATATTTCAGCGACCAAATCCTCAAGCAAATGTCCTATTTTCTTTTGCACCCAGTTATCCTCGTTGTCGCAGGCTGTTACTATATTCAGCTTTTCGTAATAAAGGTCTCTTGCCGTAGAGTAGGGCGATACCCCTATTACAGCCGCCGCGTCGCTGCCGCCGATTCCTTTTCGCCGCCGGTCGAGCCATTCATCCCTTGTAAGGTTACTCGTGTCTGCAAGAACCGCAGGGGTATAATTTCCGTTCGGCATATTTTAAGCCCCTTTACATCGGCTACGCAGAACAGGCGCACGCCGGTAATATATTATTTTTCGGTGCTTTGCACGCTTTCGTGCCTCCTTTCGTTTCATTTGCTCTCTAATCCTTGCAGGTCTTGTGTGCCTGCGGTCAGAACGCATACGGTTTCTTTTGCTCATTGGTTTTCCGCCTTTCAATTTATTCCAATCACCTTGCGGTGTTTTGGGTAAAATAAAAAAAGCGGGAATGACCGCCGTATATATATAATACAGTCAAACGCCATTCCCGCATAGGAAAAAATCCTTTTTTACTTAAAAAAAGACAGCAATAAACCGCATAAAGCGATAATACCACTGTCATTTAATACAAACTCAACATAGGTGTGCGATGTGATATTAAAATATATCCCTTGCCCGCAAGGGCTTGCACAAAAATCAATTACAAAAGTATATTACCACAATATATTGTATTTGTCAATAGTTATAATCAACATATAGCATATTATTCGTTTTTCACTTCCTCATATCCCAAAAAGCAATCTGCCGATTGCAGCAGCTCCGTAAGGTCCTTGCCGAAGCAGATTTTCTGCGTTGCCTTGAAATAAAATCTGTACTCTTTCCCGACAGATATTTTTGAGCGCCTGTCTAATATAAAATACCGTTCGTCTCCGTTCTCGGTCGCAATTTTTATTTTCTTTTGCTTACGAATGAGAACGGAGGTTATTTCGGTACATCTGCCCTCGACAATTTCGTATTTATTCGCGGATACGGTTTTGTATAGAGATACTGCCCGTATAAGGTTAAATACACAAAGCAAAAGGCTTAATATAAGCATTATTATATCCTTAAAGACGACGGCGGCAACGCTTCCTGCAAGCAGTATAAACACCGCGATAAATATAACAGTTACCAGCTTTTCCTTTAAAGGTACGGGAAAATTCTTAAAAGCCGCCATATTTTCACATCCTCTCAAACAATATCTGCCGCCGCAAATACAAATTGGAAACCGCGGTTAAAACCGTGCGGACGGATGAAAGCCCGCGAACGCTCTCCGCTATATTCTCGCTTGTTGTGAATTTATCATCATACAAAAACTCCATAACATCGTCCTCGTTTAAAATGAAATCAATGTTTTTATCAATACATTTCACTATTTCGGCGGTAGACATAGGTGCTGAAAAGGCAAGTTTCATTATCCGTCTTTCGTTTTTATTCTTCTTATCCCGCTCAAACAGCACTTTCGCTTTTTCATACGGCAATTTGAAAATAAATACCATTCTTAAAAACGAAATTATGCGAATAACCGGGCTTTGGTAAAGCGGAATTATGTAAAGCCCGGATATAAGATCATATAAGGCTTCTTCACTGTTTTCACCGCGTCCGCTTGCCACAAGCCCGCGTACAATAAGCCTGTTTAATGTATCGGTATAGCTGCGGCTGAACACAACGCCGGACTTTTTCTCCTGTTCGGAATAATATGTATGTAATTGTTTGTCGTCTGTAATTCTCCAATTAAGCGCCGACCATATCATCATTTCCTGAACATCCAGTCTGCACTCCTTACCCGACAGAATAACGGTGGGATAAACATTGTTTTTCCCTTGATTTTTAAGTTTGAAAATTCCTACGGCAGTATAAAGCATTTTCATTTTATGATACCCTTCTTTCATTCTTCTCATTAAATTCTTCCATATATGAATTAAATACGGAATTTTGTTTTAATTTCTTCAATGCGCGTGAGATCCATGCGCCCACAAGATTTGTTTTTACCCCGTAAAGCCGTGCTATTTCACCGCCCGACAAGCCCTTGACCTTGAGCGACAGCGCCTCAATTCCGAGCCTTACAGTTCCCGAATATTGCGTTTTAATATTCTCTAAAAAGTCGATTATATTTGTTTCCACCATCCTTTCGTATGGCGTGCTGTTTTGCAGTGAAAAGCTTTCCGGCTGTCTTTTAAGGCTCTCTATATATTCGGCGCGGTTTTTCCTGTTGTTTTCAACCTTTTTGCAGTATGAAATCAAACCGTTAAGAATAACTATGTAGGCAAAAGACCAAAAACTGCTGCCCCGGCTTTCATCATACATAAGCGCCGCATTGCACAGCAGCAGACACCCCTCTTGATAGAGGTCGTCGTATTCCATGCCGAATATGTTTTTATCTATGATTATCCTTGAACAAATCACCGTTTTAATAACCGAAATATTATCCTCTACCAAGGCTATTTGTTTCTCATTCAGCGGTATTATCCTTTTCATAAAACCTCCCCTTATGTAACTGCACGCATATTTCTGTATGCTCGGTTACACTCGTAAATTATCCGGTTGCAGTAATACTCGTTAAGTTTACCTATGTGCATTACATTTGCCGGCATATCTAATTTTGCCTGCAGCCAGATATATACCTGTTCCTTTGTCATATATCCGTTTTCCCATATTCTGTCGAGCGCTTTGTGAGCTGCGATTCTTTTGTTTCTGAGCGTTTTGTTTGCCGGAGTTCCCATAGGCAAGCTGCTTTTTGTATGCGCCGCAACATAGGAATCACAAGCGGGATACCTATTGCAGACATAGAGGAATGTATCCGGCTTTGCATTTTTGCCGTAAACATAGCTTGCCGCTCGCTTTGTAACGAGAGAACCGCAATACGGACAATGAATTTTTATTCTTTTTATTTTAATCACCGCCTTTGACATAATTTAAAATTTGTTCAGTAAATAATATCTGCTCTGTTAGCTGCCGCCTGACATATGCTGCAAATTGACCTATCCGAAACATTCCATAAAAGCCATCTGTCGTATACCGTTTCAAATGTTTCCCGGCTGATTACGGCGGCACACTCAGCTTTATCTATAACCACATCAGCCTTTTCTTCGAACAGGCTGACAGGGTAAAGCATCGGCACGCCCTCGGTATCTGCCGTCATAAGCCAGCCTGCACATTCTTTACTGCATTTGTTTTTACATTCAATAAATATAGCGTTACGCCAACTGCCTCTTGCTAAACTTAAAAAGAGATAAAAAGCGTTTTGCTGTGTTTTCATTTTGACCCCTCTATTTTCATTAGACTACATTTTTCCTTAAATCCAATATGTAGTAGTTAAAACGACTTTTTAAAGGCAAAAACCACAATTTTAAAATTACAATCTTTCCTTACTGTCCTAACAACAAAAAACGGCAGACACATCGCTGTGCCCGCCGCCGTAAAATTATTCTTTACCGGATTTTTTCCTCAAAAAAATTAACGAAGCTGCCGATACAAAAAGCGCCGAAAGCCCGATTATAATAAATACAAGCGGATTGGAAAAATCTCCAGTTTTGGGTGAAGATGGCACCTCCGGTACGGGTATCGGCTCGTTTACAAAACCCACGCCTTTTTCATTTTCCACGGTTACGGTCTCACCGTATTTCTTTATTTGAAAATAAAAATACCTGTTGTCCTTTTCATAGCCTTCCGGTGCTTTGTTTTCATAGAGAAAATATCCGCCGAATTTAAGCTTTGATAGACTGTATACACCGTTTTCGGTTTCTTCAAGTCTGCCGATATAAATATCCTTTTCCGGGTCAAACACGCCATTGTTATCCGCGTCGGAATAAATATAAAATTCCGCGCCGTGCAGCTTTCGGGATATATCCGCCTTGCTGAGCTTTATGACCCTTACCGTTCCCGTGACGGTCTTATTCTGAATACCGAGCGACAGTACCTCGCCCTCCTCGGTTATATTTACCTCATTTAGCTTGTCCGACAACACATAGCGATCGGGGCAAGACAGCTCTTTAATTATCCATTTGCCGTAGGGAATGCCCGTAAAGCTGAATGCGCCGTTTTCGTCCGATTTCGTAACCGCCAGCGCCGTACTTTCGGTAAATACCGTTTCATCGGGTTTAAACAGACCGAACACCGCTTTTTCTATCGGGTTTAAGTCTTCGTCCGTCTTAATGCCGTCTATTCTGCCGCGGATAATACGGTTTTCAATAACCTTGCCGTCGTTTATAACTAACTGCACCGAGGATATATTCTGCCCGCCGTATGTAAATTCTACGGGATATTTTTCATCGGATAAAATGTAATGACCGTCCGTTGCCGTTTCTTTAACATATAGCTTTGCGCCCACGGGTATGTCGGCTGTGAATATTCCGTTGCCGTTTTCATCTACCGAAATCACTTCAAGCAGTCCGTCCGCGGGTATTTCACTGCCGTCTGCCGCGGTAAGCCTTTCGGCGGCAAAAAGCCCGAGTTTAACGCTTGTATATTCGCTTGTATTGCCGAGGTTAAATATTTCGTCCTTTTCAAGGGATTTCAGCAGACGGATAACCGCCTTTTGCCTTTTATTATTTACGGAAACCGCCGTGCTTGTTATCTTTACCTCCTGTCCGGCATATTTAAGCTCGGCATATACAGGCTCGTTTGTTAATATATAGCCGTTCGGCGCTTTGGTTTCCCGAATTTCATATTTACCCAAAAACAGCGGCTTTGTTGTGGCTTTTCCGTCCTCTCCCGTAATAATACTGTCCGCCTTTTCTCCCTTTGCGCAGCGCAAAGTGCCGTCCGGCGTATAAATATCCTCTGCGGCAAAAACCGAAAACTCTGCGTTTTTAAGCCACGCAGTCTCATACTTCGGTATATACAGCCCGTCCTTTTCGTGTACGGATGAAAATATTTCGCCCTCTTTTGTAACTGTCAGAGTTCCCATTTGCGGATAGTTAAGCTTTTCAACCGTTACGGTATCCTGCGTTCCGTCCACCGTAAACTTAACAGGCTCCGAATCAAGTATATAACCCTCCGCCGTGCATTGCTCAATAATCGCATAATCTCCATAGCTTAATTTTTCGGGCAGGCGCAATCTGCCGTTTGAGTCGGTGTAAAACACATCAATATCCATAGGCGTGGGATAATTTATATGCTGTACCAAAAACTTACCCGTCGCAAGATTTTTAACCTTAAATCCGACCCCGGCAGCGGGAATTACCTTGCCGGTTGTTGCGTCCTTTTTTACTATATCAATAAAGGCTTTAAAGGCGGCGTTGTTTATAAGATAGCGGTACGCCTCGCCGTCCGCGTTTATGAATACATCAAACGGCTTTATAAGTTCCGTGCCTGCTGTGCCGGACACCTGTTTTACTGTATAAACTCCGTAGGGCAGCGGTTTTGTTTCGGCAAATCCGTATTTATCCGTTTTCAGCCTGTCCCGTTCCAATTCCTTTGAAGAAGCATACGAGCCTGCCGATTTTAAAAATACCTCAAATTCCGCGCCCGCCTCGGGGGTTTCTATTTTGGTAGATCCGTCGTCGCGGTGCTTTATGATGTTTATTCTGCCTTTAATGACCTGCTCAAAAACATTTATATATTCGGTGTTTCTGATAACGGTATATTTCCCCGGTCGGCAATCTATCTTATATACCGTATCGTCAAGCAAATACCCGGTGGACGGGTGTATTTCCCGTATAGTCCAGTCGTCCGCACAGACATAATAATCCGTAACAAAGCGTCCGTTTTCATCGGTTGTATATGTGGCTGTCAACTGTCCGCCCTTATATACGCCGTACACCGCGCCTTTTAAGCTCGCGTTTCCCTGCGGCGCTCCCTCTTTATTCAATTCACCGTCAAATTTGCAAACATCAGCCCGCCATTTTTTAAGCGTATTATTTACCGAGATATCGGTTACTTTATTCCATTCTATCAAAGCGGTTTGCGCTTCGGGGACAACATATCTTGCGGGAGTATTTATTTCTTCAAGAATATATCCGGAGCCTATAAGCACATTTTCAAAAAACGCCTCGCCGTCATTGTTCGTTACGGCATATTCGTTGACGGGTAAGCCGGAGTACGAAGTGCCTGTAAGTCTGAATGTGAAATTTTCCTTAAATCCGTCCTCGGCTGTTTTTATAACCTTTAGGCTGCCCTTTTTCAGAACATTGCTGAAGGTCACAACCGCGGTTTCACCCGTCACTACGGTTACTGCTTTGCTTTCCTGCGGTATGTATTTATCCTTTGTATCCTCGGTTACGGTATATCTGCCGGGTTTAAGTGACGAAAATATTATCTCACCGTTTTCGTTTGTCTTCGCGGTTTCATCGGTGCCGTTTCCGGTTATTCTAAAGCTCACACCTGCAATCACGCCGTCCTCTGACGCCTTTATTATCCTGCAAGCGCCCGGAACAATTTCATTGACCGCGTTTATCGTAAACTTTGCGCTGCCGCTGTTTAATGTGACAGTCCAGGTGTCTTTATCATATTTTCTGTAATTCTGCGGGAACTTCGTTTCAACAACCTTGTATGTGCCGAGTGTAATTTCGGCAGACCTTGCATACCCGTTTACGGTAGGGCCTATTTTAGTAACATACGCGCCGCTGCTGTTATATACCAAAAACTCCGCGCCGTCAAGCAGATTACCGTCCGTATCCTTTTTGTATACTTCAATATATCCCTTTTCAAGCAGCTTCGGCGTTTCTCCGTAAAAACAAATTATTTCCTGTTCTTTAGATGTGCTGCCGGATGTAAGCTGAACAAATCCGTACAAATTCTGCGTGTTTCCGCTGTACTGCGGGTCGGATATATATTTGCGTATATTTGCGAGTATATTTTTATATGCCGTTTCAGCAGGTGTACCGGCTATTTTAGCCCTGTAACGCCTGTCCGCAATTTGCTCGTCAGGCGCTGTTCTTAATCCCTGCTGATACTCCCAGATAATAAACTGCGTTGCGGTATATGCGTCGTCTGCCGACGGCACGCCGAGCGCCGAATATGACTGCGCGGGATAGCCGAAAGCCGCGGCAAGAGCTATGCCTTCCCGTGCTTTTTCGGTGAGCTTTTTCCAATATGCACTGTTAACGAGGGTCTGCGCCTTATATAAGGTTCTTGTAAATCTCGCACCCTTTTCAATACAGTAAACCGGATTTTGGTCGTAGGCTTTAAGTTTCAGAAAATCCATTGTATCTCCGGTATCCGATAAATAGTTTTTCCCGGTAGCGCTGTTTATTGCGTCTATATGCGTGTTTATATACAGACTGTCGCCCGCCAGCGGACCTGCCGCAGATATAGGCAGAGCCACAGCACAGGCAAGTATTAAGGCTAATACCAATGAAATTATGCTTTTAATCTTTTTCATTTTTTTGCTCCTCACAATTTTGTATTTGAGTTTTCAGTTTGTTTTTACCCGTAATTTTCCGCCGAGGAATTTATGCTGCAATACCATTTGCCGTTTAATATTACAATTCCAACGCCCTCATAGTAATTGTTTTTGCTCATAAGTGAACTCCAATGCCCGGGGCTGCTTTTAAATGCCTCAACAATGCTTTTTGCAAGCGCATTTGGGTTGAGCGTAAAAACCGAACCCGTACCGCAGTTTTCTCCGCCGCCGTAGGAATACCGCTCAATTATTTTCCCGGTTTCTATAACCTTACCGCTTGCAAAATCATAGCGCGTTTCTTTTTCGGTAATGAGCTTACCGTATTTCAAAGCTGTTGCCGCATAATCCGCACCGTCAACAGTGTTGCCGTTTTCGTCCGTCCAAGAGTGTGAAAACTGAGCGGTCAGTTGATCGGCACGGAATTTTGCAACAACAGCCAGCCCTGTAAGTTCTGCTCTTTCGTGAATACCGAGTTTAACTCTTTCCGCGTTCAAAAACTTTAATACAAGGTCTGCAGTCTCGGCGGTAATATCCTTGTTTTCCGTCTTTTCGGGTTCTGAAATTTTCGGTTTGGAAATTATATTGCTTACCTTGCTGTTATCCGAAACCGATGGCAGGGAATTATCCGGCTTGGGCGTTTCCGATGGGGTGTTTTTATAATTGCTTACACTTTCGGGGCTTGGCTCACTTTGTAAAGCACTTTCCGAGCTGTCCGTTTTATCTAAGCCGACAGCCACGGTATTTTCGCTGTTTTCCGTAAAGGTAATTTCCGATTTACATTCGGAGCTTACCTCTGCCGTATTATTGCGGCAGGCGGCGCACAAAAGCAAAGTGATTAAAGCTAAAGCAAAATATATTTTTCTGAACATTTTTATACCTCCAAAATTTCTTTAACTTTAATACGCATTGGCGCCGCATTATTTCAACAACTATAAATTTTGCTTTATTATACGGGTAATAATTCCGAGTGCAACACCCCTTTCTTCTTCGATTGCGGTAACAACAAAGGAAACATCATCCTTTTTGCCCGGCATACGCCTGTCAAGGCAGGAGTGTGCTATGGCGTTTACGCCGTTGTTAAGCCGTATATACACAACGCCCTTATGAGTATCCGTAACCCTGCCGGCGTATTTGCCCTGTATTCTGCACGAGCTTAAATTATCCGTTCGGTTATCCGTAACGCTCCGTGCGTCCGCCCGAACATAAATATCCTTAATGCTTTCCCGCTCAACCTCTTTTATTCTGACGAGTATTTTATCCCCTATGGAAAAACGCTCGCCCGCGTCGCCTAACCAATCCCACGAAAGGTCTTTAACGGGCATTGCGCAGTCCACCCCGAATATTTCAACCCTTATTGCTTTTTCGGCAACGGCGGTGACCCGCGCCTGCACTATGCGGTCCTCGTAAATACGGAACATTCCGTTTTCGTCCGTTTCCATATAAAAGGTCTGGCGCTTTTTATACATCGCCTCTTTCCGCGAGGCTACAACGCTCCGCGCTTTTGAATCTATGCCCCTTACCACGAAATCTATTTCAGCGCCGAGCATTGAGTTCATCAGCTTGTTGTACCGCATAACCGCCTCTTTGTATTCGTCGCCGTGCAGGTTTGTGGGGAAATCAAAAAACATTTCCTTTAGCGGAATTACAATTCTGAAACCGTTATAATCCGCTATCGCGTAGTGATGTCCCGCGTCGTTGCACTCAACGCCGCTTAAAGTGCCGGTCATTATCCGGTGCGTTATATATGCGTTTTGTATTTCGTGCCAGATAATATCCGCTCTTGTCTGCTCGGTATAAACTTCCGTCTTGGCTTCAACGGTAAGTATTCTGCTCCTTGGCTTTACGGGTTCTGCCGCAGCTTCTTCGTCGGCTTTTTCTTCCGTTTGAGGCTCGACCGTTTCATTAACTGGCTGCTCCTCGGTTTCGGTAATTTCCGTTTTCTTTTTGCGGGTTCGCTTGGGCTTTTCGGTTTGTTCTTCGGCAGCAGGCGGGGCGGTATTCTGTTCTTCGGTTTCATTTTGCGCCTCCATAATGCTGTCGGCTATTTCTTCGGTTTTCTTTTTTGTCGGCATAATTTTTTCCTCCTGTTATTTTGTCATTATTATGTCTTTATCTATGGGTATCGTCTTATTTGGAACGGGCGTTTTCTTTCTGCCGTTCTTCTTTCGTTGCGTGGGTATTTCTCCGCCGTAGGTTTTCGGCGGCAGCGCCGACCATTCTGGGATATGCGCCGACGCCTTGCAGGGAACAAGGTTTTTATACTCCGTGTGCTTGGTGTAATCAAATTTATCCGCCTTTAAGAGCTTTGTGCCGCGGATTATAATAAGCTCCTTTTCGGTGGGAAGCCTTAAAACCTCATCCATTGTAAGCAGCTTTCTTCTGCCTACGCCGTCCGTTTCCCTGTATTGCGGGGTATAATTTGAAATTCTCATACTGTTAAGCTGCTTCGCCCTGCTTTGCACATTAACGCTTACTTCTCCCGAACGGTCGCTTATATATTTCGCCGTAAGTTCGTCAACACAGCCTAAAAAGAGTTGAATATCGCTGTTGCCGAGTATCTCCTGCCACTGGTTTTGCGGATAGCGGTTTTGCAGCCCCGCAAGGTTCTGAAAAACACAGCTCATACTTATATTCCGTGACCGTATAACGCTTATTTTCCGGCTTAAATCCGGAATAACTCCGCAGGCGGTAAGCTCCTCACCGAGAATATGCACCGGAGTAGGCAGGCTGCCGCCCTCGCAGTTTTTATCCGCATACCGCACTAACTTAATAAAGCAAAAGGACAGAAAGAGCGAAGAAAGGAAATCAAAGGCGCTGTCCTGATCGCTTGTTATGCAGTAATAGGCGCAGGGCTGTTTTCCCGGCAGCTCAAGGTCAATTTCGTCAAACGCCGTCATATTACATATTTTCTTCATCTGAAAAACCTGCAGACGTGAGCCGAGGCCTATAATAACGCCCGTGCGAACGGTGTCGGACGCCTGGCGGTAAATTGAATAGGGCGCCTTTGCGGGGTGCGACGGCGGCAGCATATCGAAAAGGCTGTTAAGCTCCTTATCCGAGCTTAATGTCAGCAGCTTATATACCTCACCCATATTTTTTCTCTCTGACGGGTAGCCCTGCTCAACATAAAGCACCAACGCTTTCAGTAAATTCATTTCGCTTGAATCCCAAAAGTGATCGCCGCGTTCAGAACCAGTGTTTTTAATTATTACATCACAGAAAAGCTGCGCCATAAGCTCGTCACCCTGTATTTCCTCAAGGCAGTTCCACGAATCCGAATTTTCGGGGCTTACAAGATTAAATACTCTGACGGTGTAATTTTTTCTTCGCAGATATTCGCTTGTTTTTTCATAAAGCTCGGATTTCGGGTCGCAGATAATAAGCGATTCACCGCCCTGTACCGCCTGCAATATCCTGTTTATGCAAAACGCCCTTGTTTTCATAGAGCCGGACGCTCCGTAAACCGCAATGTTTTTGTTGAGTCTGCCGTTTTGCGGTACGCATATGTATTTACCGTCATACAACCCCAAAACAGTGCCGCTGCAGTTTTTTAAATCGTGAGTCAAATTAAACACCGTTTTCATTTCCTTTTCGCTCATAAAGCCGGATGTGCCGTAAGTACCTTTATTTGAATAAACAAAGTTTCTTTCCTTATCCGGCACGCCGCCGTCGCTCCTGCCCATTCTGAAAAGGCAAAACACAAGCAGCAAAACGGCTGTAATGCAAATTCCGCAGCCAATTATTCCGTAGGGAAATGAAAAAGCCGCTTTAAAGCAGGCAACGGCGTTTAAAGACGGCTTTACGGGTGATGAGCTGCCGGGCGTTCCTCCGGCGCTCGTCCATATTTTGTAATTCTTAATAAACTGCGCCGCATACCCGCCGCCGTACAAAATCGCAAAGGATATTAACGGAACGGCAAGGCACAGGCATATTTTTCTTTTATTCTTCAAAAAAGCTCATCTCCCATTTATTAAAATCAATGGTTTTAAATGTTATGTATTCACAGCAGTATTTTTCAAGCGCGGGTTTTTGAAAATCAAAGCAGATAACAACACCTCTTTTCTCTCTTAACGACAGTGCCGTATCAAATCTTTTTATGCGCGGCAAGTCGCAGTAAAAGCCGAACAGTACGGGTGTGCCGTCCTGCTCTGACGCGTCGTTTTCTATTATTTGTCCGCTGTCCCTTTCTTTAAGGTCGGACATTAAAATTGCCCGAAGCCTGTTATCTAAAGCCTCATTGCAAATCACCGAAAGTATTCTTTCGCCTTTATAATCGTTTGTGAGATAATAAAAGCTGTCGTAATTTCCGTCCAGTAAAAAATGCTGCTTGCCGCCTGTTTCCGCAAGTATATCCGCGCACAGCTCCATACTGTCGGCTAAGATAAGCCCCTTAATATCTTCCCCCGAATAGCAGGGCAGCCGTTCTCTGCACAGCACGGTTTTCATAAGCGCCTTTGTACGCATTTCGGATCTGTAATCCCATTTCATTAAAGCGTTTCCTATGTTATACACAACGAGTATATCCCGCGGCGTTAAAAGCACACCCACCGAGCGCGCGCCCTTTATCTTTACAAACACCGTGCCTATCTCCTTTATCTCGCGGGAATTGTAAAAGGCGGGGGCAATAGGTTCGGTAAGCATATTACCGTAAGGCGCAGGAGAGAATATATCCGGCTTTTCGTCTTTAAAAACCGCTATACCCGCGTTCAGCATTGTAACTGTCGCGCCGGCTATTCGATGCAGCCTTTCACGGCGAGGCAGGTCGCTTTTAATATGGTTTGTGTCAGTTTTGCCCATAAGCAGCGTTTTAAATCTTTCGGGGTAGTTTTGAACAAGCAGTTTTTTAGCGCGGCAGGTAAGCCTTAATCCCCGCAGCGAATCGCGGTAATATGTTTTAATAAGTCCCTCGCGTTTAAGTGTTCCCACCACGCTTTCCTTATAGCTTTTGCCGCCTGCTATGCGGTATAGATCCTTTTGAGGAAACTCGCCCGAAATTGCTGTAAGCTCCAATAAATTTCGGCTCAATGTGTCCTTTGAGCATATCGTATTTTCTTTATCCATAAATCATTTTTTAATGTAAAAAACTACCGTAGTTACATTGACCACGGTAGTTTTCGGTGTGTTTTTATGTCATGAAAGCCTTTATTTATAACGGTTTGAGGATGTTTTTATATATCGGGAAAATTTTTCGGAAAAGTTTCAAAAATCCGATATGTTTTTTAAGTGTTTTTCGTGCTCTTTTATCCAGTCTGAAAAGCGTTCTTTTTCCATCACTGAGATTTCGGTGCAGTCTGTTTTTCCTGTCTCGGTTGTGTTATATGCGTCAATCAAAAGTCCGCTGTCGTCCTCCATTAAAAAGGCGGCTATAACATCAAGTATCTGCTTTAATTCAAGGTTATCGTAGTCCCGTATGTAACGCTTTGAATCGTCGGAGTATATATGCGAAAAGCAAACGACGCAATGGCTGTATCTTTTAAGCGGGTTACCGTCCGAATAGCGGCTTAAAGTGAAATACAGCGGGTCGGTAATAAATTCCGTGCTTTCCCGTTGTTTGCGTTTCGGTAAAAGGCAGGGCAGCGTTATTTTTAAAACGCCGTTTTCTTCCCTTATTTCTATGCCCTGAACTACACCGGCGCTTGCAAGGTATTCGGGCTTTTTCGTATCGGTGCTTTGAAATACCAAACGCCGCATACGGCAGGCTATAAGCTCTGACCGTAAAGCGGCATCGGTGGCTAACATATTGTAATTTTCGGGGTATCTTGCAATATCCGTATTTTCTATTGCGGCAAGCGTGCTTTTAAGCTTTTCTATATCGCAGGCAAGCCTGTTTATCCGTTTTGTTATAACTGTTTTGTCCAAATTATTCTCCTGTTCTGAAATATTTTACTTCGCCCGTGCTGTCGTTCACCGTGCAGTAAGCGGCAACATCTGGAATTTTTATATTCGGTATCTGCTCGGTGCTTTCAAGCACTATTATTCTTTTGCCGTCCGGCTCCTGCGTTTTAAAAACCTGCTCGAACACCGCCTCTTTGTTTTCGGGTATAAAGGATAGCTCATACAGCTCGCCATCGGCAAAGAATACCGCGTTTACGGGAAAGTCACTTATAGAATGATACTCTGTTTTTTCTATAAAATCGCATATTACCCAAAGGCAATAAATCGTTTCAAAATCCGTGTTGCCGTCATTGTTATCGTATATTATGTCGGTGGCTTTATCGTGGTAAATACGGCGGTTATTCTGCAAATGGAATATGATTTTTTCGCACACCTCGGGGCTTATATTCGGGTGCAGCTTTATAATCTGCTCCTTGCGTATGTTGTGGTACAGCGTTATATTCCGCAGAATTTCCGCACATTCTTTTCCGTATATTTCTTTTCTTGTTTTCATATATTCACCCTTTCAGAGCATAAAGAAAAGCGCCCGAAAATCGAACGCTTTTCTTTATATTTATATAAATTGCCAATCTGTTTATAGATATTTAAAATAATTTCTTGCGGCATAAAAGAACCTGTAAACTGTTACGGTTTTGGTGTTCTCATCAATTTTAAATGCCAAAACATAATTTTTGATAAGTGCTTTGCGATAGCCTTCTTTTGCTAATCTCCTATCATCACTGACCGAAAAAATTCGAGGGTTTTTCTTTAAATATTCATAACACTTTATTACTTCTTTTAAGAAATCAGTAGCCGCTGCCGTATTGGAAAGATCAACAGAAATATAATTTATTATGCCATCTAAATCATTGTCGGCAAGCTCCGTAATTATCAATTTATACATTATATTTTTTCCTTATTCGTGCCAGACTTTCATCCGCATCAAGCACTTTGCCCTGTTTCACCTGTTCTTCGGCGGCATTCAATTTAGAATAAACATCCGCCATAAACATTTTCTTTTCATACATTTCCATACTCATGATAACCATATCTCCGTATCCGTTTTTAGTTATGAAAATAGGTTCGTCAGTCTCTTTGCACATTTGAGAAATCTCATTTGTGTTTCTCAGGTCTTTAATCGGTATTATTTGCGGCATACTATCAACTCCTTTGTGACATAATTATAGCATAATTATGTTTGATTTGTCAATAGTATATGCAAAACTAAGCTTCTTATTTATAAAACCTATTTTCTTTTTTATGCGTATTATATCCGCATTATTTACGCGTAAAAGTTATAATACGCATTATTTCCGTATTAACTCCGCATATCCGCTTTTTCACCGTCAAGTATCTGTTTCAATTCCCTACGGTCGGTGGTTATAAGGCGCTTTTCAAGCTCGCTGCACTTAAACTCAACCGTTATATTATTGTTGTTTGTGCTTATAAGCCCGCTGCCGCGCTCAAAGTGGGTTATTTCCATAATCTCTGCTTCGGAGAGCTTGAAAATGTCCCTTACTCTTTCAGCTTCGTCGTCTTCAAGGTTAAGTATTATTTTAGTCTTGCAGTTATTTATAATCCCTTTTCCGTATTTGCCGCCATCAAGCGCAAAAAAATCGTTTAAGTCCTGCGTGGCGCATATTGCCGAACCGCCGTAGCCCCTTATTATCTTGAACATTTCAAGCACAAAGCCCGCCGCCACCTGATTACCCCCGCTGCCTATAAGCTGCCACATTTCGTCAACATAGATTGCTTTTTCGGCGGTGCGGTCTTCTTTTGCCTTATCCCACACATAATCAAGCACCGTGAACATACCCACAGGCAGTAAATCGCCCGAAAGCTCGGAAATATCGAACACGGTGTATTTATTATCGAGATTTACATTTGTCTGCTGATTAAATGTTCCTGCGCTGCCATGTACCAAACGGTTAAGTATATGACCGAGGCGCTCGGTCGAGGCGTTGGAAATAAGGATATTATATAAGTCACCGAGTACCGGCATTTCCTTGTATCTTTCGGGGTCGGCCTTATCTGCAAGCGTTTTATTATCGTGCGTTATGCCCTTTAAAGCGTAGGTCTTTACAAGCGCCTCGTCAAGTAACTGCTTTTCCTCGTGGGTCATATCCGGAATAAGCAGACTGAAAAAGATATGCAGGCTTTGGATTTTCTTCGCCAGCTCGGATTTTTCAATATGCCCGCCGTCTATAATTTCGTCGGCGCTTTTATCCGTTTTCCTTATTTCCATAATGTTAATGCAGTTTTTTGAAGCGGGGGAGATCTGTATAAACTCTCCGCCTATATTTTTGCAGGCCCTTAAAAACTCGTGACCCTTTAATGGGGCTATTATAAACACCTGAATACCTTTTCTTCGCATACGCAAAGCCATAAGCTGCATTGTAAATGTCTTTCCCGCTCCGCTCGTTCCCACTATTGCAATATTGGCGTTGCGGTATACTGCGGAATTGAAAATATCCACTATAACAAGCGAATTGTTGTATTTATTGACCCCTAAAAGTATGCCGTTGTCGTCGCTCAATTCATATGCGGTAAATGGATAACAGCTTGCCGCGCCCGTTGTCAGCACATTGCGCCGCGCCCGGTTATACAAATGCTTTTCAAGCGATACCAGCGGCAGTGACGAAAGAAAAGCCGCCTCCTCGCGAAAAGTGCAGGCGGAAATATTTATATCCTGCGAAATAAGCATTTTCTTTAATTCCCGTTCCCGCCACTCAAGCTCTTCGGGCATATGGGCGGTTACGGTTATAAGTATGCTCATATAATAAAAATCCTCGTTGTTTGCAAGCCCCTCTTTTAAAAAATATCCGCTGCTTATTGCGCTGTCAAGGTCGTCGAAATCGGTGTTTGTGTCGCTTGCCTCGCGTATTTTCGAGCGGTTTATTCTTAGCTGCTGACCGAGCCTGCGCACCGCCTGCTCTTTGGGCTGGCGGAACAGGAATAGGTCGGTGTCAATACCGTCGCCCGCGTTTATCAGCAGACTCAACCACCCGGCAGGTACCTGCGTTTTGTATCCGCCCGATGGAATAATATAATACGCGCGGTAAAGAGAGCCTGTTTTTATATACCTGCCGTGCATAAGGTCGGTGCTTTCGGGGGACAAAAATTCGCTGACCGGAATATTATCCGTGCTTTTACCCTCGGCAATATACCTTGCCGCAGTTTCCGCAACCTTTTCGGCAAGCGGCTTTTTAAAGCTCTCATCACGGCAGATAATGCCGTACAGAATATCTGCGGTAAATTCGTCCTCATTATCCGGGATTATTACCTTATTCCCGCATTGCTTTAAATAATTTACCGCTGTTCTCGCCACGGTTTGAAGTGCGGCTACCGCCTCGCTTTCTTCGTTCTTTACTCTTCGCCCGCCGTTTTCGTATTCAAAGGCTATAAAGAAACGGCGTGTAGTGGCTTCCTTAGAGCCTATGCGGTTTATTAGCTTTAAATAATCCCTTTGTAGCCTGCGGCAGCTTTCGTCCGTTTCCTTTTCCATTTCTTTAAGGACTATATCGCGGTGCTTTTTGGTGTCCGCCTTTTTGGTTATGATTTTAAACTGCATTTTCACGGGGCTTATTTTAAGGTAAGAAACAAAGGAATAAATAATACTTCTTTGCTCTCTTGCACTCCTTAACAAAAAGTTTATGGGTAAAACCTCTATTACCTTTATGTACCGTTTGTCATTGGTATATATTATTCCGTTTTCTATTTTCTCTATCGGAAGATATTCGTTTTTATCGCTCCCGATCTTTAAAACCCGCCTGTTTTTAAGGAACTTTAAAAAGCCGAAAATAAAGGACGAAAGGCTCTCGCCGTTAATACCCGCAAGCCCCAAAACACCGAGCGGCAGGGCGGTAAGGCAGAGAATAATTATTTTAGCCGTAAACCCTATATGCAGCTTTAAAACGGGAAAGCCCGCCAAAAAAGCTAAAACCGCCGCCTCAAGCGCATTTCTGAACTTAACGAGTCCGCCGAATAAAGTGCCGCTCTGAATAAAGTCAGGCGGAATAATATATACCTTATTTTCATTCCTTTCGCTCATTTGTTTTCCTTTCCGCACCCCTGCCGCGGTTTATCTGAAAAAGGCACATTGCCGCAACACCGATAAACCCGCCCGTCCATAATGATACCAAAGAAACAATAAATAACTTCATTTCAAATACCTCCGCTTAAATATAACATTAAATTTTCAAGGTAATTATCTGCCAGCGTCCTTTGTTCTTCGTTCAGATAAAAAACGCTCTCCGCAAAATAATCTTCCCCGTTATAAAATACGGTATACACCGTCACTTTTTCTTCAGCCGTAATAATATTTTCCGTTTCTTCGCCCGTTTCGGCGTTCACCACGGTTACTGCTGTCTCTACCGTTCTTGTTTCTTCCGTTTTTTCATAGCGGTAAATATTATCTGCGGTCTTTACCGTTCTTTCAAAATCCGGCAGGGATATACTTTTGTAATCCTTTTCCCTTGCCGCGCAATATTGTGAGATAATAAGCGTCGCGGTATATTCCGTATCTTGCGTTTGAGGGTAAATTATTTCCGATTTTATACCATCTGTTTTATCCTTTTCTATTTCTTCGGATATTTTTTTAAGGTTTTCCCCGAACACCGTATTTATAACGCCGGTCGCAGCCTGTATATTTTCCGTAACCGCCGCGGGATTATTAAGATCGGGGCTGTCCGTGCCGCCGAATATTAAGGACGGCAGCATACTTATTATAACGGCAGGCAGCAATAGAATCACCGTAAGTCCTATTATTACCGCCGCAATAAGTCTGCGGTTTTCAAAGGCGAATGCCGCAGCCGCACCGACAGCTCCGCCCGCTGCGCCGCCTTTGGCAGCGGCGGCAATGGCTTTCCCTGTTTTAACCGCGCCTCTTACAGCGTTGGCGGCGCTCAAAGCATTGCCGAGCGCATTATTTCCGTTTTCCGCCATTACTGCCTGTCCTTTCTTTTAGGGGCTTTTGGTATTCGTTTTTCCACCGTATCGCCGCGGTCTACATACCCGTCTGAATGAACGAACGGCTTTTGAACTATGGTGTTTTCGGCGTATTGCTTATACCAAGCCGTACCGTCCGCGGCGGTGACGGTTGAATGGCTGCCCTCTGGTGCGGAATATTTATCCGCGCTGTACATAGCGAATTTTATACCCTGCGGATTACTGTCGGATATTTCCGTGCCGGTTATCCGCCCGCCGCCTATCTCCACATTATTAAAAGACGGTACATCCTCCGCGTTTTCTCCAAGTGCCGTAAATCCTAAGTACGACATAAGCGCGGCGCCCGCATTTTCACCGGATATTGTACCGACTGACCCAATATCTCCGTTAGCGATATTTCCTATTACCCTGTTTGCAAAGCCGCCTCCCTTTGCAAGCGATGAATCGAATATCTTTCCGCCGATACCGCCGTTTTTTGTACCGTTTGCGTTTTTAACCGCATTGCCTGTTATACCTCTGCCGACCATACCCGAAAGCCCGCCTTTAAATGCGGCGGTATTGACCGACGAACCGCGGGATTTCCCGAATGATACGCCCTTACCGCCGCCCTTGAATGTACCGCCGATGCTTTTAGCCGTAATAAACGCCTCGGCTAACATAGAACCGCCCGTATGCCCGACATTTATTCCGAGTGAGGACATAAAGCTGTCTATCTTCTGCGACACCTTTAGAAACGCGACCGCGCATAGAAACCAGACAAAAATATTTCCTGTAACGCCCTCTCTGCCTATGCGGGAGACTTCATCTTGCACCTCGTTTTCGGTTAAGGCAAAAGCCGATACGGAGAATATACCGATAAGAACCGACACAGATATTAGAAACTTAATATACTTTTTCATATTTTACCCCCGTCACACAGCCAGCGGGTTTGCGAGAAACGCGCCGACCATACTTGTAAATACTCTTAAACACCATGCGTTCATAATAAGCAAAAACACCTGTCCGCCGAGCATCCTGCACCAAGCGGCAAAAATATTGCCGGTAGCTTTGGAGGCACCCATAGCGAAAGCCACGGGAGCCGTGAACACAAGCACTCCGAGCAGTACATATCTTTCAGCCGCTTCAAAGAGCAGCTTTATATAGTTCCAGGCGAGTATAAGCAGAATAACAAGACCTATAACGGTCACCGCTCCGTTGCAGCACACGCCGAGAATGGTAAGCAGCACCGAATTGAAGTTTTCAAAATTAAGCGGCGGCAGCTCGGAATTAAGTATCCATTTATACGGCGTACCGCCGATTTTAAGTATTAAATCCACTATTTCATCCGCGAAATATACAAGCAGAATAAAGACCGCCGAGCGCAGGGTGAGTTTAAGCGGATCTTCCGCCTCGCTGCCGAGCGGCGCGCCGAAGTTTTTAAAAAGCTGCCATACAAGGTTTAACAGAATAAGACCTATTCCGAGAGCTACAAACACCTTATACATAGTCTCGGCAGCAGGGAAATATCTTTTAAAGGTTGACATATTGCAGCCCAGCGCTCCGAGTACCGACGAGTTTATTAAATCAAGAAATTTCATTACCTGTTCTGCAAACCATTCAACAATTCCGTCCAATATTCCCATATGTCACCCGCTTATCCGTTCCAGCGGCCGTCTGCGAAAAACGGCGTGATATATGCCATAATAAAGCCGAGGCCGTTTAGTATTACCCAAGTCACAATAATTCTTTTAAGCCACGCCCGCGATTCCGTTACGGTCCTGTCCGATTTTGAAAAGTTAAGCATAAGCAGCGCGATAGCCGCCGTTACAATTCCCGCTATTGTTGAGATTGCAAGTATATGGTTATATACATCCTTCATTATTTCTTCTGCCTTTTGCCATACCGTAACGCCTGCGGCGCACGCGTAAAGCGGGAAACACGCCGTAAGCGTTACGCATAAAAATGACAGAAAAAGCAGTCGCCCGACATTGATGTGCTTACATCTGCCGGGCATATCCTTACATATTCTTTTTTTCACTTAATTACCTCCGTTTTTCCGCAACAAAAAAGCACCATCTGTAAAGATGATGCCGTTGCTGTTTTCTCGTGATACTTTTTTGAGCATACTCATTTTAACATATGGCTTTTTACATTTCAATAGCAATTCAGTGCCAATGTTGTGCCA
>CAKSQS010000032.1 GCA_934486705.1 uncultured Eubacteriales bacterium
ACGTTTATAGGCAGAATAATATATTTTAAGGACGGCTTGCGCCTTATTGCAAAAAATCCGTTCGGGCTTGGGTATTTGGGCTATTACTACACCGAGCAGTTTAACCAGACCGCCGTTTATTCGGTAAGATATATACATAACGAGCTTTTGCAGCTGCTGCTCGATATAGGCTGGCTGCCCGCCGCTTTTTTCGCTGCCGCACTTATCGCATCCCTTTTTTCGCGCAAAATAAGCTTTGAAAGAAAAATGATAATTCTTGCCGTGTGCGCGCACGCTATGATGGATTTCGACCTGCAATTCGTAAGCATTTTCATTCTTCTGTGTATGCTTGCCGACAGCGGCGGCGGTAAAGTTTACGAGCTTAGCAGCCGCGCGCTTTCTCTTCCGTTTGCGCTGCTCATTCCCTTATGCTCATATTTCGGCACGGTTTTCTTACTTTACGGTATTCATAATTACGCCGCGGCAAACAGGCTTTTCCCCCTTTACACCGAGGCAAAAATATCTCTGCTTACAAGCGCCGAGGAAACAGGCGAGCTTGATACTTTGGCAGACGATATTTTAAGCCGCAATAAATATGTTGCGGTGGCTTACAGCGCCAAAGCAAAGGCGGCGTATTCAAAGGGCGATTTTAAAAACGTAATTGAATACAAGGAGCAGGCAATAAAATACGCGCCGTACCAAATATCGGAATATAACGAATACTGCTATATGCTTATAGTGGGTATTCAACTTTATAACAAAAACGGCGACAGCTACAGCGCAAAATACTGCAAGGAGCATTTGCTTAGCGTTCCGCAAACGCTTGAAGAGGTAAAGGAAAAAACCGACCCCTTAGCATATAAAATCAAGGATAAGCCCGAGCTTGAGCTTTCAAAGGATATTACCGATTTGACAGCGAGCATAGGAGGGGCGGAAAAATGAGAAAACGAATTTTCACCCTTGCGCTGTGCTGTGCGGTAGCCGCGGCGTTTCTTCCGCTTTGCGGCTGCGGCAGCGGCGAAATAACCTTTCTTGATTCGGGCGGCAAGCCGTTCGGAACATATTCGGGCGAATTTAAGCTGAAGGACGATAAATATTTGCCCTATGCCTCTCTTGCGCTTAACGAGGCGGAAACCGCGCTCAAAAAGGACGGAAAGCAAATTAAAAAACTTAATTGCAGCATAAAAACGCTGCTTGATACCGAGGCACAGGCGGCGGTTCAAAAAGCGCTTGAGAATGTGGATGAAGAAAAAATCTACCCCCGCGCCGCCGTTATGAATTTAAAGGGCGGAATTATAGCCGCGGCGGGCGATTACGCCGAAAAGGACATAAATCCGCTGAGCGCTAAAACCTACCCCGGTTCAACAATTAAGCCGCTTAGCGTTTATACGCCCGCAATCGAAAACGGGCTTATATGCTGGTCAAGCATGCAAAACGACTCGCCCCTTAAAAAGGTAAAGGGCGAGGACGGCACAGATCACGACTGGCCCGTAAACGCCGACGGCGAATATTCGGAAAAGAATGTTACCGTTAAATATTCCTTGCAAAAATCGCTTAATACAACGGCGGTAAAATGGATGAAAAAGCTGACTGTTGAAAAATCAATGGATTTTCTTAAAAACAGCTTTGGTCTCCCGCTTAATTCCGAGCGAAAAATTTCTCTGCTTTCATCGGATGAGGAAATTATCGGCAATGTTGCCCTCGGCTATATTGCGGACGGCGTTTCCCTTACCGATATGGCGGGGTATTACCAGATTTTTGCAAACGGCGGTAAATATACTACCCCCTATACCGTAGAAGAAATAACCGACGCCGGCGGCAAAACGCTTTACACTGCCGCACCCGAGGAAAAACAGGTAATATCGCCCAAAACGGCGTATATTATGAATCGACTTTTATTAGAGGTAGTATCGCCCGGCGCTACGGGTAAAAACGCGGCGGTAAGCGGAATAGCGGTAGGCGGCAAGACCGGCACGACCGATAAAAATGCCGATAACTGGTTTGTGGGCTTTACACCCGCAGTCACCTGCGCGGTGTGGCACGGCGGAGATACCGTTACGGCAAACGGCGCGCCCGAAATATTCGCGGAAATTATCGGCGGGCTTTCCCCGCCCGATAATAATTACCCGCATGCTGCGGGCGTTTTGAAACGTATATACTGCGGCGACAGCGGCGGGCTGATAAGCGGCGGCTGCCCCGACCCGCAGGTGGGTTGGTTTGATATAAATAATTTACCCGAGCAATGCACAAAACACTGAGGAGGAGATTAAATGAAAAGAACCATGAAACGCGCATTGTCACTTCTTCTGTCCGTTATACTGTCAATTACGGCTATGTCGGCGGGCATATTCGCCACGGCGGAGGGTGAAGAAATCGATTGGATAGAGGCAGTGGCGCAGTACAAGCTTATTGAAGACGCCGATATTTTTTACGAATACGGTTATGCAACTCCCGACCATTATATAACTTCGGATTGCTATGCAACTCCCGGCTCCTATGCAACTCCCGACCGTATTCAGTACAGCAAATACCGCATTTACAATGCCGAACCGCTTATAACCGTATATTATAAAAACGGCGAAAGTGAAAGTATTGATTATTGGCAGGCAAGCTTCACAGACGACCAGACCGCCGATAATAAATGGGGCATCGGCATACATACCGTTATCGGCAATTACAGGGGTTTTCCATTTACATTTAACGTGGAAGTTGCAGAAAACCCGATTGAAAGCATAACCGTAAACTCCGGAAAAAAATGCATTGAAGGAATTGACGGCGGCTTTACAACAGACTATAAAGGCAGAACCTGGTTCAGATATTACAGTGACAATATGTCAAATATAACCGTCAACTTCAAGGACGGCAGAAGTGTCCCGTACTATTCAATAAATACCAATGAGCTTTTCGGAAGATACTTACAGTGTAGAACAGAGGATAATCAATCCTACGATAATCAGTGGGGTTTAGGCACACATAAGGTTAAAGCGGAATTTATGGGCAGAACCGCAGAGTACGCTGTGGAAGTGGTTGAAAACCCGGTTGAAAGTATATCTGTAAAACCCACAGCGTCAGCAAAATGCGTTGAAAATGTTGACGGTGCATGGAATTACTACGAGAATAATAAATGGTTTGAATATAGATACTGCATAAGTCACGAAAGTATAATTGTAAACTTCAAAGATAAAAGAAGTATTCCGTTAAATTCAATTGACACGAACACTGAGTTTGGCGAATATTACGGATTGAGCTATGAGGACAATCAATCTTACGATAATCAGTGGGGTTTAGGAACACATAAAGTTACCGTGGAATTTATGGGCAGAACCGCAGAGTATGATGTGGAAGTGGTTGAAAACCCGATAGACCGAATAGAGGCAAAGGCAACGAAAGCAATTTCGGAAAATATTGACGGTTGGTGGGAATATTCGGAAAACGGAAAATGGTTCAGATATGACCTGAACGCCTGTAAACCGATAATCACGGTATACTATAAAAACGGCGACTATTGCGATGCACAATACATAGAAAGAAACTTAAGTATAAACGACGGTCAAAGCGCGGAAACCCCATGGACGGTCGGCGAAAACACGGTTACCGTTTCATATATGGGAGTAACCACCGCTTTCGGCGTATCGGTTGAAGAATATACCGCCGGAACCGAGTTCGGCTTTGTTGAGGAAAACGGAAAGATATACATAACGAATTATTACGGCAGTAATACGGACGTTATTATTCCTGCCGCAATTGACGGGAAGCCCGTAGTCGGCATAACGGATTTAAAAAACAAAAATGGTGTCGGCGCCAAAAATATTATTTCGTTAACGATTCCCGACAGTGTTACATCCGTTACAGCCGCCGCCTTTTACTCATTGTCAAATCTCGAAACACTAACGCTCGGTTCGGGTATTAAAAATTTAAAATCGCAAGTTTTTACGTATTGCACACGGCTTTCAAAAATAAATGTGAGCCCGAATAATGCGAATTACGTTTCGGAAAACGGCGTTGTTTTTACAAAGGATAAAACCGCGGTTGTGGCATATCCGCTGGGAAGAACAGAAGATTTTGCACTGCCTAAGGAAACGACCGATATTTCAATATTCTCCGAATATCCGTTTAACTCCGTTAATATTATCGTGCCCGATAACAGCGACGGATTTATAAAAGAAGGCGGCATAACCTACAGTATAGATATGAGCGCCGTAATTTCCTGCGACAGGGAAAAGAGCGGATTTTACAATATGCCGTCCACCGTAACAAGGATATACGACGGCGCTTTCGGCGGCTGTGAAAAAATAACGGGCATCCGTTTTTCAAATAAGATAACGTCGATCACTTATCAGGCGTTTGCAGGTTGTTCGTCGCTTCTAAGCGTTGAACTGCCCTCGTCGCTTAAAACAATAGAAGACAAAGCATTTTTAGATTGCACAGATATACAGGAACTGAATTTCCCCGAGGGTCTTGAAAAAATAGGCAATTCGGCATTTGAAAACAATACAAATCTTAAAAAAATCAATATTCCCTCATCGCTGCGTACTATAGAAACCGGCGCTTTTTCAAGCACGGCGATATCCGAATTGACCGTACCCCCGACTCTTGAAAAAATAGGTTACGGCGCTTTTTCAGGATGTACCTCGCTTGTAAAGCTTACATTGCCGCAAAGCAATTTAGTGATTGCGGGCGAAGCATTTTCCGGTTGCGGAATTGAAGAATTGACTATTCCCGCAAAGCTTGAACTTGCAGGTCCGGGAATATTCCAAGGCAACAAAAGCTTAAAGAAAGTCACGATTGAAACGGGGCAAACATTGGCGGAGGATATTTTCACCTACTGCTCCGCTCTTCAAAGCGTAACCTTACCAAACGGACTTGGGTCTATAGCAAAGGGGGCATTCAGCGAATGCAAAAGCCTGAAAAATATCAATCTGCCCTTATCCCTTAAAGAAATTGAGGACAGCGCATTCTTTGAATCCGGATTAACTTCAATTGATATTCCCGATTCGGTTGAATACATAGGCGACTCTGCATTTAAACAATGCGAAATAACAAAGGTTCGTTTACCCAAGTCTCTCAAATCAACAGGTAAATACATATTTGCCCACTGCCCGATAACGGAAATTGATTTCAACGGCTATTCAAAATCCGATTATTGCGCATTTTTCGGAACGGCAATAAAAGAGCTTGTTTTGCCCGACAGCGTAACCACTATCGCTTACCGCTCATTTGCCGACTGCTCGGAGCTTATTAAAATTGAAATACCCGATACCGTTATATCAATCGAGGCAAACTCGTTTGAAAACACCGCGTGGGAAAAAGCTCAGGCAAACGGTGCGCTCTACCTTAACAAGGCTCTTTATCTCTATAAAGGCAGCTTGAAGGATTCCGACCGCACCTTAAAGGTTAAGGACGGAACAAAAATAATCTCCTCATACTGGGCTTATTATTCCGATCCTTCGGTAAAAACAGGCCTTTCTGCGGTTATTCTTCCGAACAGCTTTGAAAGGATAGATAATTATTCCTTCGCAGGCTGCCGCGCGCTCCGCGAAATAAATCTTCCCGATAGGCTTTGCCGCATAGGAGACAGAGCATTTGGGGGCTGCGACGGAATTAAAAAATTGTATTTGCCCTCGGCGCTTACAGAAATCGGCAAAAGCGCCTTTGCGGGCTGTACATCTCTTACGGAAATTACCGTTTCGCCCGATAACCCGAATTACAGCAGCATAGACGGCGTGCTTTACGATAAAAGCGGCAAAACGCTTATATCCTGCCCCGCAGGAAAAACAGGGGAGCTTGTAATACCCGAAGGCGTGGAAGCTATTGCCGATTTTGCTTTTGACCATTGCAAAAACCTTTCTAAAGTGATTATTCCCGAGTCTGTAACAAATATAGGTAAATATGCAATAGGATATGACAAAATCGATATAACAGTAAGGCAATATGAATTAGAGCGTAACAGCATATACGGTTATAGCGGTTATTCGATCCGGCACGAAGCTTTAAAAAATAATTACAACACTGTTTTTGAAACAAAGAGCAAAACGGTTAAAAGCTACATTGATAATATCGCAGCCGAAAAATGCAATACGCACCGCTTTACACAATGGCTAACAATAAAAGAGCCGACCTGCGAGCTTTCGGGCGAAGAAGTTAAGGTGTGTAATGTATGCGAGTCTTATATTACACGTGAAACCGACCCTAAGGGTCACAGCTATTCGGGTGAATATATTGTGGATAAAACCCCCACCTGCACCGAAGACGGTCAGATTTCAAAGCGCTGCTCTGATTGCGGAATATTAGTACCCGACAGTGTAATAATCATAAAAGCCACCGGTCATAAATTCGGTAATTGGACTACCGTAAAGACCCCGAGCTGCTGTTTCGACGGCGAAAAGGTGCGCGAATGTGAGGTTTGCCGCACTAAAGAAACCGAAATTTTACCCGCCGAGCACCGCAGGGGGCTTTGGTACTGGGTAATAGAGCCGCAAAAGAACAACGGCACAGGCTTTAAGAGCGCCGACTGCGAGGATTGCCACGAAAAGCGTATTGAAACCGTTCAGGCAACCGAGCTTGATAATGTGGGCGACCTTAACAATGATAATGCAATTAACATTAAGGACATTATAAACATTAAAAAGCTGCTTGCAGAGCCATACGCATACAAGCGCGAGGCGGACCTGAACCGCGACGGCAGCCTTAACTCTGCGGATATGGCAATTCTAAGGCAGTATTTACTGTCAATTTTGAAATCACTTTGATTTTATATTATTCCGTATGCTTGACAATTCTGAGAAAACAGGGTATACTAATTTGCAAGTGAGTTGCAAATCGGAGTTGTATACGGAATGAAACGCATTATTAAATATTTCCTAACGGCGACGGTGAGCGTCGCCGTTATTCTTTTGTCAGTCGGCTGCGGCGCGCCGAGTGTGAAAAAGGGCGGTAAGCTTAACGTGCTCTGTACGGTTTTTCCGCTTTACGATTGGGCGCGGAATATTGCGGGGAACGCCGCCGAGGTATCGCTGCTTAACGAAAACGGGGCGGATATGCACAGCTATCAGCCCACTGCGGCGGATATTGTACGGCTTAACACCTGCGATGTGCTGATATACACCGGCGGGGAGTCCGAAGAGTGGGTGACCGAGGTTACAAAATCGTTTGAGAACAAAGAATCAAGGGTGCTTAACCTCATTGAGCTTTTTGGCGAAAGAGCCGTGCCCGAGCGCGAGGAGGGCACTGAAACCCGCCGAAACGGGGAAGAAACCGACGAGCACATATGGCTCTCGCTTAAAAACGCCGAAATTCTTACCGATAAAATCACTGCGGCACTTGCCAAGGCAGACAGTGAGAACTCGGATATTTACAAAGCTAACGCCGCGGAATACTCCGAAAGGCTTACAGCCTTGGACGAAAATTATACCGAGACTCTAAAAAACGCAAAGCATAAAACGCTTATTTTTGCCGACCGTTTTCCTTTCAGGTATTTAGCGGACGATTACGGGCTTAACTGCTACGCCGCGTTTCCCGGCTGCTCTGCAGAGACCGAGGCAAGCTTTGAAACAATAGCCTTTCTTGCGAAAAAAGCGGATGAAAACGGCGACTGCATTTTCGTAACCGAGACATCCGACCTCGGCATAGCAAAAACGGTGAATAACAGCACCGCAAAGAAAAACAAAAAAATCATTATACTTGACAGTATGCAATCGGTAAAGAAAAAAGACATAAAAAGCGGCGTGACCTATATTTCGGTAATGGAGAAAAATCTCGAAAAATTAAAAGAGGGCTTGTTAAAATGATCGTGCACAACATACCCCCGCTGTATAACAAAAATTCCGAAACCCTTATTTTAGGCAGCTTTCCGTCGGTAAAATCGCGCGAGGCGGAATTTTTCTACGGACACCCGCAAAACCGCTTTTGGCGCGTGCTGGCGGGCGTGTTTTGCTGCGATGTGCCGCAAACTATCGAAGAAAAGAAAAGGTTAGTGCTTGAAAATCGGCTTGCGCTGTGGGATGTTATAGCCGAGTGCGAAATTATCGGCTCTGCCGATACAAGCATTAAAAACGTAAAACCGAACGATATTTCCGAAATAATAAAAAACTCCGCCGTAAGCCGTATATTCGTAAACGGCAGAACAGCGGAGAAATACTATATTCGTTATATCGAAAAGCAGCTCGGGCAAAAGGCGATATGCCTGCCGTCAACCAGCCCCGCAAACGCGGCTTGGTCGCTTGATAGGCTGATCGACACGTGGCGCGTCATTCGGTAGCAGGCGGGGTTTTTCCGTATTTTGCGGGCGATACCCCGACAGACGCCTTGAAAACCTTTGAAAAATACAAAGAATCGGAAAACCCGCAGGAAAGCGCGGTTGATTTTACCGAAAAGCCGCGCTCCAAAAATTCCTTGGCGCGGTCAAGTCTGTATTTCATAAGATATGCGCCGGGCGGAGTGGCGCATACCCGTATAAAGCACCTGTGCAGCGTGGCGCGGCTTATGCAGAGCGTATCGCACACCGTCGAAAGGTCGAAATCGGGCTTATAAAAATTATTTTCCATTAAGGACCGCGCAGAATCAAAGCATTCGTTTTCGCCCGATTTTGCACGGTTTTCAAACAGATCGGCGTAAACGCCGAGTATTGCTAAGGCTGTGCCGTTTACGGTGTTTCTTTGCGCCCCTAAGCTTATTCCGTTTATAACATTAAAAAGCGGCATTATTTTTTCTCGGCTTACCGCGCCGATTATACAGTTATCCCTTGCAAAAGCAATACGGTGAAGCAGGGAAGCATATTTTTCCCCGTCAAACTCTATCCATGTGTACTCCCACGGCTCTTTTTCATCGGGGTAATACGCGATATTATCAAACGGGCGTATTAAAAAGCTTTCCCCTGCCGATAAGGCATAGCTTTTACTCCCGTTTATAAACGTTCCCTTACCTCTTATTATATAGTGCAGCACATAGCAGGTGCGTATTCCCAGCCCCCATGAATGCAAATCGGCGCAATCCTGCCGCCCGTAATTGACCGTACCGGACATAAAAAGCCTCCCGTGAAACAAAAATACATATTATTGCGATAAAATACCATAGAAAATGATATCTTTACACCATATAATTAGTTTACAGTATTTTATTACGGAGGTCAAGAAAAATGATTAAAAACACACCCCCTATGGGCTGGAACTCATGGAACACTTTCGGCGCGGATATAAACGAGCAGTTAATTAAGGACACTGCGGACAAAATGGTTGAAAGCGGACTTTTGGCGGCGGGCTATGATTACCTTGTTATAGACGACTGCTGGTCATTAAAGGAGCGCGACGAAAACGGCAGGCTTGCAGCCGATCCCGAAAAGTTCCCGAACGGAATGAAAGCCGTTGCCGATTACGTACACTCAAAGGGTTTGAAATTCGGTATGTATTCGTGCGCGGGAAATCTTACCTGTGCAGGCTACCCCGGCAGCTTTGAGCATGAATTTACCGATGCCGAAACCTTTGCGGAGTGGGGCGTGGATTTTCTTAAATACGATTACTGCTACCACAGCAACATAATTCACGGCAAGTATTTGTACCGCCGCATGGGCACTGCGCTTAAAAACTGCGGAAGAGACATACTTTTCAGCGCCTGCTCCTGGGGGGCTGACAATACCGCCGAATGGATGCGCGAAACAGGTGCGAATATGTGGCGCTCCACCGGCGACATATTCGATACTTGGAAATCAATCAAAACCCTTACCGAAGAGCAGGAAAGCATATTCGCTTACGGCGGCAAGGGCTGCTTTAACGATATGGATATGCTCGTGGTAGGTATGTACGGCAAGGGCAACGTAGGTCTTGAGGGGCTTAACGACACGCAGTATAAAACCCATTTTTCAATATGGGCGCTGCTCGGCTCGCCGCTTATGATAGGCTGCGATATACGCAATATGAACGACGAGACCCTTAAAATACTCACCAATAAGGAGCTTATAAAAATAAATCAGGATGAGGATTGCCGCCAGGTATTCAAGCTCACACCTATTTGGAACGATAATGTCAAGGCATATGCACGCAACCTTGAAAACGGCGATATTGCAATTGGGTTCTTTAACTTTTCTGATAAAGAAGGTCCGGTAAGGTTAAATCTTGACGAATTGGGACTGCCCGAAAGCACCGGCAAAACGCTTTGCATGCATAACTTGTGGGAAAACGAAACTGTAACGGTTAAAAACGGCACATATTTACATAAAATTAAGCCTTACGAAACCTTGGTATATCGTTGCAAAGTGGTAAATAAGTAATGAGTCTCTGTATTCGTTGCGGAAAAGAGCTTACCTATAACGAAATAGGCGCGCATAAAAAGTTTATAAATCGCGGCAGCCGTGAATTTATGTGCATAAGCTGCCTTTCAGCCGAGCTGCATATTCCCGAAAAGCTTATATATGAAAAAATAGAGCACTTTAAAAAGCAGGGCTGCACGCTTTTTGTTTAAAAAACCTTGACAAATTTTATGCATGGTGCTATAATGTCATCAAATTTCAAAAAGCTGTGAAGAAGGCGGTCCGAAATCGGCGCTCGGTGTAAAGCGCAGGCGTTAATTTCATTTGACCGATTACCTCGGCGACGGAAAGCCGAAAATTCAGCAGGCTTTCCCATAATTGTTTCGTAAAGAATTTAATTCGGCGACCGTCTCAAAGCAGCGCTTTGAGACGGTCGCCTCTTTTTACGGAATCGGCTTTGAAAGGAATGTGTTTAAAATGGAAATTAAAATTACAAAAGCGCCTGTTTTAAAGGAAAAGCCGGACAGCAGCACCTTAGGCTTCGGCAAAATATTCACCGACCATATGTTTATGATGGATTACTCCACCGAAAACGGCTGGCACGACGCGCGAATAGTGCCGTTCGGCAATATTTCGCTGCACCCCGCGTCTACCGTGCTGCACTACGGCTCTGAAATATTTGAAGGCTTAAAGGCATACCGCCGCAAGGACGGCAAGGTTCAGCTCTTCCGCCCGATTGAAAATATAAAGCGGCTCAATAATTCTGCCGAGCGCCTTTGCCTGCCGCAAATACCCGAAGGGGATTTTATGCATATATTAGATACCTTTATAGGTCTTGAGCAGGACTGGACTCCCTCTGCCGAGGGCACTTCGCTTTACATACGCCCCTTTATGTTCGGTAACGATGAAAGCTTGGGCGTTCACGCGGTTCACCACGCAACCTTTGTTATTATTCTGTCACCTGTGGGCAGCTATTATAAAGAGGGCATTAACCCCGTTAAAATTATGATTGAGGATAAGGACGTACGCGCCGTGCGCGGCGGCACGGGCTACGCAAAGTGCGGCGGAAACTATGCCGCAAGCAACCGCGCGGGCGAAAGAGCCGAGGAAAAGGGCTATTCGCAGGTTTTGTGGCTTGACGGCGTAGAACGCAAGTACATAGAAGAGGTGGGGGCTATGAACGTTATGTTCAAAATTGACGGCGAAATAGTCACCCCCGCGCTTACGGGCTCAATTCTCCCGGGAATTACGCGCAAATCCTGTATTGAGGTTTTAAAGGACGAGGGCTATAAGGTAAGCGAGCGGCTTTTAAGCGTTGACGAGCTCGGCGAGGCGCTGAAAAACGGCAAGCTTGAAGAGGCTTGGGGCTGCGGCACTGCGGCTGTGGTTTCCCCGATAGGCGAGCTTTGCTATAAGGATGTTAAATATACCGTAAACGGCGGGAAAATAGGCGACGTGACCAGGCATCTCTACGATACTCTTACGGGTATTCAGTGGGGCAAGCTGCCCGATAACAGGGGCTGGACCTACCCGATTAAATAGTGCCGCATTTCCGTTCCGTCTTTGCCTGCGGCAACGGTTTGTGCAAAAGAAAGGCTCCCTTCTTTTCGGCTTTGCCGAAACAGAGGGGAGCTGTCAACGAAGTTGACTGAGGGGTATTTTTCGGTCTGTAACAACCCCTTCGTCTTTGCCCGAGGCAAATCAGCGCCCCAAGCCTTTAGGGGAGAGGGCCGCGCGTATGCGTGGCGAGGGGATTTCTTCAGCACACCGCTCAATAACGCCGCCAAAGGGCTATTTTTCTGCCAAACGCTTTTTCAGGGCAATTAAATCAAGTATGTTTAGCTTGCCGTCGCCGTTGGGGTCGCACTCGGCGGTTTTGTTCGAGAGCAAAATGCGCTTAAGATGTGTAAGGTCGGTTGCGGAAACCGCGCAATCAAGGTCAATATCAAACGGCACGTCACTTTCGGCAATGCCGCAATCTATACACTCCCCGTCAAG
This sequence comes from uncultured Eubacteriales bacterium, assembly GCA_934486705.1. GTDB lineage: Bacteria > Bacillota > Clostridia > Oscillospirales > Acutalibacteraceae > UBA737. Next base: position 12,218 of record CAKSQS010000032.1, read on the forward strand.
AAACCAGTGTCCGTTTTTTGCAAAACCTAAAACAAAGTAGGTTTCGCCGCAGGTCAGGCATTTGTAATAATCGCCGTTATCCTTTGTGCAGGTTGCGTTTTGGTGCTTTACCAATTCGCCTTGCTTGTGTCCCTTTGCTTTGGTGATGCGCGTTTCGGTTTCGTCACATTTGCCGCAGCGGCGTATTTCCACCCCATCGTCCGTGCAGGTCAGCTTTTTTGTCTCCGTCCAATCACCGAAGCTGTGCCCTGTGGCGGCAACATAATTGACCTTGTATCTAAGGCCGCAGTTTAAACACTTTACAACATCGTAGCCGTCGGTTGTGCAGGTGGGTGTTACTGCTTTAATAAGGCTCGGGTCGTGATGTGCGGGAATAACCAAATCGGTTATTTCGTTTTTATCTTTATCAAAATATTTATGGCAAACAGAGCATTCATAATGCTCCCTTACGCCGCTTTCGGTGCAGGTCTCGGGTATTCTCAAAATCCATTCGCCGAACTCGTGCTCCGCCGGTATAGTCGTATCGGTTATTTCCTCTTTATTATTATCAAAGTATTTATGGCAAACAGAGCACTCGTAATGCCCCTTTACCCCGTCCTCGGTGCAGGTCGCGGGTATTTCCGAAATCCACCCGCCGAGCTCATGCCCCGTGGCGGCAACATAATTGACCGTGTATCTGTAGCCGCAGCTTGAACATTTTACAATATCGTAGCCATCGTCTGTGCAGGTAAGAGGTATTTTTTTAAGCAACTCCGGAGTGTGGTGCGCAGGTATTGCCAAATCGGTTATCTCGTTTTTATCTTTATCAAAGTATTTGTGGCAAACGGAGCATTCGTAATACCCCTTTACCCCGCCCTCGGTGCAGGTTGCAGGTATTTCCGAAACCCACTCGCCCAAACTGTGACCGTTAATATCGCAATCCGTGGCATTATAAATTATTTCCGCGTTTGACGGAATGCGACTGTATTCTAAATTGATTTTATTCCATTCCTCTTTACTGCCTGTATAATATATTATTTTAAGTGCGGTGCAACCGCTAAAAGCACCATAATCTATGCTTGTAACACTGTTAGATATGGCTATACTTGTAAGTCCTCTGCAACCGGAAAATGCATTGTAACCTATACTTGTAACACCATATGATATAGTTATACTTGTAAGACTTGTGCAATAGTAAAATGCCTCATTACCTATACCTGTAACACTGTTAGGTATGACTATACTTGTAAGTCCTGCGCAACCTCTAAAAGCACCATAATCTATGCTTGTTACACCATATGGTATAACGCTGTCTTTACAGCCCGAAATAAGCTTATTTGTATCCTTTTCTATTATGCAGTTTCCGCTTGAATAGTATTTTTCATTTTTAGTGTCTACAGTAATGCTACTAAGACCTTTGCAATCGGAAAATACATGGTTACCTATACTTGTGACACTATTAGGTATAGTTATACTTGTGAGACCTGAGCACAGATAAAATACATAGCTACCTATACTTGTGACACTATTAGGTATGGTTATACTCGTAAGACTTAAGCAATTGGCAAATGCACTACTGCCTATAATTGTAACACTATCTGGTATGGTTATACTTTTAAGACCTTCGCAACTGGAAAATGCATGTTGATCTATACTTGTTAAACTATTAGATATGGTTATACTTGTAAGATCTCTGCAATAGGAAAATGCACTCTCACCTATACTTGTAACACTATTGGGTATGCTTATACTTGTAAGACCTTTGCAACCGTAAAATGCACTGTCGCCTATACTTGTAACACCATATGGTATAATGCTGTTTTTGCAACCTAAAATAAGATTATTTGTATCTTTTTCTATTATGCAGTTTCCGCTTGAATAATATTTTTTATTTTTAATGTTTACCGTAAGACTACTAAGCCCTGTACAACCTAAAAATGCCCATGTATCTATAGTTGTAACACTGTTAGGTATAGTTATTCTTGTAAGCCCTGTGCAATAGGAAAATGCCCATGTATCTATAGTTGTAACACTATTAGGTATGGTTATACTTGTAAGACCTTTGCAATCGTAAAATGCATTTCCACCTATACTTGTAACTTTATCTCCGATAGTGACATATTTCATATCACTGCAATATTGATACCAAGGTACTGCGTCATTGCTACTATAACCATACATATCCCCCGTGCCGCTTATTGTAAGCGTTGCGGTCTCGGTATTATAGCTCCAGGTAAGATTATTTCCGCATATGCCGCTTGTTTCCCCCGCGGCGAATACGGAGGTAGGAATTATTGACAGAATAAGCGCCGTGCAGATTAAGAACGATAAAAGCTTTTTCATTTTAAAATTTCTCCTTTTCCGACCAACTTTTATTTGCAAATACATTGCAATTACATATATTTAAGCATTTTTCGCAACAATGGTTTTGCCATTTTAAATTCCCCCCACAATTATCAAAAGGTATACTTTTTGATAATTGTGGGTATACATTTTTTAAGTCAATTTCAGCAGTTAAAAATAACAAAATTTGAAAATATTTCCATTGAGGTATTGATTTTTAGAACATAATATGATATATTTTTAAACGAAGAACAGCACTATCAAAAAGTATACCTTTTGATAGTTGAATTATAACCGAAACACAAAAAGCAACCTGTCGCAGCTATAAAAACGGCAGGTTGCTTTTTTGTTGCTGAAATATTTTAGTTTGTCTATAAATCTCCTCTTTGACGAGGGTTACTCCCCACAGTGGGGTATTTTTCGTTCTGTAACAACCCCTCCATCTTTGCCTGCGGCAAATAAGCGCCCCTTGCCCTAAAGGGGAGAGGGCCGCGCGTATGCGTGGCGAGGGGATTTTTTTAGCACACCGCTCAATAACGCCGTTCTTCCTTTGTCATACTCTTATGCAGTGCCTTTGCGTTTGCGGTTGATTTTGTGCTATGCTTTGTTTTTTATATCCCTCCGTCTTTGCCTGCGGCAAATCCACCCACTGACGGTGGCGGTCTCCTCTGTCACTTCGTGACATCTCCTCACACTGTGAGGAGTCACCCTTTAGGCAAGGGAGGCATTTGGCTCTCTTCTTTTGCGTTAGCAAATAGAGGGAAGCTGTCACGTTAGTGACTGAGGGGTATTCTTTCTAATGCTTAGCATGTAACAACCCCTCAGTCTCGTTTCACTCGCCAGCTCCCCTTACACAGGGGAGCCTATTTTTGCAAAACCGCCTCCCTTGCCTAAAGGGAGGCGGTTTTCTAAAATCACTTTTTCAAAACAAGCTTTATAATCTCGGTAACGGGGACGATCACAAACGCCAGCAGCAGGCAGATAAGGAACTGCTTAAGCGAAATTACCGTCATTCCGAAAACATAGCCCGCGGGGGTGAGCATAAGGAAAATAAGAATAAACAGCGTAAGTATTGCCGAAAGGTTTAAAAACCTGTTTGCAAAAATGCGCTTGCTGAAAAGCGTGCCGTCAAGCCGATTATTATAGCAGTGGAATATCTCCGACATTCCGAGCACCCCGAACGCCATTGTCATGGCGGCGGCGCTGCCCGCACTCTTGCCCAGCGCAAAGGCTGTAAGGGTTGCGGCGGCAATGGTTATGCTTTGTATTGCAATACCTATAAGCGATTTACCGTCAAAAAGCTTGCCGAGCGCGGTGTAGGGCTTGCGTTTCATAACCGCGTCCTCCGCCTTTTCCATACTCAGCGAAATGGCGGGCGCGCAGTCGGTAAGCAGGTTTATCCACAAAAGCTGAACCGCCGCAAGCGGCATACCCGAGAATATAAACATACCTATAAATACCGAAAGCAGCTCGGCAAAATTGCAGGAAAGCAGGTAATAAACCGATTTTCTTATATTATCGAAAAGCCCGCGGCTTTCCTTTATTGCGCACACTATCGAGCCGAAGCGGCTGTTTGAAATAACAATATCCGCCGTGCCCTTTGCAACGTCCGCGCCGAATTTACCCATAGCGCAGCCGATATCGGCGCTTATGAGCGCCTCGGTATCCTGTACGCTGTCGCCCGTTACGGTAACCACCGCGCCGTTTTGCTGCCACGCCTTTACTATGCGGGTTTTATCGGGCGGCGAAATTCTCGCATAAACCGAGTAGTTTTTAACGCTTTGCGCCAGTTCATCATCGCTTAAAGCCGCTAATTCCTCGCCTGTTACGGCGCTGCTGTCGTCGGTTAAAATGCCTATTCTGCGGGCAATTGATTTTGCGGTTATAAGGTTATCGCCCGTCATCATAACGGTTCTTATTCCCGCCGCCTTACACGCCGCTATATCTTCTATAACGCTGTCTCTCGGCGGGTCTATAATGCCGAGCAGCCCCACAAAGGTAAGGCTGTGCTCTATTTCCTCGGGGTTGGGGTTTGCGGGTATGCTTTCAAGCGGGCGCATTGCAATGCACACTATTCTCAGCGCGTCGTCCGCCATGGCGTCGTTTATTTTCAAAATCTCTTCCGCGTTTATGCCCACGCACTCGGGCAGCACCACCTCGGGCGCGCCCTTTATTATTGCAAAGGGCTTTTCGTTTATCATTGAAATAACCGTCATAGTCTTGCGCTCGGAGTCAAACGGAATTACGCCGAGCCGCGGGAAAAAGCCCGCAATATCCTTTTCGGACATTGAGTTGTAAGCAAGGCAGGCTTTTTTTATTGCCTCTTCCGTCGGGTCGTTGCGCAGGGTCGAGCAGGCGGTGGCAAGCTTTAAAACAAGCGCCGGCTTTTCAGTTAGTGCCTCGCTTTCCACGTCGGTTATTTTGTCGCCGTCATAAATACGGCTTAGCTGCATTTTGTTGCGGGTGAGTATGCCTGTTTTATCCGCGCAGATAACGTTGGTCTTACCTAATGTTTCAAGCGCGTCGGAGTCCTTTATTATAATTTTATCCTGCACAATGCGCTGAATACCCACCGCCACCACAACGGTTGCAACCGCGGGCAGCCCCTCGGGTATGGCGGCTACCGCCAGCGCCACGGAGTTTACAAGCACGCGCAGGGTCATTGCGGCGAAATTGCCGCTTGAAAAGTTTTGAATAAGCCCTGTTACAAAGGCTAAGGCGCAGATTATAAGCACCGTAATGTTCACAATTTTGCCTATTCCGTCAAGCTCCTTTTCAAGCGGAAGCTTTTTTTCGCCCGTTTGCTGCAAAATTGCGGTTGAGTGCCCTGTTTCGGTGTTGAGCCCCGTTGCCACAACCACCGCCTTTGCGTTGCCGTGGGCTACGCTTGTGCCCGAAAACACCATATTTGAGCGGTCGCACGCGGCGGTTATTTCTTCAAAAATTCCCTCGCCGCTTTTTTCAACGGGTATTTCGCTGCCCGTAAACGATACCTCGTTGCAGCGAAACTCGTTGCTTTCTATAATTCGCGCGTCTGCCGAAATATAGTCGCCCTCTTCAAGCAGAATAATATCCCCCGGCACTAAAAGCGCGGAGTTTATATTTTTCACAATTCCGTCCCGCAGCACCGCAGCTGTGGGGTTGGTGGCGCTTTTCATACTGTCGAGCGCGTTATCGCAGGTGTGCAGGTGATACGCGCTTATGGCTGCGTTTATTATTACAATACCGATTATCAGCAGCGGCGAAAAGCTGTTCACCTCGTTATACATAAGCGAAACTATAAAGGAGAGCAGCGCCGTTATAATAAGCACTATAACCAATTTACTGTTAAGCTGCGATAAAAACCGCTTTAAATAGGTGGGCTTTTCGGTATCGGAAATTATGTTTTTGCCGTATTTTTCAAGCCGCATATCGGCAACGCCGTTGGGCAGACCCTTTTTATCGTCCACCCCTAATTCCTTTAAAACGGCGGCGCGGTCGGTGCTGTGCCATATCATTATTCTTCACCCCGTATACTGTTGTAATAATTCTTCATTTGCTTTGCGTCCTCTGCCTGTGTGCCTGCGGATTCGCATATAAACACCGGGTCGCAGCCGTATTTATAGGTAAGCTCCATAACCGGCTCGTAATCAGGGCCGTACACCGTGTCATCAAATGTCAGGTGGCGCTTTTCGCCGCCTGTTGTGTATTCGATTTTTGAAAAATGCGAATGAAAGCTTTTAAGTCGGTCGCTGCCGAGCTCGTTTTTAATTGCAAGAAAAATTTCTTCAAAATCCGCTTTGGTTTTAAGCGAGCCTAAGTCACGCGCGTTCAGGTGGCCGAAATCTATGCAGGGTATCAGCCGTTCATCCACCTTGCACAGCTCCAAAACCTCATAAAGCGTGCCCAACTGGTTCACCTTGCCCATAGTTTCGGGGCAGATGTGAATATTGGAAAGCCCCGCATCATCAAGCGCCGCAACCGCCTTCCGCATTGTATCGATTGCAAGCTCCAGTGCATTTTCGCGCGAAATTTTACCGCACGAGCCTGTGTGAACAACTATTCTGCTGCCGCCCATGGCGTTTACGGCTTTGGCGGACGCTAAAATGTAATTTACCGAATTAAGGCGCTTTTCCTCTTCCACAGAAGACATTGAAATATAATAAGGCGCGTGGAGAGAGAGGTAAACCCCTTTTTCCTTTGCCTTTTCGCCCAAAAGGCGGGCTTTTTCCTCGCCTATGTTTACGCCCCTGCCGCACTGGTATTCGTAGCAGTCAAGCCCAATTTCAACTATATAATCGGGCACGTCAAGGCTGTTTTTATAGCCCATTTTTGCAAAGCTTTCGGCGTTTCCCGCCGGACCGAATTTAGGCATTTCAGCGCACCTCCGTGTTTTTTATTTTGTAAATTTTAAATACCGCGCGTTCAAGCCGACGCTTGAATTTAAACCGCGCCGAGCTTTCGGGCTTTATGGGGTCTAAAAGTATTGTTGTAACCCCGAAAAGGTTGCCGCCCAGGGTGTCGGTAAAAATCTGGTCGCCCACAATGGCGGCGTTTTTTCTGCCTATTTTTATTACCCGCAGCGCGCGGCGGAATTTAAAGGGCAGCGGCTTTAAGCCTAAACTTACATATGGTAAATTTATTTTTTCGGCAAACGGCTTTACTCTTTTTTCCTTTGAATTTGAAAGAATAACAAGGGCAATTCCGTTTTCCCGCATAAGTGCGAGCCAGCTTTCAAGCCCGTCGGTCAGCTTTTGCCCGTGGTGGGTTGAAAGGGTGTTATCCACATCGAGTATAAGCCCCGCAATATTGCGGCTTTTCAAAAGCTCGGGGGTTATATCGGTTATTCTTTTAAGCTTAATATCGGGTTTAAGCAGCATATTTACTCCTTTTCGGTTTCTACCCGTATATTTCCGTTTTCCACGTAAAAGCTTATATCTCCGTTTTTATCGGTTCTGTAAACCTTTGCGCCGCAATTTTTAAGGGCTGTAACCGTTTTATTGCTCGGGTGGGAATACATATTATCTTTTCCCACGGATATTGCGGCGTATTCGGGACTTGCCGCCTTTAAAAACGCCGCGGTGCTTGAAGAATTGCTGCCGTGGTGACCTACTTTCAGCACGTCGCAGTCAATATTCAGCTTTTCCGCAAGTACGTCCGATTCGGTTGCTTTCTCGGCGTCACCCGTGAAAAGAAATTTCTTATCCCCTATTTTCGCCATGGTAATTACCGAGCGGTCGTTTTCCTTAGTCGCGTCGGGGAAATACGCGAGCACCGTAACCACAAACTCGCCTATGTTAAAGTTCATACCCTCTGTCGCCGTGAATACCCTGCCCTTTTCGGCAACCACGCGTTTCTCCGCCTCATTCACCGTGGGCATAGCCTCGGCGGAGCTGTCGCGGTTGGGTATTATCAGATTATCTATGGGAAAACTCATAGCTATTTTGGCAAGCGCTCCCGCGTGGTCCATATGCAGGTGGGTTATAAGCAGCGCGTCAATGTCCTTTATGTCCGCACTTTTTAAATCTTCCGAAATATCGTCGGCAGAGGATGTAAGCCCTGCGTCTATTACAGCGGAGCAGCCGTTTGAATATATAAGCGCCGCGTCCGCCTGACCCACATCCATTATTTTTACAAAATCCTGCGTTTTATCAAAATCGGGAGTCGTAGGCGCAAGCGTGCTGCGAATTCTATCACCGAAAACCTTGTTTGCAAAGGCGATAATAAATATTGCCGCCGTCAGCGCGGCGGTGGCGGATACGGCAATTTTCCGTTTACTCCGCCGTTTCATTTACTTCCCCCGCCGCCTCGCGCTCAAGCAACTGCTCTTTTGAGATAAGCACCTTGCGCGGCTTTGAGCCCTCGTACGGGCCTACCACTCCGCGCTGCTCCATTTCGTCCACTATGCGCGCAGCACGGGCATAGCCCAATTTCAGCTTTCGCTGCAAAAGCGAGGTGGATGCCATTCCGTTTTCCACAACAACTTTTATTGCCTCGTCGAGCATGGGGTCGCCCTCGGGGCCGTCCTCGGGCAGACCTGTTTTCTGCTTTTTCTCTATTGCCGCCTGGCGCTCTATTTCCACCATAACGTCGTCGTCATAATCTACGGTGTGGTCGCTCTTTATGTAGTCAACCACCGACTCAACCTCTTCGTCGCTTACAAAGCAGCCCTGTATTCGGTTGGGCTTTGTAGAGCCCACGGGGCTGAAAAGCATATCGCCGCGCCCCAAAAGCTTTTCCGCGCCTGCGGAATCTAAAATTGTTCGGCTGTCTATTTGTGAAGATACCGCAAAAGCAATACGCGTGGGTATATTCGCCTTAATAACGCCCGTTACAACATCTACCGACGGTCTTTGCGTTGCGATTATAAGGTGCATACCCGCAGCGCGCGCCTTTGCCGCTATGCGGTTTATTGAGTCCTCAACCTCGTTGGGCGCGGTCATCATAAGGTCGGCAAGCTCGTCTATTATTATAACTATGTGCGGCATTTTCTGAACCTCGGGGTCGCCCAAGTTTTCAACAAACTTGTTATAACCCGCAAGGTCGCGCACGCCTCGGTCGGCAAACATTTTATAGCGCCGCTCCATTTCGGTAACAGACCACCCGAGAGCCCCCGCCGCCTTGCGCGGGTCGGTTACAACGGGAACGAGCAGGTGCGGTATGCCATTGTAAATGCCGAGTTCAACCACCTTAGGGTCTATCATTAAAAGCTTTACCTCGTCGGGCGTTGCCTTGTAAAGCAGGCTTATTATTATTGAGTTAATGCAGACCGATTTACCCGAGCCCGTAGCGCCGGCTATGAGCCCGTGCGGCATTTTTGCAATATCGGTCACCACCACGTTGCCGCCTATGTCGCGCCCGAGGGCTACGGTCAGCTTGCTTTTTGCGTTTATAAATGCGGGGGATTCAAGTATGCCGCGAACGCCCACAACGGCGCTTGCCTTGTTGGGTACTTCGATTCCCACCGCCGCCTTATTGGGTATAGGCGCCTCAATTCTCACGCCCGCCGTTGCAAGGTTCAGGGCAATATCATCAGCCAAATTTGTAATTTTGCTTATTTTAACACCCGCGCAGGGCTGCAGCTCATAGCGCGTAACCGTAGGCCCGCGGCTAATATCCACAATGCGCGTTTCCACCCCAAAGCTTTTAAGCGTTTCCACCAAATGCTCGGCGGTGTGGTCAAGTTCCGCCGAAAGCGCGGCGGTATCGGTCGCTTTTGATTTATTAAGGAGAGACAGCGGCGGGTAGCTGTAGCCCTCCGTCTTAGGCTCTGCGTCCTTTTCGGGCACGGAGAAATCGGCGGGCTTTGTCGGCTCTGCCGTTTTTTCGTGGGGCATATCCCTTTTTTCTGTCTCTGCCTCGGTTTTGGCGGCTTTAAGCGCCGTTTCAATCTCCGGCTTTATATCGTCCGCCTTTTCTTCGGGTGCGGGTTGTTTTTCAGGTTCGCTTTCGGGCGTTTCGCCGTAATAAGCCGAAACCACCTTGCGCTGCTTTTCATCAAGCGAGGTTTTGGGTATATTCCGCTTTTCGGGAATATCATCCACGGGAATATCAACATTAAAGCCCTTTATTACTTTAAGTTGCTTGCCGCTCTGCGTTTCCTCGTTTTCGCGATCAAGCCGCGCCTGATAAGCGTTTTCCGCCTGCTCGGATATGCTCTTTACAGGGCGCGCCATAGTGCGGAAAAGCGACATAAGCGTAGTGCCCGTAATTATCATTAAAAACACAAATATCAGCAAAATTGCGGTTATTGCGGCGCCCGTTTTGCCGAATGCAAGGTACAGCGGCTGCCCCACCAGCGCGCCCAAAAAGCCGCCGCTTTTAAGGTGTGAGCCTGATTTATATGCCTCGGTCAGGTGCTGCCAAAAGGTGAGCGCGTCGTTATGCTTTGCAAAAATATCCACCGCAGCGCCCACAAGTATTACAAGTATGCCCGATTCTATAACCTTTGCGTTCATAGAGCCGCCTATTTTATCCATTGCAAAAAGCACGGCTACAAAGCCCAATAAAAACGGGTAGAAATACGCCGTAACGCCGAACACGCCGAATATAAAATTATGTATTGCAAGCCACACGTTTTGTCCCGGAATAAAAACCACGCACAGCAAAAACACGGCTACCGCAAACCAGATTACCGAAAGTAACTGCCGCCTGCCCTGCACCGCCTCTTTTCTTGCCGCGCTGTTTTGAATTTTGGTCGCCGTGGCGCTGCCCGCGCGCGATTTGCCGCTTTTCTTTTTAGCTGCCATTTATTTTTCTGCTCCTTATGTAATGCGCGGCCGTGCCGACCGCTCTATTTATTCTCAATAAGCCTGTAAAGCCCGTCCAAAACCGTGCCGAGACTGCCTATTTCGTCAATAAGTCCCTCTTTTACCGCCTTTTCGCCCGAAAGCACGCTGCCCACGTCGGTCACCATTTCGCCCGTGTTCATCATAAGCTCGGTAAACCGCTCGGCTGTAATTGAAGAATTACGCACCACAAAATCGGTTATTCTCGCCTGCATACGCGCAAAGTGGTTCATAACCTGCGGCACGCCTATAACAAGACCCGTTGTTCGCACGGGGTGCACCGTCATAGTAGCCGAGGGCGCAATATACGAGCGCTTTGCCGAAACCGCAAGCGGCACGCCTATTGAGTGCCCGCCGCCCAACACATATGAAACGGTCGGCTTTTTCATACCGGATATAAGCTCCGCTATGGCAAGTCCCGCTTCAACATCACCGCCCACCGTGTTTAACACAACCAATAAGCCCTCGATTTCGCGGCTTTCCTCAATTGCCACAAGCTGCGGTATTACGTGCTCGTATTTCGTGGTCTTGTTCTGCTCGGGCAGAACGTTATGCCCCTCAATTTCGCCTATAATGGTAAGGCAATAAATCTTGTGCTTGCCGTCAAACGCGGCAACCGAGCCCATTTCCTTTATTTCTTCAAGCTGCGCCTTGCGTTCGTCCGATTTGTTGGTTTCCTTTTTTTCTTTGGTGCTCATTCGCTTTTCCTCCGTTTTCAGTCATCATATTTATTATGGAAGAAAAAGCGCGAACAATACATATTATAATATTTTTTTGAAATTTTTTCAAGTGCCCGCGGCAAAAAAGCTATAACCCGTTATTTACAAGCTTTTCCGCCAGTCGGCATATATCCGCTGCGGCGTTCGGGTTTATATATTTCCGCTGATTTTCGGTTACCTTTTCACCCTCCGCCCTTTTCAGCAGTCGGTCGGTGGCAGCAGGCAGACCCATACCTATTCTTTTTACGGGAACGCTCATTCCGTACTGCGCGAAAAAGCGCATATTCCGCGTCTCGCACCCGGGAATGGACATTATATGCACCATAGGCACTCCTAAAACCGCGCCCTCGGTGGTGGAAAGCCCGCCCGGCTTTGTAACGAATACATCCGCCATGCCCATATACGCCGCCATTTTATCGGTAAACCGAACGGCGGTTATTTTACCGGGGTAACGCCCCGAAAGCCTGTTATAAAGCCACTTGTTGCTGCCGCAAATTACCGCAAGCTCGGTTTTTTTATCGTTTTTATATCGGTCATATAAAAGCTTTATTGCCAAAACAAGCTTACCCGCGCCCATACTGCCGCCCGAAATTAAAATATAGCGCTTATTTATATCAAGCCCCGTTATTTCCGCCGCATTTTCGCGCGTTAACGGCTCTGAAAAAGCGCGGCTTACGGGAATGCCGAGGGGGTAAAGCTTATCGCGCGGTATTCCCCGCCGTAAAAATTCAGCCGTCAGCTTATTTGAGGGTATCACAAACGCGTCGCAGTCGGTCTCCTCGGTAAAGGGTATGCAGGTGTAGTCCGTCGCGATAAAAACGGTTTTTGGTACTGCCATACCGTGGTTTTTCATATTCGTTATTATTTCCGCGGGAAAAAGGTGGGGCATAAAAACAACATCGGGCTTTTCCTTTTCAAAAAGCCTTTGCAGCTTATTTATCATAGCCGCATTTGCAAAATACACGGGCGAACGGAAAGGCAGATTTCTGTAAGCGTTTCCCGCTGAATAAACCGCCCCGAAAACACGCGGAGCTGTCTGCACGGTTTTAATGTACGTCTCGTCTATCCGCTTTGCGGTGTGCTTGCCCGCAAGGTCGTAAGGGTTAAGCATTAAAACCGAATCGCCGCGGCGCTCTAATTCTTCTTTAATTGCTCTGCCCGCAGCATTGTGCCCGCCGCCCGTTCCGCAGGAAAGTATAAGCGCTTTCATAAAACCCCTCCGAAAGTTACTGTTTTCAGTATACCCGCGAAAGAAGAGAATGTCAACCTTAGACATTAGATGTTAGACGGTAGACGTTAGACAGCGGCTTGCCGCTCATAGCCTCCCTCTGACGAGGGGTTGCTCTCAACGCAGTGACTGTTTTGACTCCCTTGCCTAAAGGGTGCGGGTGTCCAGTGGACACCTCTGCGAAGCAGAAGCACCGACCGAGGCGGCAGCCGAGACGGTGGATTTGCCATAGGCAAAGACGGAGGGGTTGTTTGAAACTATATACACATATAGATATATATACATATAGTTATATACACATATAGAGGAATTGTCAAACAAATATTTATCTGATAAAATGTCTTTGGGAATTATTGAGTGCACCGATTATTTCCCATATCAAATATAAAAAGAGGTGAAAAAATATGAAAAAAAGCAGAGAAGAGTTAACCGACGAGCTTATAAAAAAATTAAGCCAATTACCGGCGAACAGGCAAAAGGCTATGTGTTTTGTGATTGATAACTTTCATCCGATTAAAAGAATGTGCGAAAATTCAAAAATGACGGACGAAGAAATTCAAAAATGGACGGCAAAAGCCGAGGAAAACGACGATTGCATAATGTTAGCTTTGCTTACTGCAGTTCAGCTGTTTAACGGAAAGTGATACTGAAAAAATCGGAATTTTCAAAGCTAAAATCATTGCACTTACTTTAGCTTTGAGCAGTAGGGGAATCCAAAGGGGAGTTTGCCCCTTTGGCTGTTTAGGAGGGTCTGGGAACCCAATCTGAAGGGTTCCCAGCGGCTCTTTCCCCTATTTCTGTCCGTACAGAAATAGGGTGCCCTGCGCGGCATGAGCGCAAAAGGCTCTAAATGCGTAAAAGCTTTACCTTTTCTCTCCTGCCGTCACGGCGCAAGCCCTGAATTATATTTCCCCGTTTGCGGTTTACAATATATTTTTCAATTGCAAAAGCGATGTGACGCTGTATTCGGACGGATATTTCGCCGTGTGGTTTTCGGGGTTATACCAACAGGTATCTATACCAGAGTTTATTCCGCCCAAAATATCCGAGCTTTGGCTGTCGCCCACAATAAGCAGCTTTGATTTATCTTTTTCGGGAATTTTTTCAATGATATATTCGTAATATTCCTTTTCGGGCTTTTGGTGACCCGTATCCTCCGAAACGAAAATACCGTCGAAATATTTATCCAATCCCGAGCCGCGTATGCGCTTATACTGGGTCAGCGAAATGCCGTTTGTGGCGGCATAAAGCTTATAGCCCCGCTCCTTTAGGTAGGTGAGAATTTCGTCAGCTCCCGCCACCTTAAAATACCCCTCGGATAGATTAAGGCAGTAGTCCTTTGAAATTTTCGCGGTATCGCCCGCAACGCCCAATTTTTCAAAAAGGGTTTTAAACCGCCCCTCAAAAATCGCCTCGCGCGGAATTTCGCCGCGCTCAAAGCTTTCCCAGTAGCTGCGGTTTATATCGGAATAAAGCGCCACCGTGCCGTCGTCGTGCGGCAGCCCGTACATTTCAAGCACACGTCTTACGGCGTGCGCCTCTGCCGCGTTAAAATCAAGCAGGGTATTATCAAGGTCGAGCAAAAGAGAGGTATACATCACAGCTTTGCGCTCAATTCCTTTATATATTCTCTTAGTTGGTCCTTAATTTCGGGGTGGGCAAGCCCCACCTCTATATTCGCCTTTAAAATTCCGAATTTATTGCCCATATCATAGCGTATACCGCTGAAATCCACGCCGACCATACCGTACTTAACGGCAAGCGTGCGCATAGCGTCGGTCAGCTGCAACTCGCCGCCCACGCCGAGCGGGGTTTTTTCAAGTATACTGAAAATTTCGTTATCAAGCACACATCTGCCGAGGATGGAGTAATTTGAAAACTTGGTTTCAAGGCTCGGCTTTTCAATCATATCGGTTACGGAGTAAATTTTATCGTCAAGCTTTTCCGCTTTTAGGGAGCTGTATTTAACAATAAGCTCATCCGATACTTCCTTTATTCCCACAACGCTCTTGCCGTATTTCTCATATGCCTCGCACAGCTCGCCTATTGCGGGCGGCTCGCCTATAATAACGTCGTCGCCGTAAAGCACGGCAAACGGCTCTGTGCCCACAAATTCCTTGGCGCGCAGCACCGCGTCGCCGAGACCCCGCGTTTCCTTTTGGCGAATATAATAGATATTTGCAAGGTTCGCCACCTTATCGAGCGTTTCAAGCATTGCGGTGTTTCCGCGCTTTTCAAGCATTGCTTCAAGCTCTATGGAGTGGTCGAAATGGTCCTCTATAACGCCCTTGCCGCGGTTGGTAATTATGAGAATATCGGTTATTCCCGCTCTTACCGCCTCTTCCACAATATACTGTATTGCGGGCTTATCTACTATGGGCAGCATTTCCTTAGGGAGCGCCTTTGAGGCGGGTAAAACGCGTGTTCCGAGCCCCGCCGCGGGGATTATAGCCTTTTTGATTTTCATAATTTTTCTCCTTTTTTACAGCATTGATATAACAGCAGTTACAGCTGATGTAAGATTATTTACAACGATTATGCAGATTATGCCGACCGCAAGCATACCGCCCGAAACACCGCCGACAGATGCAAGCCCCATTGTGTAATAGCGGCGGTCGCTTATGTTCATACGGAAATTGTTTATTGTTTTTATGCAATGCTCTTTATACATGTAATAGCCGAAAAGCCCCGTAAGTATACAAGTTACAAGATCCGCCGCGCTGCTTATTACGTCGGCTATAATATCAAGCAAGGTAGAGCTGCTCCCGATAGAGGAAAACGCATTCAGCACGCTTTGCAGATCGCCCGATAAAATAGAGCGGTAAAGCAGGGTGTAATCTGCCGAGTTTGTATTAAACGTAAGCGCCGCCACTATAATATTGACAACCGCGCCGATAACCGCAAGCAGCGCGCCCGTTTTATACATTTTGCGGTAGAAAAACCACAGCGCCGCGCCCATAGGGCCGAAGAAAAAGCCGAGCAGTGCCGCAGGCCAGCACCAGGAGACCTTGGAATTTGTTATTTCCATTTTAATAAGCTTGGGCATTATAACGGCGGACTTTTTGCCTATAAAGAGCGCCAGTTCCTCCTGCGGTATTCCGCCTGCTGCGGGGGCTGCGTTCGGTGTATACCCCGAGCTTTGGGTGTTATAATTCGGCTGAACGTGCGGCACTGCCTGCGGCTCGGTCTTCTCCTGCGAAATAAATTCAAGCGCGGGCGCGCGGTTTTCGGTTTCCGCGTTTTCCGTTTCGGCAGGCTTTGCGGCAGCCGGCAACAGCGTACCGCAGTTTTTGCAGTAAATATAATCGCTTTCGTTTTCCGTTCCGCACTCGGAGCAAATTTTTTTATCCATTCTTCATCCTCCTAAATAAAAATCGCTATCACGGCGGGCAGGTACTGCACCGCCATTGTACCCAAAAGGAACAGGAAGATATTGACCCCGCCTTTTTTGCGGTAGTCGTAGTCCATATCCTCGCTTTCGGCGCGAATGGTCTTAATGGACGCTATGGCATATTGCTTATAAAGGTAATCGCCGAACAGCGCCGATAAAAACCTTACCGCGATATTAAGTATAAATCCCACAAGCAGCGCCGCTATTACCGCCGTGCCCATTTCGGGCAGGTGGGAGTAAATATTCTGCATAAGCTGCGCCTGCGTTTCATTGGGAGCAGTGCCGAGATTATTTACCGCATTCATAAACGGCAGATAAAAAAGGCTTGAAATAACCGTAAGCAGCCCTGCTATCGCGCCGTTTTTATACATCTTGCGCGAGAGCATCCACCCGCAGGGGAAGAGAAAAGCAAGCCAGTTCCACGAAAGCTTGTTTTTAGCGTTAAGCAC